>CASFQX010000175.1 GCA_949296375.1 uncultured Olsenella sp.
CAAGACGCTGCTAGTAATATAAGCAACTGTTGCATTCAGCCAGCAATGAAGGGTTTCGCACATGTACGCAATCGTAGCAACTGGGGGCAAGCAGTATAAGGTTGCCAAGGGCGACGTCATCGACGTCGAGAAGCTCGACGCGCAGCCTGGCGAGAAGGTTGAGCTTCCCGTCCTTCTCGTGAACGACGGCACCAAGACCATCGTTGGCTCCGCCCCCCTCGAGGGCAAGACCGTTACCGCCGAGGTCGTTGAGCAGTTCAAGGGTGAGAAGGTCCTCGTCTTCAAGCTCAAGAAGCGCAAGCGCTATCACCGCGCCAACGGTCATCGTCAGAACCTCACGAAGATCAAGGTCGTTGAGATTCCCGCGTAACTCTCGTTCCTCGCTCTAGAGAAGGCAGGTCATACCATGGCTCACAAGAAAGGTCTCGGCTCGTCCCGTAACGGCCGCGATTCCAACGCCCAGCGCCTGGGCACCAAGCGTTACGGCGGTCAGTTCGTGAAGGCCGGCGAGATTCTCGTCCGTCAGCGCGGCACCCACATTCACCCCGGTGACAACGTGGGCATCGGCAAGGACGACACCCTGTTCGCCCTCACCGCCGGCACCGTTGAGTTCACCAAGGGCGTCAAGCACCGCGTTCACGTCCGTGAGGCTTAGTGCTCGATCTCATAGATCGTCTCGACCCCGCGTCCCTGGGCGCGGGGTTTTGTTTTAGACGCGCTATTCGTAAGGACCCTCGTCTCAGCCTTGGTATGTTTGGGCTTGATGAACTGGGCTACGTCTCAGTCTTGGACTGAGCTTACTTGACGAAACGAGGCTCGTCTCAGCCTAAATATGGGTTTGCTTGACGATTCGAGGCTCGTCTCAGCCGTATTTGCTGTTGATGCTGAGACGAGCCTCGTTTCGTCAAGCCCACATGCCGACATGGCCGAGACGAGCCGTGAATCGTCAAGCGCTGAACGTCATAGGTTGTTTGTCGAGCGCTCTTGTGAAGCCGTGTTGGACGCTGCGGGGCCGTTGCCGTACCATTGAGCTCTACCAAAGGAGTGCACGTGGAGAACACCTTTACCGATCTTTCTCACATCAACGTCAAGGGCGGCGACGGCGGCGCGGGCTGCATGTCCTTCCGGCGCGAGGCCTTTGTTCCCAAGGGAGGCCCCGACGGAGGTGACGGTGGTCGCGGCGGCAACGTTGTCATCGAGGCCGATCCGCAGCTGTCCTCTCTGATTGACTACCGCTACAAGCATCACTTCCGGGCGGAGCGGGGAACGCATGGCCAGGGTGCACGCCGTCACGGTCGCGACGGCGAGGACCTCGTGCTTCGCGTGCCCGTTGGCACCGTCGTGCGAGAGCTCGAAGCTGCCACCCAGGCTCCTGTCTATGAGATTGCCGATCTCACGCGTCCCGGCGAGCGCGTCGTGGTTGCGCCGGGCGGTGCCGGCGGTCGCGGCAACATTCACTTCGTCACCTCGATTCGCCGGGCGCCCGCGTTTGCCGAGAAGGGCGAGCCTGCTCGAGAGCATTGGATCGAGCTCGAGATGAAGCTCATGGCGGACGCTGCGCTCGTTGGCATGCCGTCTGTTGGCAAGAGCTCCATCATCGCCCGCATCAGCGCCGCCCGGCCCAAGATCGCGGACTACCCGTTCACCACGCTCGTTCCAAACCTCGGCGTCGCGCGCGCCAAGAGTGGGCAGTCTTTCGTCGTGGCTGACGTCCCCGGCCTCATCGAGGGGGCGAGTGAGGGAAGGGGACTCGGCCACCAGTTCCTGAGGCACATCGAGCGAACCGCCCTCATCCTCCACGTCGTTGACGTCACGGGCGGCTATGAGGGTCGTGACGTCGTAGAGGACTATCGTACGATCAACGCTGAGCTTGCCGCGCACGCTTCTGAGCTCGCCGAGCGCCCGCAGATCGTCGTAGCAAACAAGTGTGACCTTCCGGGCGTCGAGGATGCCATCGAGCGCCTGCGTGCCTGTGCGGCTGAGGATGGGCACGAGTTCTTTGCTGTCTCGGCGGCGACTGGCGCCGGCCTCGAGGCGCTCGTCTCTTCCTGCGCCGCCGAGGTCGCACGCCTGCGCTCCGAGGCCGCCTCGGCAGCAGAGGCCGCCCCTGACTTGAGCGTGGATTGGGAGCGAGAGCGTCAGAGGCGCGAGAGGCGCATCGAGGTCACTCGCGAGGAGCGCCATGCCTGGCGCGTCCGGGGCGTCCAGATCGAGCGCATGGTCATCCAGACGGATTGGGAGAACGATGAGGCCGTTGCCTATCTGCAGCATCGCTTCGACCGTTGCGGACTCGACGCTGCCCTTGCCAAGGCCGGCGCGGTCAATGGTGACGAGGTCAGGATTCTCGAGCTTGCCTTCACCTTCCAGGGCGCCGACTCGGATGATGACTTTGACGAGGTTGGGGATTCTGATGACATCGTCGTTGCGGGGGAGGATGAGGAGTAGGTGAGCGAAGCCCGTCTTGTTGTCGTCAAGATCGGCTCCTCGACTCTGGTCGACGAGTCGGGTTCTCTCGACGGAGGGTTCATCTCGTCTCTCAGCGATCAGGTTGCCACGCTCATCGGCGAGGGCGTCAAGGTCGTCATCGTCTCCTCGGGCGCCGTCGCGGCAGGACGTGAGGTCCTCTCCCTCTCCGAGCGCCCTACCGACATGGGTACGCTTCAGGCGTGCGCCTCCGCCGGCCAGGCTCGGCTCACCCAGGCATACGCCGATATTCTCGCCACTTACGGCATCCCCTGCGCCCAGGTGCTTCTCACGAGGCGGGACGTCATGGACCGTGACGCCTTCCTCAACGCGCGGACCACCTTGACTCGTCTGCTCGAGCTCGGAGCAGTTCCCGTGGTGAACGAGAACGACACCGTCTCGACCGCTGAGTTTGCCTTCGGCGACAACGATATGCTCGGCGCCCTTGTCTCCGCTCTCGTGGGCGCGGACCTCTATATCATCTGCTCCGACGTGGACGGCCTCTACACCTCCAACCCGCAGGAGGACCCAACGGCCACGCTCATCGAACGCGTCGAGGAGGTCGATCAGGACCTGAGCTCTCGCGCGGGCGGCGCCGGGACCTCGTACGGAACCGGCGGCATGTCTTCCAAGCTTCGCGCTGCCCGTGCCATGCTCGCCGCGGGCATCCCCACCGTCATCTGCCGCGGGCGACGCGAGGGCGTCCTTCTCGACGTAGTGTGCGGCGAGCAAGTCGGCACGAGGTTCGAGGCGCCCAAGGGCTCCCCGCACGAGGGGGGCAGAAAGCTCTGGATTGGCCTTGCCGAGGTACCGCGGGGAACGATTACGCTCGACGAGGGAGCGTCTGCCGCCGTTCTGGAACGTGGGGCATCGATCCTCCCGGTCGGCATAGTCTCTACAATGGGATACTACTCAGAGGGCGACGTGGTGAACGTGCGAACCTCTACAGGTGACATCATCGGTCGCGGGATCGCACGCTACTCCTCGGAGGACATGGCAAAGGTGCGTGGCGTAAAACTCGAGGTGATCGCGCGCTTCCTTGGGTCCGATCGCGCCCAGCCGGCAGTGCACAGAGACGATCTTCTCGTCTTCTAGGAGGGAGAGAGCAATGTCTGAGGCAAGAGCGAAGGCAACACGCGCAAAGTCGGCAGCCCCGGTCATTGGTCGGGCATCTCGTCAGGTGCGCGAGCGTGCGCTCACGCTCGCCGCCACACGCATTCGCGAGCGTTCGGACGAGATAGTCGCCGCAAATGCCCTCGACCTGGAGCGGGCGAGAAGGGGCGGCATGAGCCTCGCGCTCCAGGACCGACTCATGCTCGACGCCGCAAGGATTGAGGCCATCGCCCAGTCGCTCGAGGACATCGCTCGCCAGGATGACCCCCTCGGCCGCGTCCTTAGTGGCTCGACCATCTCATGCGGGCTCAGGATCGAGCAGGTCACGGTTCCCATCGGCGTCGTCGCCATGATCTACGAGGCGCGCCCGAACGTCACGGCCGATGCCTTTGGCCTCTGCGTGCGATCCGGCAACGCCTGCGTTCTCAAGGGCGGGTCTGCCGCTCGGGAGTCCTGTCTCGCCATCGCCGCGGCGTGCCGTTCTGCGCTTGAGGAGGCGGGTCTTCCCGTCGACGCCCTTCAGTACGTTGACGATGACGCCGAGCACACCCAGACCGCGGAGCTTCTCGGTGCCACCGGCCTCGTTGATGTGCTCATCCCGCGCGGCGGGGCTTCGCTGATCCGCGCCTGCGTGGAGGGCGCCAAGGTCCCCGTGATCGAGACGGGTACGGGGAACTGCCACATCTACGTCCACTCCTCCGCGGACCTCGCCAAGGCACGCGCCATCCTGATGAACGCTAAGACTCAACGCGTCGGCGTCTGCAATGCGGCCGAGTCGCTGCTCATCGATCGTTCCGTGGCCAGGGAGTTTCTCCCTGTCCTGCTCTCTGAGCTCGCCTCCGCCGACGTGCTCATCCACGCCGACCCCGAGGCGCTCTCGGCTGCCGACCTACTCGAAGGCGAGAGGCGCGACGTCGTGGTCGCTCACCTTGTGGAGGCGACCGAGGCCGACTGGGGCACGGAGTATCTGGCACTCGAGATCAGCGTTCACGTCGTCTCAGGCGTGGATGAGGCGATCGCCCACATCAACCGCTACGGCACCGGGCACTCCGAGGCCATCGTCGCCGACTCCTACGACGCGTGCGAGAAGTTCCTCGCAGGGGTGGACGCCGCGGTGGTGTATGCAAATGCGTCGACGCGATTCACCGACGGCGGCGTCTTCGGCTTGGGCGCTGAGATTGGCATCTCGACGCAGAAGCTGCACGCTCGCGGCCCCATGGGCGCCGCCGCCCTCACAACCACGAAGTTCCTCGCACGGGGAGAGGGGCAGACCAGATGACGGTTGACGCCTCGCTCCTACGTGACAACGACCTTCCCGTCCTCGGGACCGACGAGAGCCGTCGTTACCGGCTCGGAATCATGGGAGGCACCTTCGACCCCATTCACAACGGTCACCTCGTTGCCGCCGAGCAGGCCTTCGACGATCTTGGACTCGACCTTGTCGTCTTCATGCCGGCGGGGCGCCCTGCCTTCAAACAGGACAAGCGGGTCACATCCGGTGAGGAACGCTTTGCCATGACGCTCCTTGCGACGGCCGACAACCCGCATTTTGTTGCCTCCCGCTTTGAGATCGACCGCGAGGGTGTCACGTATACGGCTGACACGCTGCGCCTTCTGAGGAAGCTTTACCCCGAGAACGTTGAGTTCTACTTCATCACCGGAGCGGACGCCATCACCGAGATCGTCTCATGGCGAGATGCCGAGGACATCGCGCGCCTGGCACACCTCGTTGCTGCGACGAGGCCCGGGTACGACCTCGATCGGGCGTGGGATGCCATCGCTGCCTCGGGGCTCGACTTTGACGTGACCTATCTCTCCGTTCCCGCTCTCGCCATCTCGTCGAGCTATCTCCGAGAGCGCGTCACCGCCGGGCAGAGCCTGCGCTACCTCACTCCAGACCAGGTCACCGGATACCTGCACAAGCACGGCCTTTACGGCGCCTCGCGCAGCCGGTATGGCCAGACGAGTGAGGTGGTCGCCTGATGGGGAAGAAGAAGGCCAAGGTTCGCTACAGCGCCGCGCAGGAGGTGCTTCTCGCGCGCGTCAAGAGTGATGTGACCGAGCATCTCTCCAGCAAGCCGCGCCGTCTCGCGCACTCCCTCTCTGTGGCTCGCTGCGCGGAGGGTCTTGCCGTGACGTATGGCGTGGACCCCTTCCTCGCTCGCGTCACCGGCCTCCTGCATGACTGGGAGAAGGCCTGCTCCGTGTCGGAACAGCTCACCCATGCTAAGGAGCTCGGTATCGACATGGGCGTAGAGCTCGAGCTCGTCCACTCGCTTCTGCATGGGAGAATCGCTGCTGAGGTGCTCCCGGAGCGCTATCCCGAGCTCCCCCCGGCCGTGTGGCATGCCATCTCCGTTCACACCTCTGCGTGCGCAGACATGAGCCCGCTTGACGAGGTCCTCTTCGTCGCAGACGGAATCGAGCCCCTCCGCCCTTCCTCTCCCGGCATCGAGCGCGTTAGGTCTCTTGTGGGGAAGGCCTCGCTCGATGACCTGTTCTGGGACTCCTTTACCGGGGGAATCGTCTACGTTATCGAGAGCGGGCGCTACCTCTATCCCAGGACCATCGAAGTCTATAACGCCCTCTCCGCCAGGAGGCATCGCAAGAAAGGTTAGGAAATCACATGGGCTGCACTCCACTCGAGATCGCCAAGGTGGCCGCGCTCGCCGCGGACTCTAAGAAGGGGAGCGACATCGTTCTTCTCGACCTCTCCTCAAAGACGGACGTGTGCGACTACTTCCTCATAGCAACGGGGGAGAACGCTCGCCAGGTAGATTCGATCGTCGATGAGGTTCGCGAGAAGGTCAGCGCCAACTGCGGGATCTCGCCACTCTCGTGCGAGGGCAGGGAGGGCCTCTCATGGGTTCTCCTCGACTACGGCTCGGTCGTCGTCCACGTCTTCAGGAGGGAGACGAGGGACTTCTATCGCCTTGAGACGCTCTGGGGTGACGCTCCGCGCGTTGAGCTCGATCTCGGGGAATAGACGTGCCGCCGGCGGAGGCCATCGATTCTGCAACGCCTCTGGCTCGATGGGAGGGTCCCGCCATCGGCCTTCTCGACCTCGACGCCTTCTTCGCTTCCGTCGAGCAGCTCGACCACCCCGAGTGGCGCGGTAAGCCTGTCATCGTCGGAGGCTCTGCGGACCGGCGCGGAGTGGTGTCGACTGCCTCGTATGAGGCGCGTCGCTTTGGCGTTCACTCCGCCATGCCGTCCGCGACCGCGCGGCGACTCTGTCCCCAGGCAATCTGGACCAGCGGCCACTATGCCCGCTACAAGGAGATGAGCGCTGCCGTCATGGCGATTCTCGTCGATGAGACGCCGCTCGTGGAGCAGGTATCCATCGACGAGGCGTTCTTCGACGTCACCCCCGGCCGCTTCTCGCAGGAGAGCCCTGTCCTGATCTGCGCGCGCATACGTGAGCGTGTGGCTGAGCTCGGGGTGACCTGCTCCATCGGACTCGGCGTCAACAAGACGGTTGCCAAGATCGCATCCGAGCGAGAGAAGCCGCGTGGGCTCACGGTGGTCCCCCCTGGGACCGAGGCGGCGTTCCTCGCGCCTCTTCCGGTTGGTAAGATGAGCGGCGTGGGGCCCGCCACCCAGGAGCGCCTGCGGCGCATGGGAATTCACACGCTCGGTGAGCTCGCGCGCTCAGATTCGGAGATGCTCGAGCGCGAGTTTGGCGTTCTGGGACCTCGGATGGCGCTACGGGCCTCTGGCCTCGAGCGGAGCGGGGTCAGGGAGGCGGCGGCCGAAGACGAGGTCAAGTCCGTCTCCAACGAGCGAACCTTCTCACATGACCTCACTGAGGAGAAGGACCTTGTCGCTGCCGTCTCCACCATCTCCGAGATGGTTGCCCGCCGCCTGAGGAAGAAGGGCCTCAAGGGGAGGACCGTCACGCTCAAGCTCAAGTTTGACTTCTCACGCTCGAGAAGCGTCCAGCGCGGGCTCCCTCATGCGACCGACGACGGTCGGGTCATCGGCTGCCTCGCCACCAGGCTCCTCGGCGAGGTTTGGCGTCAGGGCGAGGCGGTGAGGCTCGTCGGCGTTGCCGTGTCCTCGTTTGACGATGACCCCTACGTGCAGCTTGCCCTTTTCGATGAGCCAGAGGGTGCGTCGCGGGAGGAGCGCGACCGCTCCGCCCTGGGACGCGTGACTGACGCCCTGAGGGACAAGTTCGGTGACGGGGTGGTGGGTTACGGCCGAGAGTATCGCCTTAAGGGGGAGACCACGGGAACCGCACCGATGAACAAGGCTGACTTCTAGGTCAAGGCGGGCTTTGGGTGCTCCGGGTCACAGGGTCACGGTGATGGAGGTGCCCTCCTCGATACTCGAGGTCGCCTGAATCGTCCCACCGTAGGAGACCACGATGCTGTGAGCGATCGCGAGGCCTAGGCCAAATCCCCCCTCACCCCGTCTCTCCCGAGCGCGATCGGTCCTGAAGAAGCGGTCGAACAGGTGCTCGAGATCCTCCTGAGGAATCACCTCGCCGAGATTGCTTACGACGAGCCTCGACCTCTTTCCGTCCCTCGCGAGGCTGACTCGGACCGTGGTGTCCTTTGGGGCGTACTTGGTTGCGTTATCCAGAAGCGTCCGAATGACGCGCTGGTAGGCACTACGCTCGATGCGCGCGGTCACACCGGAGTCGATGCTCTCTTCAATGGAGCAGCCCCTCTCAAAGGCTACCGGGTCAAATTCCAGGCAGCATCCCTCAACGACGCTCGAGGCGTCAATGGGCTCCACGTCTGACTTTGAGGGTTGCCCCGAGGCTGTCCTCTCGTCCGCCTGTGCGAGCGTGAGCAACTCCTCGACGAGCTGCTTCATGTGGACAGCCTCGTCGATGGTGCTCTCGACCCATCGTCTCGACTCCTGATCGACCCCCTCCTGCCTCTGGAGGATCTCCATGTTGGCGAGAATAACGGTCAGGGGCGTCTTGAGCTCGTGCGACGCATCCGAGACGAAGCGATGCTGCTGAGCCCAGGCGCGCTCGACCGGTTTCAGCGCCCATCCCGACAGGATGTAGGACACGGCAAAGAGCGCGAGCATCGACACAAAGAAGATCACCGTTCCGTTGAATGCCTGGTACCTGAGGGCGGCGTCTCTCGCGTAGGTGTCCACGAGGGCGATGCGCATGCCCCAGGCCCGCTCTGCCCGCTCCCATGAAATCGGGTACTCCTCGCACTCTCCCGTGTCGGCTGATGCGGAGAGCACCTCCTCGATCACGGCTTCGAGGCGCTCCGGGGAGATTTCGAGGGGGGAGTCTCCGATGATCGTGGTTGTTCCATCTCTGCGGACGTCGACCACAACGGCGAGCATTACCTCGGCGCTGCGCTCACCAGTCGTGTCTCCGATCTGCGCGGAAGTGATGTCGCCGGCTATCGCCTTCGAGAGGATTCTTGTGGTCACCGAGCGGAGCGTCATGGCGTTTGTGAAGAGCGTCATGCCGAGCACGCCTATGAGCACGAGCCCAACAAGAAGCATGGTGATTGCTATGAACTCTCTTCGGAGCCGGGCGAGCACGCGCTACCTCACATTTCGCCGAGTACCTCTAGACGATAGCCTAGCATTCTGAGGGTCGTGACCTGCACCTTGGAGCCGATGTGGGCGAGCTTCTTGCGCAGGAAGGAGACATAGGCCTCCACGGAGTTCTCCGAGGCGTCCGTGTCTCCCCAGACGCGTGCGAGAAGGTCGTGCTTTGAGACGACTCTGGTGTTGGAGCTCATGAGAATCCTCATGACCTCATACTCCTTGCCCGAGAGGTGAACCGCTGACTCGCCGCAGCTCAGGTCGTGCGTCGTCAGATCGAGGGTGATGTCTGCGAAGGACACCTGCTCAAGCAGGACGTCCCCGCGCCTTCTCGTGAGCGCCCTGAGCCTTGCGAGCAGCTCGTCGGCCTCGAAGGGCTTGGTCATGTAGTCGTCCGCGCCCGCATCCAGGCCCTCGACCTTGGCCGCGGTGGAGGTGCGTGCGGTCAGCAGCAGCACGGGGATGGAGACGTTGTGGCGGCGCATCTCACGGACCACGTCGCGACCGTCCATGCCGGGGAGCATGATGTCGAGGACCACGGCATCGTAGGTTCCCGCGAGGGCCGCTCGGAGACCCGCTCGGCCGTCGTATACCGCCTCCGCGTTGTAAGAAGCGTCACTCAGGATTCTCACAATGGCATCCGCAAGGTTTCTTTCGTCTTCGACGACAAGGATGTTCATGGAACCGCCCTTCTTCTGGGGGTGCGTCGCGACCTTCTCGCCACGCGTCACGTGGGGTATCCTACCCAGAGGGGCTGAAAACTCTCTGAACCCCAACCAAGGTAGAGGGTCGAATTAAGGTCCGTTCACAAAATCTGCACCTTGTTTGTGCGCCAAAGAGTCGTAAGATGATAAGTCGTTTTGTGGCTAAGCGGTGCGGCCAACCCAATCAACCACGCGCACCGCACGTATGGAGGAGTGTTCATTGGCAGTCAAGATTCGCCTGGCCCGTCACGGTGCCAAGAAGCGTCCGTACTACCGCGTCGTCGTCGCTGACGGCCGCATGCCCCGTGACGGTCGCTACATCGAGGAGGTCGGCCGCTACAACCCGCTGACCAACCCCAAGACGATCGACATCAACCTCGAGAAGGTTGACGAGTGGATCGCCAAGGGTGCTCAGCCCACCAACGCCGCCTCTCACCTCATCGACATCGCTCGCGATGGCCAGCCCGCCGTCGAGAAGAAGGCCAAGATCTCCAAGAAGGCCGCTGCCAAGGCTGCCGCTGCTGCCGCCGAGGCCGAGTCGGACGCCGAGTAGGTGCCTTGAATGGGGACCATCGAAGGATCCCTCGCATCTGACGCCGTCCAGGAGCTTCCCTCCGACCGCGTTGCCGACCTCGTTGAGTACATCGTCTGCGGCTTGGTCGATGATGAGGACTCTGTTTCCCTCGACGTTACCGACGGCGAGGAGGGGGCACTCATCGAGGTGAGTTGCTCCGAGGAGGACGCCGGCCGAGTGATCGGTCGCAAGGGTCGCACGATCAAGGCCATACGGACGCTCGCGCGGGCACTTGGTCAGCGCGTTGGAACTGCCGTTGAGGTCGAGGTCGTGGGATAGGCTTTCATGCAGGCCCGATACCGGTGCATAGCACGTGTGGTTAAGACCCACGGAAGAAATGGGGAGGTCGTGACGGTTCCCGCTCACGGCCTTCCTTCTCTTGTCTCTGAGGGGCTCGAGGTGGCGATCGTCCCCCCGCGTCTGAGGGGCTCTCGCTGGCATCGCGTCACCTCTTGCGTGACGGACGACCGATCGGGCTCGCTCGTTGGTCTGTCTGGCGTCTCTACGATGGGGGAGGCTGAGGAGCTTGTCGGCTCCTATCTCCTTGCCAACGTGTCCGACCTTCCCGAGGACCTCTCCATCTTTGACCGCGAGAGGCTTGTTGGGCGCGAGGTCATCGACTCATCGTCGGGCGTGGTCTCGAGGATTGCCGAGGTCATGTGCGGACCCGCCAATGACGTGTGGGTTCTTCGCTGCGAGCTGGGAGAGCTTCTCATCCCTGTCATCGATGACGTGGTTAGCGAGGTCCCCGAGGAGGGGCGTATCTGCATCAACGTCCCTGACGGTCTGACCTGGGAGGGGGCAGCCGATGATTCTTGAGGCCCTGTCCGTCATCCCCGAGGTCTTCTCGCCCTATCTCGACGCCTCCATCATGGGTAGGGCCCAGAGGTCTGGCGTCTTTGAGTTCTCGGCATATGACCTGAGGGATTGGACCCATGACCGCCATCGGACCGTCGATGACGCCCCCTTTGGAGGCGGGCCCGGGATGCTCATGAAGCCTGCCCCGATCTTCGAGGCTCTCGACGACATCTGTGCACGGGGCCCGAAGCCTCACGTCGTGTTCTTCTCGCCGTGTGGGGCTCGCTTTGACCAGCGTCACGCCGAACGCCTTGCCACAATGGAGAGGGTCCTCTGCGTCTGCGGCCGCTACGAGGGAATCGATGAACGCGTCTACACGCTTGCCGACGACGTGTTCTCGATAGGAGACTACGTGCTTACCGGAGGCGAGCTCGCCGCCCTTGTGCTCATCGATTCCGTTGTGCGCCTGCTTCCTGGCGCGCTCGGGGACGATGCCTCGTCGGTGGACGAGTCCTTCTCGCTCGACTCGGGGCTTCTCGAGTACGCGCAGTATACGAGGCCGTCGGAGTATCGTGGAATGGAGGTCCCCGAGGTGCTCCTCTCCGGGGACCATGGCCGGGTTGACGCCTGGAGGAGGAGAAATGCCATCGAGAGGACCGCTCGTTGGCGTCCCGACCTTCTCGACGGAGCCCGGCTCGACCCTGAGGAGATGACTTTCGCACAGTCGATCGTGCGTAGGGAGTTGAGCGACTAGACATGGCAAAGCATTTCAGGGAAGACGTCGAGCCCGAGCCGCGCCGAGGGTGCGGCTCATGGCTCGTGGGAACGGTGGCCGCGGGCGTGCTCCTGGCGGTCGTTCTGCGCGTCTTTGTCATCGGCGCCTACTATGTGCCGTCTGGCTCCATGCGCAACACCATCCAGGAGGGTGACCTGATTCTCGGCGAGCGGCTCACGCTCTTCTTTGGAGGTCCGAGCGCGGGGGACATCGTCACCTTTGCGAGCCCCCTCGACGAGGACGAGACGCTCGTGAAGCGTGTAATCGCGACGGGCGGTCAGACGGTCGACCTCGTGGACGGTTACGTCTACGTTGACGGCGAGCGTCTCGACGAGCCCTATGTCAGACGCGACGACAAGGGCGCTCAGGCAAAGACCGAGAGCCTCTCCGATCTTGGTGGGTCCGACGGAATCACCTATCCCTACACGATCCCCCAGGGATTCATCTGGGTCATGGGTGACAATCGCACCAACTCGAAGGACTCGCGTTACTTTGGCCCCGTGAGCGTAGATGACGTAACATCGAGGGCGGTCCTTACCTACTGGCCGCTTTCCGACTTCGGCCTTCTCTAGGCTGGGAGGAGAAGAGAGGGAACACTATGAGCAAGACGCCACTGACCTTCCAGGACATGATCCTCGAGCTCGAGCGCTACTGGGCTGCCCAGGGGTGCACCGTCATGCAGCCCTACGACTCCGAGGTGGGGGCGGGTACCTTCCACACGGCAACGACGTTGCGCTCCCTTGGTCCCAACCCCTGGAGGACCTGCTACCCGCAGCCGTGCCGCCGCCCCGCTGACGGCCGCTACGGCGAGAACCCCAACCGCATGCAGCATTACTACCAGTTCCAGGTCATCCTCAAGCCGTGCCCCGTGGACTCCCAGGACCTCTACCTCGGCTCGCTCAAGGCCATCGGGCTCGATCCCGCCGAGCACGACGTCCGCTTCGTGGAGGATGACTGGGAGAGCCCGACTCTGGGCGCCTGGGGCCTTGGCTGGGAGGTCTGGATGGATGGCATGGAGGTCACCCAGTACACCTACTTCCAGCAGGTTGGTGGCATCGAGTGCGATCCCGTTCCCGTTGAGATCACCTACGGTCTCGAGCGCATCGCCATGTACATCCAGGGGGTAGACTCCGTCTACGACGTGATCTGGTCCTACCTGCCCGACGGAACGCCCATGACCTATGGCGACGTCTTCCATGAGAACGAGTTCGAGTTCTCGACGTACAACTTCGAGGTCGCCAACGTCGAGATGATGCGTCAGAAGTTCGACGACTACGAGGCCGAATGCCACTCCTGCCTCGAGAGGAAGCTCCCGCTTCCCGCCTATGACTGCGTCATGAAGTGCAGCCATGCCTTTAACCTGCTCGATGCCCGCGGGGCCATCTCCGCCACCGAGCGTGCCAACTACATCCTGCGCGTCCGCACGATCGCCAAACTCTGCTGTGAGTCCTATCTCGCGGAGGTTGCCTGCAAGACGGATGCCGCCGCTAAGAAGGGGGAGGTGGCCTAGATGGCCGAGACTCGTGACTTCCTGCTTGAGATCGGCACGGAGGAGATGCCCTCCGCGCCGCTGATGAACGCTGCTCAGCAGCTGGGAGGACTCGTCGAGAAGGGGCTCGATGCCGCTGGCCTCTCCCACGGTGCCGTCCGCGTGCTCTCGACCCCTCGCCGCCTCGCCGCGATCGTCACCGACGTTGCCGTTGCCACAGATGAGATTCACGAGGTGAAGCGCGGGCCCAAGGCCACCATCGCCTTCGATGAGGCGGGGGCACCCACCAAGGCGGCCCTCGGCTTTGCTCGCAAGTGCGGCGCAGACTCCTCCGAGCTCGTGCGTCGCGTCGACACTGACGGCAACGAGTACGTCTTCGCCGAGAGGAACGTCCCCTCCAAGCCTGCGGCGCCGATCCTCTCCGAGCTCTCTGCGAACGTCATCGGCGACCTCCAGTGGCCCAACTATCGCAGCCAGCGCTGGGGGTCCGAGCACGCCACCTTCGTGCGCCCGATCCGCTGGATCTGCGCGCTTCTCGGCACCGATGTCGTGCCCGTCTCCTACGCCGACGTCACCTCGGGCAACGTCACGCGCGGACATCGCGTCCTCGCCCCCGGCGAGCACGCGGTTCCTTCTCCTGCGGAGTACGAGGACGTGCTCGAGCGCGCCTATGTTCTCTCTGCCGAGCGTCGCGCGGAGGCGATCCGCGCCGGAATCGCCAACATCGAGTCCGAGCGTGGCGGTGCGCGCGTTGACACCCCCAAGCGCATCTTCGACGAGGTGGTTAACCTCTGCGAGTGGCCCACGGTTCTCGTGGGCACCTTCGACGAGTCCTTCCTCGAGGTCCCGCATGAGATCATCTGCGAGTCGATGCTCTCCAACCAGCGTTACTTCCCGATCTACGACGCCAGCGGCAACCTCACGCGCGAGTTCGTTGTGGTTTCCAATGCCGACCCCGTCGTTTCCGAGACCGTGGTCTCCGGAAACGAGAAGGTAGTCCGCGCGCGCCTCGATGACGCGAAGTTCTTCTACGAGGAGGATCTCAAGCGCCCGATGGAGGAGTTCGTCGAGCGTCTGGGCTCCGTCACCTTCCAGGAGCGTCTCGGGACGATGCTCCAGAAGGTCGAGCGCATGGAGGGCCTTGCTGCCGCTGTGGCGACGCAGGCCGGTCAGGACGAGGCTGGCGTCTCGTCCGCGGCACGAGCCGCGCACCTTGCCAAGGCCGACCTCGTCTCGCAGGCCGTCGTCGAGTTCACCAACCAGCAGGGTGTGATGGGCGGCTACTATGCCGCAGCGGCGGGGGAGAGCGACGAGATCTGCGCTGCTATTCGCGAGCACTACCGCCCCCGCTTCGCCGGCGACGAGCTTCCCTCTGGCGTCTGCGGGCGCTGCGTCGCAATCGCCGACAAGCTCGACACCATCTGCGGCATCTTTGCCATCGATGAGCCGCCCACCGGCTCCTCTGACCCGTATGCGGTCCGTCGTGCCACCATCGGCGTCATCGCGATGCTCCGCACGCTTCCGGGCTGCGACCTTCGCCAGCTCATCGGCCTTTCGCTCGGCGCATATCTTGCGCAGGGCCTCGAGTTCGACCTCGAGGAGGTTGCCTCGGCCGTCGTGAGGTTCTTCCAGGCGCGTCTCGTTGCCATCGCCAGAGACGAGGGCCTTCGTCCCGACACGATCGAGGCCGTCTCCGCCGTCGGAGTCATCGACCCCATCGAGTTCATGGCGCGTGCCCACGCCCTCGAGGACGCTCGCTCCCAGAGTCCCGAGCTCTTCGATGACCTCGCCACCGCTTACGCCCGTGCCGCTCACCTGAGCGACTCCTCGCTGGGGTCTGACGTGTCCGCAGAGCTTCTCGGCGATGCCGAGAGGAGCCTTCTCGGTGCCTGTGAGCAGGGCTCCGTTTCCGTTGCCGAGGCGCTTGCCAATGACGACTACGCTGCCGCCCTGGCCGCCCTTGCCGAACTCAGGGCGCCCATCGACCGATTCTTCGACGACGTACTTGTCATGGACGAGGATACTGCGGTAAGGGAGAACCGTCTGAGGCTTCTCAACCGCTTCGTGGAGGTGTTCGCCGGCGTTGCCGACATCGGGGCCCTCTCGAGGAAGAAGTAGTATAGTCTGGCTCTGAGGGCAATCGCTCGCTTGGCCGATTGGGATAGGAGGACGCTCGATGGCAAAACTCGACCTTGATGACGACATCTTCGGACAGGTCGTCCCTCTCATCTACGTTCTGTCTGACGCGCGTGGCGAGACGGCGAACACCGTCGTCATGGCTGCTGCCGCCCAGTTTGGCGACGCCTCCGTCGACATCGAGCGCCTCTCCAACGTAAAGGACGTTGACACCGTCCGTGCGTACTTCGACGAGCACTACGACCCCGAGCGCCCCTGCGCAGTCTTCCACACCTTTGCGAACGGGACCCTTCGTCGTGAGATTCGTCGCGAGCTCGATCGCAGGGGCATCCCCTCAATCGACCTCTTGGGTCCTGCCGTTACCGTCATCTCGACGCTCACCGGCGAGGAGCCCACGCACCAGATCGGTGCCGTCTACAGCGACCTGCCCGTCTCCGAGTAGGCTTATCCGAATCGTCTCTCAGCGGGGCCGAGTTCTTCTCGGCCCCGCTTTTCGTTTGCGCCTTCGACAGGCATACCGCTTAGGATTCCTGGCGGTTGGAGGCTCGTGTCGAGTTTCTGCTTAAGGATTTGAGGGAGAAGAGCCTTTGGCGGGGCCAACCGAGCAAATTGCGGCCCGCGGCTTAATCTCAACTGGGCCTTTGCCCGCGCCCTCACGCATGGACCCTCTTTTCGCCCAAATTCCTAAGCGGCAAGGGGCGACGTGTCTCTTATGGCCCAAAATGCTAAGCGCCCAAGGGCGACGGACCTCCAACCACCCCGACTTCCTAAGCATGCGAGCCCCGCCTTCCGTTTGCCTCTCCCTTGGTCCCGAATCCCGAATTCCAACTTGAGTTTTTTTCATCCGCTGCTAGGATTTCATGAGGACGTTTGTGCGTCTTCGTCGTAAGTGCGCCCGCGGGCGCTCGGACAAAGAGAGCAAGGGAGAAAAATGGCAGAAAAGCACGTATACCGCTTTGGCTTCGACGCCAACGGCAACAACGTGACCGAGGTCGCTGGCGACTCGGTTGCCGAGGCCAAGTGGATCACGGGCGGCAAGGGAGCCAACCTCGCCGAGATGGCCAACATCGGCCTGCCCGTCCCTCCTGGATTCACCATCACCTGCCAGACCTGCGTTGCCTACTCCAGCGCGGGTAACGTCTGGCCTGAGGGCGTCCTCGACGAGATCGACGAGTACCGCAAGGACCTCGAGGAGCGCATGGGTAAGAAGCTCGGCGACTCCGAGGACCCGCTGCTCGTTTCCGTCCGCTCCGGCGCCCCCTTCTCCATGCCGGGCATGATGGACACCGTCCTCAACCTCGGCCTCAACGATGACTCCGTCCAGGGCCTCATCAAGCAGACCGAGAACCCCCGCTTCGCCTACGACTCCTACCGTCGCTTCGTCCAGATGTTCTCTGACGTCGTCATG
>CASFQX010000176.1 GCA_949296375.1 uncultured Olsenella sp.
GAGCATTTCGGTAGATTATTACGTTGCGACAATTGCCGCCTTCCACCCTTTTAGAAGGAGGAAAAGCCTGGTGTCTACCGCAAAGACTGCTCTTACCAAACCACAGGGTACGACCGGACGCAAGACCTTTAGCAAGATTGCTCCCGCGATGGAGCTCCCCAACCTGATCGACGTTCAGAAGGAGTCCTTCGAGCGCTTCATGGGCGAGGGCCTTGCCGAGTCCTTCGCGGAGTTCTCTCCCATTGAGAACTCCTCCCACACCATGGAGGTCGTCTTCGGCGACCACCAGTTTGGCGACCCGGCGCACTCCATCGCCGAGTGCCGCGCCAAGGACATCTCCTACCAGGCGCCTCTCTTCGTTGACGTGCGCTTTGTCAACAAGGAGACGGGCGAGATGAAGGAGCAGCTCGTCTTCATGGGCGACTTCCCGCTCATGACCGACTGCGGCACGTTCATCATCAACGGCTCCGAGCGCATCGTCGTCTCCCAGCTCGTCCGCTCCCCGGGCGTCTACTTCTCCGAGGAGACCGACAGCGGCGTGCTGGTCCACAAGGCCCAGTTCATCCCCGCGCGCGGCGCTTGGCTCGAGTTTGAGGTCGACAAGCGCGGCCACCTCGTGGTCTCCATCGACCGCAAGCGTCGCCAGTCCGCGATGGTCTTCCTGCGCGCCCTCGGCATCGCCGAGACCGACGACGAGATCTACGCCCTTCTCGGCGACTCCGACGTCGTGCGCAACACCCTCGAGCGCGACGCCTCCACCACCCGCGAGGCCGCGCTGCGCGAGATCTACCAGCGCCAGCGCCCCGGCGAGCCCGCCACCCCGGATGCCGGCCGCCTGCTGCTCGACGGTCTCTACTTCAACGCCCAGCGCTACGACCTCGCGCGCGTTGGTCGCTACAAGGTCAACAAGAAGCTCGGCCTCTCCTCCGAGGAGGCGAGCCGCGTGCTCACCCACGAGGACATCGTCGAGGCCATCCGCTACCTCCTCGCCCTCCACGAGGGTGACGAGTCCAAGCACACCGACGACATCGACCACTTTGGCAACCGTCGCGTGCGCACCGTTGGCGAGCTCGTCCAGAACCAGTTCCGCATCGGCATGAGCCGCATGGAGCGTGTCGTGCGCGAGCGCATGGCCTCCCAGGACGCCGACGACATCACTCCGCAGAGCCTGATCAACATCCGCCCGATCGTGGCGGCCATCAAGGAGTTCTTTGGCTCCTCGCAGCTCTCGCAGTTCATGGACCAGGCCAACCCGCTCTCCGGCCTCACGCACAAGCGTCGTCTCTCGGCCCTCGGCCCGGGTGGCCTCGCCGGCCACAAGTCCGGCTCCAGCCGTCGTACCAACGTGCCCACGGCCGTCCGCGACGTCCACAACTCGCACTACTCCCGCATGTGCCCGATCGAGACCCCCGAGGGTCCCAACATCGGCCTCATCGGCTCTCTCGCCCTCTACGCCCGCGTGAACGAGTACGGCTTCATCGAGGCCCCGTACCGCCGCGTGGTTGACGGCAAGGTCACCGACCAGATTGACTGGATGACCGCCGACGAGGAGGAGTCCCACAACATCGCCCCCGCCAACACGCCGTTTGACCCCAAGACCGGCGAGTTCGTGGAGGTCGACTCCAAGGGCAACATCACCACGCCCGAGCGCATCATCGCCCGCACCCGCGACTTCGACGGCTCCTTCGGTGCTCCCGCCCAGGTTGCCGTTGAGGACGTTGACTACATGGACGTCTCCCCGCGCCAGCTGCTCTCCGTGGCCGCCAACCTCATCCCGTTCCTCGAGCACGACGACGCCAAGCGTACCCTCATGGGCGCCAACATGCAGCGTCAGGCCGTGCCCCTGATCAAGGCGCACGCGCCGTTCGTGGGCACCGGCATGGAGGAGCGCGCCGCGCTCGACTCCGGCGAGCTCATCCGCGCCGCTCATGCCGGCGTGGTCTCTGAGGTGGACGCCGCGCACGTGGTCGTCTACTCCGACGAGTACGGCTCCGAGCGCTACGACCTCCCCAAGTACGAGCGCTCCAACCAGTCCACCTGCATCAACCACCGCCCCATCGTCTCTGCTGGCGAGAAGGTCGAGGCCGGCCAGCCGCTCGCTGACGGCACCTCCATCGACCACTGCGAGCTCGCCCTGGGCGCCAACCTCACCGTGGCCTACATGCCGTGGGAGGGCTTCAACTACGAGGACGGCATCATCGTCTCCGAGCGCGTGGTCCAGGAGGACCTCCTCACCTCGGTGAGCATCTCCCGCCACGAGATCGACGCCCGCGACACCAAGCTCGGCTCGGAGGAGATCACCCGCGAGATCCCCAACCTCTCCGAGGACATGCTCGCCAACCTCGACGATGACGGCATCATCCGCATCGGCGCCGAGGTCGGCCCCGGCGACATCCTCGTCGGCAAGGTCACGCCCAAGGGCGAGACGGCCCTCACGGCCGAGGAGCGCCTGCTTCGCGCCATCTTCGGCGCCAAGGCCCACGACGTGCGCGACACCTCCCTCAAGATGCCGCACGGCGCCTACGGCCGCGTCGTCGATGTCGTCCGCTTCTCTCGCGAGGCCGGCGACGACCTCCCTCCGGGAGTCAACGAGCTCGTCCGCGTCTTCGTCGCGCAGCGCCGCAAGATTCAGCAGGGCGACAAGATCGCCGGTCGTCACGGTAACAAGGGCGTCGTCTGTAACGTCCTGCCCGTCGAGGACATGCCCTACATGGCCGACGGCACGCCCGTTGACGTCCTTCTCGACCCGCTGGGCGTCCCCTCTCGTATGAACGTCGGCCAGCTCCTGGAGTGCCACCTCGGCTGGGGCGCCTCCCACGGCTGGGACGACGAGTCCGAGAACTCCGAGCGCTACGTGCCCGGCCCCATCCCCGTGGCCACGCCCGTTTTTGACGGCGCCACGGACGAGGAGGTCGCCGAGGTCCTGCGCCGCACCAACATCAATCTCATGAACAAGGCCAAGATCGAGTACGGCGAGCACATGCGCGAGGACTTTGTCCCGCAGCTCAACAACCTCGGCAAGACCACGCTCTATGACGGCCGCACCGGCGAGGCCTTCAAGAGCCCCATCACCGTGGGCACGAGCTACATCCTGAAGCTCGGCCACATGGTCGACGACAAGATCCACGCGCGTTCGACCGGCCCGTACAGCCTCGTCACCCAGCAGCCGCTCGGCGGCAAGGCCCAGTTCGGCGGCCAGCGCTTCGGCGAGATGGAGGTGTGGGCCCTCTACGCCTACGGCGCGGCCAACGTCCTCCAGGAGATTCTCACCGTCAAGTCCGACGAC
>CASFQX010000177.1 GCA_949296375.1 uncultured Olsenella sp.
GGGAACGCCCTCGAGCTCGGTCAGGGAGTCGAGGTAGATCTCGTGCGCCCCGTCGAGAAGGTCGGACGTCTTGCGGACCTCGTGGAGGTGCGCCGCGAACTTCTCCATCGCCTCGTCGGCGTTCTCCGCCTCCACGACGATGGGCATGAGGCAGTAGTTGTCCTTGCTGTCGGTGTCGTCGTTGTAGCTGAAGTTGCCGATGTACAGCATGGTGCCTCCTCGGTCGCGGGCCTATGGCAAACTGGTACCCATGATGGGGGAGAGACAAACACCGCGGGCCCGGGCGCTCGCCGCACTGGAGGTTCCGGCCCTGCTAGCGGTGCCGACCGCCATGGTCGCGCTCGCGCTTGCGGGGGTGCCGGCAACCGCTGGCCTCACGCTTGCCGTGGCGCTTCTGGCCGTGGGGCTCATGCTCGCGAGCTTTGAGGCGTCGAGGCCGGCGCTGCGCCAGCTCATGCCCACGGCGGTGCTCGCGGCGGTCGCGGCGGCGGGGCGCGTGCTCTTCTCGCCGATTCCCGACGTCAAGCCCGTCTCGGCCGTTGCCATCGTGGCGGGTGCCGCGCTCGGGCGGCGCAGCGGCTTTGCCGTGGGCGCCGTGGCGGCGCTCGTCTCCAACTTCTTCTTCGGACAGGGACCGTGGACGCCCTGGCAGATGTACGCGTGGGGGCTCGTTGGCTACGTTGGCGGCGTGCTGGGCGAGAAGGGCCTGCTCTCGCGCGGCGCCGTGCTCTATGGCTGGGGTTTTGCGTCCGGCCTGGTGTACGGCCTCATTCTGAACGGCTACCACGTCCTCGGCTACGTCCAGCCGCTCACCTGGCAGGCGGCGGCGCTCGCATGCGCGGCGTCGCTGCCGCTCGACGTGACGCACGGTGCTGCCACTGTCGCGTTTCTCGCTGCGATCTGGCTGCCGTGGGGTCGTGCGATCCGGCGCGTCGTTGCCAAGTACGAGTTGTAGCGCTTTGTTCTGCGCGGGTTGATGCGTTGCGAGTCCGAGCGCTTCATGCGTCCGGGAATCCGCTCATGTCGGCAAAACGCGGTGGTGCGCGTCCGAGAATCCGCTCATGTCGGCGCCTGGTGCGGCGTTCGACTCGTCGCCCGCCTCAAGGAAGGAGCGTTTTCCCAGTTGGCGCTTGCGAGCGCATCGTCCTTCTCGCCCCGGAAGACGCGAAAAGCGGCGCCCCGCACGGCTGGTCTGCCGAGAAGCGGCGATTCTGAGACGCCAAAACGTCGAATTGCCGAGAAGTGCGAAATCTCGGACGCGCGACGTGGCGCGTCATGGACAAGTACGACCAGCGGGCACTCAACCTTGTGCTCAAACGCTGCCGAGAACCGATAAAGCTGCCCGCTGGGCGAAGCGCTCCCAAATCCTGCATCTCATGAGGAGTAACGTAATTCAGTGAGTCTTAAGTCGGACGGTCCCGAATTCCCCCGAGCTGTGGGCGTGCGCGGTGCGTGGGCGGGGCCTCCGTGGTCGAGAAGGGACTGGCCATGAAAGCTTCCCCGTTAGCCCATCTGTTAAAGTGGCGTCGCCTCGCACCCGCGGTTGCTCTGCTCGTGGTTGCGTTCGCGCTCGTTGTCGGACCCGTGAGTCAGGCGCTTGCCCAAGACGGACCCCAGGCCTTTGCCGTCTATACGGCAGATAACACCACGCTCACGCTCTACAAGGCGGAGGAGGTGCCCTCGGTCGGGGACACCTACGAAGGCCATGTGGTGACGAATGTGTTCACCATCGACGAGAGTGACACCTATTTCGGCGAGAGCCCATTTGCGGATGTCGCCAACGTGGTGAAGAACGTCGAAGTTGCCGATTGCGGCGACAACAAGATTTCTCCTGTGAGCATGGACCACTGGTTCGAAGACTTCACGAACCTCATCGAGGTTGACGGATGGGAGTATGCCGACACCTCACGTGTCACCAACATGAGCTACATGTTCAGTTTCACCAACCTGAGTGGCGGTCTTTCGGCGCCCGAGCTGAACACTTCCTCGGTCACCAACATGAGCAACATGTTCAGCTACAACAAGGGACTTAAGACGCCAGACTTCTCGCACTGGGACGTCTCAAAGGTCACGGACATGAGCTATATGTTCAATAACTGCACAGCTCTGAGCGCACCGAACTTCTCGAACTGGAATCCCTCGTCTGTCACGACGATGAAGCAGATGTTCTATCAGTGCACGGCGCTGACGTCGCTCGACTTCTCAGGGTGGAACACCCCCGATCTCACGAACCTCAACCAGGCGTTCTTCCAGGACGCCGCGCTCACCTCGCTCAACTTTGAGGACTGGAGCGCCCCGAAGATTAGCAACCTGCAGAGTACGTTTAACCAGTGCTCCGCCCTCACCGAGCTGGACCTCTCCAGCTGGGGCGCCTCCAAGGTGACTGATACCTCCTCGACGTTCCTCGGATGCACGTCTCTTGCCACTCTTGACCTGAGCGGCATCGGCGCCAACGGAAAGTACGGCTACACGTTCGATCAGTGCGCAGCACTCTCCAAGGTAACGCTGGGCGCGGGCTGGTCGTTCGGGGATACCCGCTCGCTGCTTCCCGAGGCCGCCGGCAAGCTCTGGTTCAAGGCGGACGCGGACGGAAACCCCACGGGCGACGGCTACACGCCCGACGAGCTCGCCGCCGCATGGGACGGCGCCACGATGGCCGGCACCTGGGTCCTCGGCAACGCTCCCGCCGCGGAGCTCGAGGCCTTTGCCGTCTACTCCAGCACTGACAACACGCTCACGCTCTACAAGGCGAGCAACAAGCCCACCGAGGGCGGCGTCTACAACAACAAGGCGGCCACGCGCGTCTTTGACATCGACGAACAGGCCACCCATTTCAGTGCGAGCCCGTTTGCGGACGTCAAGGACCAGGTGACCAAGGTCATCATCGCGGCGCCCGAGAGTGCTGACAACAAGCTCACGCCCAAGAGCATGAATCGCTGGTTCTACAACTTCACTACCCTCGAGCAGGTGGACGGCTGGGCCAACGCTGACACCTCGCAGGTCACGGACATGAGCTACATGTTCTACCGGTGCAACCTCAGCAAGGGCCTCGACGCCCCCAACCTCAACACATCCGCGGTCACCGACATGAGCAACATGTTCTACGGCTGCAAGGGCTTGAGCAGCGCCACCGGACCGGACCTCTCCAGCTGGGACGTCTCCAACGTCACTGACATGTCCTCCATGTTCCAGGAGTGCACCGCCCTGCAGGCGCCCAAGACCACGGGTTGGGACACCTCCTCGGTGACGAGCATGTCCAGCATGTTCCGCGGCTGCTCCTCGATCGTCACCTTCGACCTCACCCCGTGGGATCTCAGCTCCGTCAAATTTGCGAACTACATGTTCAGCGGCTGCTCCGCGCTCACCACGATCACGTTGCCGGATGAGGACATGGCCTCTCTCACCAACGCAAAGAACATGTTCAACGGGTGTGCCGCCCTCACGACGGTCAACGCCTCCAGCTGGGTTGCTCCCGCACTCACCAGCGCGTCGAACATGTTCTATCGCTGCGGCGCCCTGACGAGCCTTGACCTCTCGAGCCTCGGTGCTACGGCGCTCAAGGATACCGACGGCATGTTCTGCGGCTGCAGCGCCCTCGCCACGCTTGACCTCTCCGGCATCGGCATTGCCGAGAAGCCCATCATGAGCGCGATGTTCACGGGATGCTCCGCCCTCTCCAAGGTGACGCTGGGTGCGGACTGGTCCTTCGCGGATGACCGCGGCGCCCTGCCCTCCGTCGAGGGCAAGCTCTGGTACAAGGCGGACGCCGAGGGCAACCCCGCTGGCACGGGCTACACCGGCGACGAGCTCGCCACCGAGTGGGACGGCGACGCGATGTGCGGCACCTGGGTTCTCTCCGAGCCCATCGCCGAGCCCGTCGTGCTCGAGGCCTTCGCGATCTACGACTCCAGTGATAAGTCCCTCACCATCTATAAGGCGAGCGACAAGCCCGAGGTGGGCGACACCTATCACGGCAAGACGGTGAGCTACGTCTTCACGATCGACGAGACGAAGACGAACTACAGCACCTCCCCGTTCTCCGGCTACGCGCGCGAGTACGAGTCCGTTGTCTTTGCGGCGCCGGAGTACGCCGACGACAAGATCGCCCCGGCGAGCATGAGCAACTGGTTTAGCGGCTTTGAGAATGCGAAGTCCATCACGGGCTGGGAGAACGTCGACGGGTCCAACATCCAGAGCATGAGTAGGGCCTTCGAGCACTGCTACGCGCTCTCGTCGATTGACCTCTCCGACCTCAGGCTCACCAAGGCAACCGACCTGAGCTGGCTCTTCAGCGGCTGCACGAGCCTCGAGTCCGCGGACCTCACCGGGCTCGTCCGCTCGGGCGTCACCACCATCACCTACATGTTCAACAACTGCTCCGCCCTCACCGAGCTCAACCTCCTCAGCTGGAACACGAGCGGGATCACCGAGAACAACGCCAACTGGATGTTCAGCGGCGTCACGAGCCTCAAGAAGGTCACGCTTGGCGACAGGTTCGACTTTGTTGCCGGTTACGGCGTCAGCCTGCCCGACGTTGCGGGCAAGCTCTGGTACCTGACGGACGAGAACGGCGACCCCACTGGCACCGGCTACACGGGCGAGGATCTCGCCGAGGCGTGGGACGGCGACACGATGTGCGGCACCTGGGTTCTCTCCGAGCCCATTGCCGAGTCCGGCCCCGAAGCCTTTGCCGTCTACTGCGAGGCGGACAAGACCCTCACCATCTACAAGGCGAGCGACAAGCCCGAGGTGGGCGAGACCTACAACGGCAAGACGGTGAGCCAGGTCTTTGGCATCAACGAGACCGCGGACTGGTTCAGCCAGACTCCCTTCTACTCTGCCAAGGATTCCATCGAGAAGGTCATCTTCGCTGAGCCTGAGGACCAGAACAACAAGATCGCTCCCGTCAGCATGCGAAAGTGGTTTGATAGCGTCAATCGCCTGAAGAGCATCGAGGGCTGGGAGAACGTTGACAGTTCCAACCTCACGGACATGAGCTACCTCTTCTATGGAACTCGGCTTGCAAGCATCGATCTCTCTGCGCTCAAGGCTCCGAAGCTCGAGACGATTGAGAGTATGTTTGGGAGTTGTCTGGAACTCAAGACCGCCAATCTCTCTGGTCTGGTAACGGCGAGCACGACCGATGCTTCGAACCTGTTCCTTGGGTGCAGCAACCTTGAGAGCGTCGACGTGTCCAAGTGGGACACGAGCGGAATGAAGAGCATGACGAGTGTGTTCCAGAGATGCCGCGACCTCACCGAGCTCGACCTCTCCAGCTGGACCACGACTGACGCCGTGAACATGAAGTGGATGTTCAACGAGTCCGGCATCACCAAGGTGACGCTGGGCACGGGCTTCAGCTTTGGTAGAAGTCCGAGCCAGACGAGCCTGCCCGACGCCGAGGGCTGCCTCTGGTACAAGCTCGACGACTCTGGCAGCCCTGTCCGTCCTGGCTACACCGGCGAGGAGCTTGCCACCAGCTGGGACGGCTCCACGATGGCCGGCACCTGGCAGCTCGCCGACGCGCCCGAGCCCGAGCCCAAGCCCGTCGAGCTGGCCGACCTCACCGCATCCGACTCCCTCACGTATGGAGAGACCCTCACGGTCACCTTCACGCCCAAGTCCGGCGACGACGTCGTCGCCTCCGGCACGGCCACGCTCAAGCTTGGTGACACGGTCCTCGCAACTGTGAGCGAGCCGCAGGCGGACGGGTCCTTCTCGCTTAGCTACAACACTGCCGATAAGGGCGTCGCGCTTGGAGAGCAGACGCTCACCGTGACCTTTGAGAGCACTGGGTACGAGGCTGCCACGGGAACCGTTGAGACCACGCTCTCTGCAAAGGCCCTCACGGTTGAGGTGACGAGCAGCCTGGACAAGACGTGGGATGGCTCCGACGAGGTCGACGGTCTTGCGGTGGAGCTTCTCGGCGCGCTTGAGGACGACGACGTGACCGTCTCCGCGACGGGGGCCTACGCGTCTTCCGACGCCGGCGAGCAGGACGTGACGCTAACGCTCGCACTCTCCGGAGACGACGCCGCGTGGTACACGGTCTCCGCTCCGACCGACCTTACGGGCACGATCAATGCCGCTGACATAGCCGGCAAGCTCAGCCTCTCCGGCACGCCCGCCTTTGGCGAGACCCTCACGGCGACCTATGAGCCCACTTCCGGCGAGCAGGTCAGCTACACGTGGACGCGTGACGGCCAGGTCATCGACGGCGCCACCGGGAGCACCTACACCCTCGCCAAGGAGGACGTGGGCGCCCAGATCGCCGTTGTTGCCACCGCATCCGACGCCAACCACACCGGCAGCGTGACCTCCGATGCCGTGACCGTTGCCAAGGCCACGCAGGACGCGCCCGCCGCGCCTGTGGGCACCGCGACGTCCCACACCACGATCGAGGTCGAGGCGCTGGCGGACAGCCCTGCGGGCGCCAAGGCCGAGTACAGCATCGACGGCGGCAAGACCTGGCAGACCGAGACCACGTTCTCCGGCCTCGAGCCCGAGACCGAGTACACGGTGATCGCGCGCTTCCAGGAGCTCGACACGCATGAGGCCTCCGAGGTGAGCGAGGGCACCACGGTGTTCACGCCCGCCGCGCCGCTTCCCACCTTCACCGTGTCTGTGAGCGCCGAAGGTCAGGGTACGGTTGACGGTGGCGGGACCTATGAGCAGGGCACCAGTGTCACCGTGACGGCAACGGCCGCCGAGGGCCACCACTTTGTTGCGTGGCTCGTGGACGGCGAGCAGGTGAGCACGGAGGCTTCTTACACCTTTGTCGTTGAGACCGACGTTGCCCTCGTTGCCCAATTTGAGCAGGACGAGCCCGAC
>CASFQX010000178.1 GCA_949296375.1 uncultured Olsenella sp.
ATGGCAGACACTCCCATCAAGCGAGCGCTCGTCTCCGTCACGGACAAGACGGGCGTCGTCGCCTTCGTCAAGGCGCTCGAGGACGAGTTCGGCGTCGAGGTGATCTCCACCGGCGGCACCGCGCGCGTGCTCGAGGAGGCCGGCGTTCACGTCGTTCCCATCGAGAAGTACACGGGCTTCCCGGAGATGATGGACGGCCGCGTGAAGACGCTGCACCCCAAGGTGCACGGCGGCCTGCTTGCTCGCCGTGACAACGAGGCCCACATGGCCGAGGCCGCCGAGCACGGCATCGGCATGATCGACCTCGTGGTCGTGAACCTCTACGAGTTCGAGAAGACCGTGGCCAACCCCGAGGTCACCTTCGACGCCGCCATCGAGCACATCGACATCGGCGGTCCCTCCATGCTGCGCTCCGCGGCCAAGAACGCCGACTCCGTGACTGTGGTCTCCGACCCCGACGACTACGACGAGGTCCTGGACACCATGCGTGCCCTGGGCGGCTGCACCACGCTCGAGCTGCGCCGCTACTTGCAGCTCAAGGTCTATGAGACCACGGCCTGCTACGACGCCGCCATCGCCAACTGGCTGGCGGACCGCTACGACGAGGACTTCCCCGAGGAGCTCGAGGACGCCGCGGACGCCCCCGCCACCCCGGACGAGCTGGGCGTCTACCTGGAGAAGGTCGACGACCTGCGCTACGGCGAGAACCCCCAGCAGACGGCCGCCGTCTACCGCTTTGCGGACGACTTCGCCGAGCTGGGCTCCTCCGAGTACCCGCTCG
Source organism: uncultured Olsenella sp. (assembly GCA_949296375.1). Taxonomy (GTDB): domain Bacteria; phylum Actinomycetota; class Coriobacteriia; order Coriobacteriales; family Atopobiaceae; genus Thermophilibacter. The sequence goes on from CASFQX010000178.1 coordinate 782, forward strand.
TGGGTGCCGAGCAGCTCCAGGGCAAGCCGCTCTCCTACAACAACTACCTGGACGCGGACGCCGCCTGGAACCTCGTTCGCGAGTTCGACGGTCCGGCCTGCGTGATCCTCAAGCACCAGAACCCCTGCGGCTCCGCTGTGGCCGACGACGTCACCACCGCCTACGACCGCGCCTTCGCGTGCGACCCCAAGAGCGCCTTCGGCGGCATCATCGCCTGCAACCGCGAGGTGCCCTTCGAGCTGGTGGAGCACGCCTTTGACGAGAACGGCCAGTTCGTCGAGGTCATCATCGCCCCGAGCTACACCCCCGAGGCCGCCGAGCGCATGGCCAAGCGCCCCAACCTGCGCGTGCTGGCCACCGGCGGCGTGGGCGGCCACGCCGAGTACGAGCTGCGCTCCATCGACGGCGGCGTGCTGCTGCAGAACGTCGACTCCGTCTCCGAGGACCCCGAGACCTTCACCTGCCCCACGGAGCGCAAGCCCACTCCGGAGGAGATGGACGAGCTCATGTTTGCCTGGCGCGTCTGCAAGGGCGTGAAGTCCAACGCGATCCTGGTCTCCAAGGGCAAGGCCGGCATCGGCATGGGCCCGGGCCAGCCCAACCGCGTTGACTCCGCGCTGCTCGCCTGCGAGCGCGCCGACGAGGCCTGCGAGCGCATGGGCGTGGAGAAGGGCGGCTACGCCTGCGCGTCCGACGCCTTCTTCCCGTTCCGCGACAACGTGGACGTGCTTGCCGAGCACGGCGTGACCTGCATCATCCAGCCCGGCGGCTCCAAGCGCGACGACGAGTCCATCGAGGCCTGCAACGAGCACGGCATCGCGATGGTCTTCACCGGCAACCGCCACTTCCGCCACTAGCGCGCGCTCTTATCGCCAGTATTCGCGCCCCGGCCGGCCCTGCGCCCGCCGGGGCGCGTTGCCGGACGACCACCAGGGAGGCATCATGCAAGACGAGAAGAACGACGCGCCGTCATTCGCCGGCTTTGAGCTCGGCGTGCCCGCGCTCGTGTGTCGCTGGCGCCTGGCCAACCGCGCGCTTCCGCTGGAGAACCGCCACCTGCGCTCGCTCGGCGCCCGCCGCGTCAACGGCATCCCCGTCTCAACGCAGCTCGTTGCCTGGGCAAAGCAGCACATCGAGTGGACCCTCGCGGACGGCTCAGCCCCCCATCCCAACGGCGTGCTCATGCTCGTCATGGACAAAGAGGGCCGCGCGGCCATGAGCGTGGGCCCCTACGACTCTCTCGCCAGCGCCTCCGCCGCGGGCCTCGCCGCCCGAGCCGTCGCCGCGGCACACGAGGCTCGAGCGACCGGCGTTGCCCCCGAGACGCTCTGGGCCGTGCGTGCCGGCGCGCTCGTCTGCGGCGCCGAGGCAGGCTGGCGCCCCTCCGGCATCGACAGCCTCGTCACAGACCTTGCCAAGACCTTGGGAGTCCCCGTGAGCCACGACCCGCTCCTTGCCGCGAGCGTTCTGGACGGCGAGAAGGACCTCGGGCCCACTTCCTGCGACGAGCTCTTCCTCGCCTCCGACGAGCACGGCATCGTGTCTGCTGCAGGTCTTGAGGGTCCCCGTGCGAGCCGTCTCGCAGACGGTTACGCCAAGCTGCTCGACGCCGCTAAGCGGAGCTAGGGTCTTCGTCCGATCAGCGTCGGACCGCTGCCGAGCCGGCTCGTTTCGTGCGTATGTCACCCGCTCTCTCCGGTGCGTGAGAAAAACCTCGCGCTCGGCGAAATTGACGCGAAGACATGAATAAACCCCACGCAAGCGGAGTAGACTGTTAAGTGCGTGGGCCAAGCCCGCGTTTAGTCATGCGCCTTGTGCGTGAGAGCTGCCTGGGGCCATGGGGGTGCCCAGGAAGACCTGTACGAAGGAGAGGATATGGCGCGTAAGTTTAAGTCCATGGACGGCAACGAGGCGGCATCGTACGTCTCGTATGCGTTCACCGAGGTGGCGGGCATCTACCCGATCACCCCGTCCAGCCCCATGGCCGACCACGTCGACCAGTGGGCCGCTCAGGGCATGAAGAACGTCTTTGGCACCCCGGTCAAGGTCGTTGAGATGGAGTCCGAGGCGGGCGCCGCGGGCACCGTCCACGGCTCGCTCGGCGCCGGCGCCCTCACGACCACCTACACGGCGTCGCAGGGCCTGCTCCTCATGATCCCCAACATGTACAAGATCGCCGGCGAGGGCCTTCCGGGCGTCTTCCACGTGTCCGCTCGTACCGTGGCCTCCCACGCCCTCAACATCTTTGGCGATCACTCCGACGTCATGGCCTGCCGTCAGACCGGCTTTGCCATGCTCGCCGAGGGCAACGTCCAGGAGGTCATGGACCTCGCGCCGGTGGCCCACCTCGCGGCCATCGAGGGCAAGGTGCCGTTCCTGAACTTCTTCGACGGCTTCCGCACCTCGCACGAGATCCAGAAGGTCGCGGTCTGGGACTTCGACGACCTCAAGGAGATGCTGGACATGGACGCCGTCCAGGCGTTCCGCGACCACGCCCTCAACCCGGAGCACCCGCACGCGCGCGGCTCCCACGAGAACGGCGACATCTTCTTCCAGCACCGCGAGGCCTGCAACAAGGCCTACGACGCGCTGCCCGCCGTGGTCCAGTCCTACATGGACAAGATCAACGAGAAGCTCGGCACCAGCTACCACCTCTTCGACTACTACGGCGCCGATGACGCCGACCGCGTGGTCGTCTGCATGGGCTCCTTCTGCGACACCCTCGAGGAGGTCATCGACTACCTCAACGCCCACGGCGAGAAGGTCGGCCTCGTGAAGGTCCGCCTGTACCGTCCGTGGTCCGTCGAGGACTTTGTGGCCGCGCTGCCCGCGACCGTCAAGAAGATCGCCGTGCTCGACCGCACCAAGGAGCCCGGCTCCATCGGCGAGCCCCTCTACCAGGACGTCATCACCGCCCTCTACGAGGCAGGCAAGTCCGAGGTCACCGTCGTCGGCGGCCGTTACGGCCTCGGCTCCAAGGACGAGCCGCCCGCAGCCGCCTTCGCCGTCTACAAGGAGCTCGAGAAGGACGCCCCCGCCCGCGAGTTCACCATCGGCATCGTGGACGACGTCACCAACCTCTCCCTCCCCATGGACCCGGACGCCCCCAACACGGCCGATCCGTCCACGATCGAGTGCAAGTTCTGGGGCCTCGGCGGCGACGGCACCGTTGGCGCCAACAAGAACTCCATCAAGATCATCGGCGACCACACCGACAAGTACGTCCAGGCCTACTTC
>CASFQX010000179.1 GCA_949296375.1 uncultured Olsenella sp.
ATACTGGCAGCAAGGCCACCATCGCCTCGACGCAAGGAGCACCATGTCGTTCTATCACAGCACGCGCTCGGAAACGAATTCCGTAACAAGCAAGCAAGCAATCCTCACCGGAATCGCTCCGGACGGCGGCCTCTACGTCTCCGACGAACTGGGCGAGAAGCGCCTCTCGCTTGACACCGTCTGCGCGCAGACCTACCACGAGACCGCGCGTCTTGTGCTCGGCACGCTGCTCGACGACTACTCGGCCGACGAGCTCGGGCGCTGCGTCGAGGCTGCGTACGGCGCGCAATGGGACACCACGGCAGTCTGCCCCGTCACCCCGCTCGGCACTGACTGGCTGCTCGAGCTCTACCATGGCCCCACCTGCGCCTTCAAAGACGTTGCGCTCCAGATGCTCCCTCAGCTCATGGGCGTTGCTCGCGGCGCCAACGGCGAGAAGATCATGATCGTGACCGCCACCTCCGGAGACACCGGCAAGGCCGCACTCGACGGCTTCGCGGGCGTGGACAGCATGGGCGTCACCGTGTTCTACCCCGCCGGCAAGGTCTCCGACATCCAGCGACTCCAGATGGTGACCCAGCTCGGCGGCAACGTGGCAGTGTGCGCTGTCAACGGGACCTTCGACGACTGCCAGGGCCAGGTCAAGCGCGTCTTCGCGGATCGCGAGCTCGCCGCGCGCCTCTCCGAGCGCGGCGTGGTGCTCTCGAGCGCCAACTCCATCAACGTCGGCCGCCTTGCGCCGCAGGTGACCTATTACTTTGACGCGTACGCGCAGCTCGTGCGCCGCGAGGTCGTGCGCCCCGGCAACGAGGTCACCTTCTGCGTGCCCACGGGCAACTTCGGCGACGTCCTCGCCGGCTACTACGCCAAGCGCATGGGCCTTCCCGTCCGCCGCCTCATCGTGGCCTCGAACGCCAACGACGTCCTCACGGACTTCCTCACCACGGGCACCTACGATCGCCGTCGCGACTTCCACAAGACCATCTCGCCCTCGATGGACATCCTCGTGTCCTCCAACCTCGAGCGGCTGCTCTACTTCGCCTCTGATGGCGACTGCGAGCTCGTCTCCTCCCTCATGGCCGACCTTGCCGAGAAGGGCGTCTACACCGTTCCCGAGCGCGTCATGGGCGAGATCCGCTCGGTCTTCTCCTGTGGCCGCGCGGACGACGCCGCGACCCGCGAGACCATCCGCAACGCCTGGCGCGAGCTCGACGTCCTTATCGATCCGCACACCGCGGTGGCCAAGAACGTGCTGGATGCCACGCCGAGCGACGGAACCGAGCGCGTCTGCCTCTCCACGGCAAGCCCTTACAAGTTCTGCGCCGACGTCCTCTCCGCGCTGGGCGAGGTCACCGATGGCATGAACGGCTTTGCCTGCATGGACGCACTCGAGAAGCTCACGGGCACCGTGGCGCCCCCGCAGCTCTCCGGGTTGCGTGCTGGCGCGGTGCTCCACGACGACGTCTGCGACCCCGACCGCGTGGGGGCCTACGTCGAGTCCGCCTGCGCGCGGGTGTTCCAGTGATCGGCGCCGACGGCAGCGAGCGTCCGGTCGCGATCGTCCGAGTGCCCGCGACGAGTGCGAACGTTGGCGTGGGCTTCGACTGTCTGGGCATCGCCCTCGACCTCACGGCCACGTTTCTAATGACGCCCTCAGAGCGGCTCGAGATCGTTGGCTGCGAGGAGCGCTTCCGCGGCGAGGACAATCTCGTCTGGCAGAGCTACCTCGACGCGTGCGAGCGCCTCGGCGTGGAGCCCATGCCGCTCCACATCACGATCCTCTCCCCCATCCCGCTCTCTGGCGGCCTGGGGTCGAGCTCCGCCTGCGTGATCGCGGGCATCGCCGGGGCAATGGCGCTCTCGGCGGGAGGCTTTGACCGCGAGCGTGCCCTCGAGCTCGCCTGTGCCGACGAGGGTCATCCCGACAACGTTGCGCCCGCGCTTCTCGGCGGACTCGTGAGCTCCTTCGTGGACGGCGACAAGACCACCTCCACCCGTATGGACGTGGCTGATAACCTGCGCTTCGTTGCCGTCGCGCCTCCCTATGAGGTCCGCACGGCCGACGCGCGACGCGTGCTTCCCGCCGAAGTCTCCCGCGACACGGCGGTCTGGCAGATGGGCAGGCTCGTCGCCATGGTGAGAGCCCTCGAGCTGGGAGACGCCGAACTTCTCGGCAAGGCATGCCACGACAAGCTCCACGAGCCCTACCGCGCCAAGCTCATTCCGGACTACGAGGCCCTCCGGGCGGCAGCCCTGGAGGCCGGTGCCTGCGCCTTCATGATCTCCGGCTCAGGCTCCACGATGATCGCCGTGGCAGACGGAGACGAGGTTGCAGCTCGTGTGGCGACGGCGCTCAGCGAGACCTGTCCCGGATTCTGGCTGCGAACGCTCCCTGCCAACACCCTCGGCACTACCGTCGAGGTCCATTAGCTGGAGCCAACTAGCCCTCGTTCTTCTCGAAGTCTGGGTGTCTCGAAGAGACTCACGGAGGTTGTGCGCTACACGTCACGGGTTGTGCGCACCTTTGCGGATTTGATGCACTTCTCGACAACTCATCTAGCTGCGGGAACGCTGATTTTGCGGAAGCATCAGTGCTAGAACTGTGTACACACCCTGCCAGTGGGTTCACGATAAAAACGGCGGCGGACCCGGGAGGAGTTGGTCCGCCGCCGCCTAACGCCATGATCGGCGGACATCATCCGCCGAGGTAGGCCTTCCTAACGTCGTCATCAACGAGAAGCTCGGCTCCGGTGCCGGTCTTCTTGATGGTGCCGATCTCAAGCACGTAGGCGCGGTCCGCGATGGAGAGCGCCATGTTGGCGTTCTGCTCGACGAGAAGAATCGTGGTGCCGGCCTCGTTGAGCTGCTTCACGATCTCGAAGATCTCCTGGACCAGGATGGGCGCGAGACCCATGGATGGCTCGTCGAGCATGAGCAGGCGCGGGCGGCTCATGAGGGCGCGTCCCATCGCCAGCATCTGCTGCTCGCCGCCGGAGAGCGTGCCGGCAACCTGCGTGCGGCGCTCCTTCAGGCGCGGGAAGTGCGCATAGACCTTCTCGAGCGTCTCCTTGTTCTCGGCCTCGGAGCGGGTGTAGCCGCCCATCTCGAGGTTCTCTGCAACGCTCATCTGCGTGAAGACGCGCCGGCCCTCGGGGCAGAGCGCCATCCCGCGCTGCACGACCTTGTGCGCGGGAACGCCCACCACAGACGCCCCGTCAAACTCCACGGTACCGGACTCGGGCTTGATGAGGCCCGCCACGGTGTTGAGCGTCGTGGACTTGCCGGCGCCGTTGGCGCCGATCAGCGTCACGATCTCGCCCTCGTTGATGTCAAAGGAGATGCCGCGCACCGCCTTGATGGCGCCATAGGAGACGTGCAGGTCCTTTACGGAGAGAAGGGCCATCCTACTTCACCTCCTGCTTGCCGAGATAGGCCTCGATTACGCGCGGATCGTTCTGGATCTGCTCGGGGGTGCCCTTCGCGATGATCTTGCCGTAGTCGAGCACGCCCACGACCTCGCACACGCCCATGACGAGCGACATGTCGTGCTCGATGAGCAGGATGGCGATCTGGAACTCGTCGCGGATCTTCTGGATGTTCTCCATCAGCTCCTCGGTCTCCGCCGGGTTCATGCCAGCGGCGGGCTCGTCGAGCAGCAGCACCTTGGGGCCGGTGGCCAGCGCGCGCAGGATCTCCAGGCGGCGCTGTGCGCCGTACGGGAGGTTTCCTGCCTGCGTGTCCGCATACTTTCGCATGTCAAAGATATCGAGAAGCTCGAGCGCGCGATCGTGGAACTCGGCCTCCTGCTTCCAGTGGCCGGGCAGTCGCAGCATGTCGGTGATCAGGTGCGTCTTCATCGTGTTGCCAAAGCCCACGAGCACGTTCTGCTCAACCGTCATCTTGGAGAAGAGGCGGATGTTCTGGAACGTGCGGGCGATGCCCATGCGGTTGACCTCGGCAACGGACTTGCCTGCCGTGTCGTAGCCGTCGATGAGGACGGTCCCGCGCGTGGGCTTGTAGACATTCGTGAGCAGGTTGAAGATCGTGGTCTTGCCGGCGCCGTTGGGGCCGATCAGGCCAGAGATCTCCGTGCGACCCATGGCGATGTTGAAGTCGTCAACAGCCGTCAGACCGCCGAAGTCGATGCCCAGGTGCTCCGCCTGAAGCACCGGAATGCTGCCGAGGTCGCGCTCGGGGATGAGGTTGGGCGTCTCAACCTGAACGAGCACGGAGCGGTGCTTCTTCTTATCGCTCGGCATCGGCGCTCACCTCCTTCCCCGCAGCCTCTTCTGCGGCGGGCTCCGTCTTTTTCTTCCAGGGGAAGTCTCGGTTCATGACCCGCTCGATGATGCGGGAGAGCGAGAAGTCGTAGGAGCCGAGAAGACCCTGCGGGCGGAAGATCATCACGAGGATGAGCACCACCGCGTAAACGATCATGCGGTACTCGGAGAAGGCGCGCAGCGCCTCGGGGAGGATGGTGAGGACCGTGGCGGAGAGCGCGGAGCCGAGCATGGAGCCCATGCCGCCAAGAACCACCATGACCAGAATCTCAATCGACTTCATGAAGCCAAAGTAGGCCGGCTGGAGAACGCCGATGCAGCCTGCGTAGAGGCCACCCGCGACGCCGGCGAAGAAGGCGGAAACAACGAAGGCGAGCGTCTTGTAGTAGGTGGTGTTGACGCCAGACGCCTCCGCCGCGATCTCGTTGTCGCGAATCGCCAGGATCGCACGGCCGTGACGGGACTTCATCATCGTGTGGATGAGGAAGCAGGTCAGAGCGACGCACCCAAAGACGAGCAGGAAGCTCGAATACCCCGGGATGCCCGTGAGACCCTTTGCGCCGCGCGTGAGCGTGAAGCCAAGGACGCTGTCGATGTTGAGCATCACGACTCGGATGATCTCTGCGAAGGCGAGCGTGATGATGGCGAGATAGTCACCCTTGAGACGCAGCGCGGGGATGCCGATGATGATGCCGGCGACGGCCGCGCAGAGGCCGCCGAAGACAAGGCCGGCGATCACGATGAGGACTGCGAGCGGGGTGCCCGTCGTGAAGTCGCGCATGCCAACGCCGAGCAGGTCGCCCATGCGCATGACAAAGATGGCGCAACCGTAGGCTCCCACGGACATGAAGCCCGCGTGACCGAGCGGCAGCTGACCGAGGTACCCCGTAGCGATGTTGAGCGAGACGGCAAGGATGATGTAGACGCCGACCTGCTCGAGAACCGTGGACTGATATCGCGTGATGGTGCCTCCGTCGATCATCAGCTCGCCGACAACGAGGACAACGAGCACGAGAACGGCGTTGATCGCATAGCGAGCCACCATCGGGAGACGTCTCTTCTCCCCTGCCGCGGGACCGCGCCCGCCGGCGGAGATGATCGGACGCTTATTGTTCATGACCTCCTCTTCCATGCTCGCACCTCCTTAGACCTTCTCGCTCATCGTCTTGCCGAAGATGCCCGTCGGCTTGACGATGAGGACGATGATGAGCAGAAGAAAGACCACGGCGTCCTTCCACACGGAAAGACCGAGCCAGGTGACGATCATCTCGGCAAAGCCGACGATGAGGCCGCCCACGACGGCGCCCGGGATAGAACCGATGCCACCGAGAACCGCGGCGACAAAGGCCTTGGTACCGAGCATCATGCCCATCGTGGGGGACGCCTGGGTGTAGGCCATCGCGTAGAGCACGGCGCCGATGCCTGCGAGCGCGGAGCCCACGGCAAAGGTGAACGAAATCGTGGAGTTGACGTTGATGCCCATGAGGCGGGCTGCGCCCATATCCTCGGAGACGGCGCGCATGGCCTTGCCGAGCTTGCTCTTCTGGACGAGCAGCGTGAGCGCAACCGTGGCTGCGATGGTCACGAGGACGGTGATCACGGCCGGGAACGAGAGCGCGACGCTGCCGAGCTTGATAGTAGAGACGTCAGTGAACGCGGGCACAACCTTGGGGTCGGCGCCAAAGACGAGCTGGGCGCCGTTCTCGAGGAAGTACGAGACGCCGATGGCCGTGATGAGGATCGAGAGCCTGGGGGCGTTGCGCAGCGGCGCGTAGGCAACCTTGTCGATGAGCACGCCCACGAGCGTACACGCCGCAACGGAGAGCACAATCGCGATGATGGGGTTGAGTCCGAGCTGCGCCATGACGAGCCAGGAGACATATGCGCCCACCATGATGATGTCGCCGTGCGCAAAGTTGAGCAGCAGGATGATGC
>CASFQX010000180.1 GCA_949296375.1 uncultured Olsenella sp.
CGGGTCCTCGAAGGAGTCCCCCATCTTCTCGCGCAGGTGCCGCACGTGCACCGTGATGGAGCCTGAGCCCCGCTCGTAGTACTCGTCGCCAAAGATGCGCTGGTAGAGCTCTCGCGCGGAGACGACCGCGCCGTCGGCCTCGAGCAGAATCCGAAGCAGGGAGAACTCCGTCGGCGTGAGGGCGAGCGGACGCTCGTTCAGGGTCGCCTCGTGGGCCGGCACGTCGAGCACGAGGCCCCGGCACGCGATGACGCCGTCCTTCTCGCCATGTGCCCCGCCAGCCGCGTTGTACGTGGTATAGCGCCTGAGCTGCGCCTTCACGCGCGCCACGAGCTCGAGGGGAAGGAAGGGCTTGGTCACGTAGTCGTCCGCGCCGAGGGTGAGGCCGCAGATCTTGTCCGCCTGCTCGCCACGCGCCGTGAGCATGATCACCGGGTAGCTGTGGCGCGCGCGGATGGCACGGCAGACCTCGAGACCACTCGCGCCGGGCAGCATGACGTCAAGGACGGCAAGGTCCACCTGCGGCGCATCGTCATCCGTCACGCGAGCGACCGCCGCCGCGCCGTCTCCGAGCGTCTCCACCTCGAAGCCCTCCGCCTCGAGGTAGACGCGAACGAGCTCGCAGATCTCCGGCTCGTCGTCCACCACCAGCACGCGTGCGCCCATGCGCCCCTCCCTTCAAGCCGGCCACAAGGATACGCGAGAAGGACTCGGCAGTTCCTAACGTTTGCTTAAGGGCGCGGGGCGGGCGCGCCGATCAGACGTAGCGCGCGTAGTCCTGCAGCGAATGGAAGATGTGGGCTATCACGAGCCTGTCGTCGCGGTATGCGTACAGAACGACATAGCGCATGACGGGCATCACGCGATAACCGCGGGCGGCAATCTCCGGCATCTGGCTGAGCGGATGCATCTCCGGATGCTCGCAGGCGAGAAGGACCTTGGACTCAAACTCCTCGACATAGTGCAGGGCGGCCTTCTTGCTATCGAGCTCGACCGACAGGTAGCGCACGATCTCCTCGAAGTCCGCCTGGGCACGAGGAAGGAGAACGTAGTCACAGGCCATACTTCTCCCTCACGTCCGAGACAAACGCAGGGCCGTCGACGAAATCGCCCTCTTCGTACGACCTGTCCGCGTCTGCGAGCACGCGCAGGAGGCGCGCCTTGGCAACCTCCTCCCGCATGAGATCGTAGTCCTCTGCACGCATGACCACGAACTCGCTGTACCCGTTCTTCGTGACGGTGATGGGCTCGGAAGACTCCCTCACGAGCTTGGCAAACGCCGCCGTGTCCTTCATGTCGCGAACGGGAACGCAGACCGCCATCTCAGACACCCCTCCTCATGCGCGTGCGACTGTGGCCCAATAATACCACGTTAGTGCAGTCGCAGAGACCGCACGCATCGCGGCACGCCCATCCCACGTCATTGCACGAGCATGCGGCGAATGCCCGCCATGCTCGAAATCTCCTCAAGAACGTCAATGAGCTCGTCGCTCTGATAGAAGTCGCCGCGCCGACGCGATCCCAGGGGACGCAGCATCCCGTACTCGCACGCTCTCGCAACGAGGGTCAAAGCGGCACGCGAAGTGATCGACAGATGCTCCGCGACATACGCGATGGTCACAACAGGCTGCTCTGCCAACAGCGGCGGCAGACGCCAGATGGCCGACCCAGCACGCTCGGAAATGGCGGACCTCCAGTCTTCCATCACTTCGTCAATGAGGCCGGCGACGCGACCGCCGATGACGAGGGCAAGCTCGAGCGCGCTCAGCACACTCTCCACTATGGGCAGGTAATCGCCACCCTGATAGGCCTCGATCGCCTCCATGTAGGTGTCAACGTCATGGAGGAGCCCCGCCGAGACGGGGAGCGTGGCGCGCGTGAGCACGCCCTCGTTCCTGAGGATGCGGTGGAGAAGGACCCTGCCCGTGCGCCCGTTTCCGTCGATGAAGGGATGGATGGTCTCGAACTGAGCGTGAGCGACCGCCGCCTTGGCAATGGGACTGACGTCGTCCCTGCCGACAAAAGCGACAAGATCCTCGAGGCAGCCTGTGATGCGGCTTGGGGCGGGCGGAACGAAGAGTGCCCCATGCGGGCTGTATGCTGTCCCGCCAATCCACACCTGCTCGTCTCGCAGCTCTCCCCCGAACGACGCCCCCGTCGGCTCAATCAAGGAGCGATGAATCGCCTTGATCTGCTCAATCGAGATCTCCGGCGGTAATTTGAGTGCCTCACGCATGGCCGCGACGTTGCCCTGAACGATGCGCGCGTTAGCCGGAGCGTCGTTCGAGAGCTCGGCAAGGGCGACATTGCGGACGCTCGAGGTGAGATGCTCGATCTGGGAACTTGCCGCGGACTCACTCCGCAGCAGGAGCGCAGGCAGATCGTAGCCACGCGCAGCCTGCGCCTCATCGAAGCGGGCGAGCCTTATCAGCAGGTCGTCAATGCGTGCCGAGGTGGCATCTGGGACAGCCGTGCCGAGATTCACAATGACAGCCGGAATGGACGCTTGATAGGTCGCGGATATCTTCCTGCGAGCACTCCGGGGGATGAGGTCCCTCTCGTTTGGGTCGACATGCCAGGGAAGCTCCTCGTAACCAACCGCTGACAACATCTCCCTCGCCCCCGTTCAGACTTTCTGTAGAGCCCATTTTACTTCTTGCAATCTCAATTAACGGAAGTGAATTTTAATTCACTTCCGTTAATTGAGAACTACGGAAGCAAAACCGCTACGCCACCTGGTGCCGGCGGAAGGAGAGCGCGGCAACTGGGGTCGCCACGAGCGCGAGGGTCGCGTAGACGATGAGCACCATGCCAATCAGGTCGAGCACCACCGGACCCAGCGGGTAGGACTCGAACGCCGAGAAGGGCACGCTGAAGTTGGCAAAGTTGAGCGGGAAGAGCGCCAGCACGCGCTCGAGGACCCCGATGCCGCCCGAGGGCACGAGCCCCGTGAGCAGGACGAGCACCACGTCCGTCAGGAAGACCGAGAGGGTCGAGCTCGTGCGCGAGGACAGGACGAGCGTGAGGCACGCAAAGCCCATGCACGTGACGTACATGAGGCCCACCAAGACGAGCGCCGCCTGCCCCGCCGTGAGCGGGTAGGGAGAGGAGAGCGCCATGCTCTGCATGGAGAGCCAGAATCCGTCCGCTCCGTAGA
>CASFQX010000181.1 GCA_949296375.1 uncultured Olsenella sp.
GCGCATGAAGGCGAGGACGAGCGCCCCGGCGACGAGCACCGCCACGAGCAGCACCGCGCCCTCGATGCCGTCGACGAGAAAGGCCGCGACCACCGTGCCAAAGGTCACGAACGGCGAGCGCAGGATTAGGCGGAAGAACATGTTGAGGCCGTCCTGGACCTGCTGGGAGTCGTTGGTGAGGCGCGTGACCAGGCTCGCGCGGCCGAGGCGCTCCACGTCCTCGCGGGAGAGGCTGAGCACGTGGGCAAAGAGGTCGTCGCGCAGGGCGGTGCCAAAGGCCGCGGCCAGCCGCGAGCAGAAGAACTGCGCCGTTACGGCAACGACCCATGCGAAGATGCCCATGCCCACGAGCAGCGCGCCGTGCCAGAGCACGTAGCCGGAGTCGCGGGCGGGAATCCCCACGTCGATGACCTGCGCCATCACGAGCGGAACGAGCAGCTGGAGCAGGGCCTCCAGCATCTTGAAGAGCGGCGCCAGCACGCACTCGGCGTAGTGGCCCGCGAGGTAGCGCCTGAGCTTGAACATCTTGCCTCCGAGGCGAGGGCGAACAACCTCTCGATTCTAGCGCGGGTGTGGCCGGAGGTTCTTCTCAGCCGGTTGACCCGTGCGAAGCCCTGACGATGGCTCTACTCGGCCTAACAAAGAGAACAGCCACGCTTCCGGCGTCGAAAGCGTGGCATTGCTCAGCTGGCGAAAAGCGCGCCCGCCCGCGACTACTCCGCGACGAGGACCTTGCTCGGCGTGATGGGGAGGTCGCGCACGTAGCGGCCCGTGGCGTGGGCCACGGCGCTCATGATCGCAGGAGACGGCGTGTTGATGACGACCTCGCCGATGGACTTGGCGCCGAAGGGGCCCGTGGGCTCAAAGCTCGGCATGAACTCCACGCGCGGCTCGGGCACGTCCATGCGGGTGGGCAGCTTGTAGGTCATGAGGCTGCCGGTGCGCAGGTTGCCACGCTCGTCGCGGGAGACGTCCTCGGTGAGCGCCATGCCGATGCCCTGGGCGATGCCGCCCTCGGCCTGCACGCGCGCGAGGGCCGGGTTGATGACGGTGCCGCAGTCCACGACGGCTGCGTAGTCGGTGACTGTGACCTTGCCCGTGGCCTTGTCGACCTCGACCTCGGCTATGCCCGCCATATAGGGCGGTGGCGAGGTGGGCTGGGCGTTGGTGCCGTGGCCCTCGAGCATGCCGGGGTGCAGGCCAAAGCCGATGAGCTTGTTGGCGAGCGCGGCGACGGTCATCTCCTGCTCGCCGCAGCGCACGGACTCGCCGTCAAACTCCACGTCCTTCTCGTCCACGCCGAAGACGCGGGCCGCCTGCTCGCGGATCTGACGCACGAGGTCCTCGGCTGCGCGCACGACGGCGCCGCCGGTGGTGTAGGTGCCGGAGGAGGCATAGGCGCCGGTGTCGAAGGGGGAGGTGTCGGTGTCCACGCCCTTGGTGACGATGCGGTCCACGTCGCAGCCGAGCGCCTCGGCCGCCATCTGGGCGAGGATGGTGTCCGCGCCGGTGCCCACGTCGGTGGCGCCGATGGAGAGCACGTAGAAGCCGTCGTCCTCGAGACGGATGTCCACGTTGGCGATGTCCACCATCGCGATGCCGGAGCCTTGCATCGTGAGGGCCACGCCCAGGCCGCGCACGCGGTCACCGAGGTCCTCGCGCAGGGGCCGGCCCTTCCAGCCCACCATGTCCATCGCGCGCTCGAGGCACTCGTCGAGGCGGCAGCTGTAGAGGTGCTCGTCGTTCAGCTGCCAGAGGGTCTCGCCGGGCTTGACGAGGTTCTTGAGGCGCAGCTCGCACGGGTCCATGCCGAGCTCGTCTGCCATCTCGTTGACGGCGGACTCCACGGCAAAGCAACCCTGCGTCGCGCCGTAGCCGCGGTAGGCGCCGCCCGGCGTGGTGTTGGTGTAGACCACGTCGTAGGAGAAGCGGCTGGCCGTGGCGTGGTTGTAGATCGGCAGCGCCTTGCCGCCCACGAGCGTGACCGTGGTGGTGCCGTGGTAGCCGTAGGCGCCGGCGTTGGAGAGGGCGTAGAGGTCGATCGCCTCGATCGTGCCGTCGCGCCGGGCGCCCATGCGGACCTTGAGGACCATCTCGTGACGCGTGTTGGAGCAGTTCATGGTCTCCTCGCGCGTGTAGGTGCACACGCATGGGCGGCCGGTCTTCATCGCGGCGAACGCGGCGAAGGGCTCGTTGCAGCCGCTCTGCTTGGCTCCGAAGCCGCCGCCCACGCGCGGCTTGATGACGCGCACCTGGCGCTTGGGGATGCCGAGGGCGTTTGCCACCTGGCGGCGGATGTGGAAGGGCACCTGCGTGGAGCTCACCACGGTCACGCGGCC
>CASFQX010000182.1 GCA_949296375.1 uncultured Olsenella sp.
CGCCGTGAGCGCGGGCACGCTCGACGCGGCGGGCAAGGAGCTCTGGCGCACGCTCAACGGCATGGGCATCAAGTGCACCACCGACTTCGACCGCGGCCAGTTCAACACCGCCATCTCCGCTGTCATGGAGATTACCAACGCTGCGTCCAAGTACGTGAACGACGTGGCGCTCGAGCGGCGCGACCCGGCGCTCTGCTTCGCCGTGACGCATGCGATCGTGACGATGCTCGCGCCGATCTGCCCGCACTGGGCCGAGGAGCTCTGGCACAAGGCACTGGCCCAGGAGGGCTCCGTCTACAACGCCGCCTGGCCCGAGTTCGACGCCGAGGCCGCCAAGGCGGACGAGGTGGAGATCGCCGTCCAGATCAAGGGCAAGGTCCGCGGTCGCGTCATGGTTGCCGCCGACGCCTCCGACGACGAGGTTGCCGAGGCCGCCAAGGCCGCCGTTGCCGAGCAGCTCGCCGGCAAGGACATCAAGAAGGTCATCGTCATCAAGGGCCGCCTGGTCAACATAGTGGCCATCTAGTGCCGGGCGGCGGCCGGGCCCGCCGACCTTCCTCCGAGAAGTGCGCTGCGCGAAACTTCTCTCCGGAAGGTCGGCGGGGGTTCGCGCATCTCGGTCCTCACGTGCGGCCGAGAGGTTCTTCTCGCGATGTTTTCTAACTAGGGACTTTTGTATGAGCGGGGAGGGGCGTCACTTGGTGCAATCTCGTATATGCACCGGTAACAGCCTCGCTGCGTTCTTGTCGCTTGGCGAGAAGGGCGGTGCGCTCGAGCATAAGTCAGGGTTCGCACGGCGGGGGCACGGGCTGTAGCGTCCTCTACTGGCTCTACTCCTGGCACACGCTATACCGGTTCGCGGAGCGGGGAGTCCCCGACGAAGAGCTCTCCATTGTCAAGGAGCAGGAGGCGCTGTACCCGCTGCTTGCACGCTCGCCGCGCGACCGAGAGCTGGTCGAAGCCATCATGGTCGGCATCCGCAGAATGTTGGGCACTAAGCACCTCTTTGGGTACTGCGACCACAAAAGTCGACTGAGCTTTCGCGTTTTGCCAGTTGGCCGAAAAACTCGCATGACTTTTGCGGCCGCAAAAGCCGGAGTTTGGATTGGAGAGGCCAAGAGGCCCGCCTTGTGGGCTTCTCGTGAAGAGGCGTTTGACGCGGGGCGAGAAAAACCGTAAACTAGCTGCGTATTCGAAGCTGTAACCGTAGGAAGTGGGGTGGATCTTCTCGCCCCGCTTCCTTTCTGTATGAAGACGGGAGGGGAGCATGCCCAAGTCCGGCATCGAGCAAGAGATCATCGAGGCGCTGGAGCCAATGGCCGCCGAGCGTGGCATCGACGTCGTCGACGTGGAGGTCGTTGGCGCGACCAAGGCGCCCTGCGTGCGCGTGCGCATCGACCACGCCGACGAGTCGGCGCCCACCATCACGCTCGACGAGGTGACCGAGGAGACCGAGTGGATCTCTGCCGCTCTCGACGAGCTCGACCCCATCCCCTCGAGCTTCACGCTCGAGGTCTCGAGTCCCGGCATGGCGCGCCCCCTGCGCAAGCAGCGCGACTTCGAGCGCTTTGCGGGCGAGACCGTCCAGCTCTCGCTCACGCCCGGGGAGGGGAGGCGCCGCTATACCGGCACGCTCCTCGGCATCGAGGACGGGACGATTTCACTCGAGGTTGACGGCGAGCGCATTGAGCTCCCGTACGACGATGTCAGGAAGTGCACGATCAAGCCGGAGTTCCCCGCCTAGGGGCCGGCGACGAGATAGACGAAAGGAACCTATATGGCATCTGAGATGATGGCGGCCCTCGAGCAGCTCTGCGAGGAGAAGCACATCGATCAGCTCGATCTCATCACCCGCCTCGAGCAGTCGCTCGCCAAGAGCTACGCCGACGTGCTCCACCTTCCCTTTGGCGCGCGCGTCACGATCGACCGCGCCACCGGCAGGGTCTACGTCTACGAACTCGTCCCCCGTGGCGAGGAGGACCCCGAGACCGGTGAGTACAGCGAGTTCGACGAGGTGGACGTCACCCCGGCTGACACCTCCCGCATCGCCGCCCAGCACGCCAAGGCCGAGATTCGCGCCATCGTGCGCAACGCCGCGCGCGTTCAGATCTACGAGGAGTTCTCCCAGCGCGTTGGTGACATCATCACCGGCACGGTGCTCCAGACCACGCCCGACTTCACGATCATCAAGATCCGCGAGGGCGTCGAGGCGGAGCTTCCGCACTTCGACCGTCGTCGCTACCCCGAGGAGCGCAACGAGCGCCCTGCTGGTGAGCGCTACGCCCACAACCAGCGCATCCGCGCGATCATTATCGACGTGCGCGACCCCAACTCCACGCAGCCCGTGGTTCGCGGCGAGCGCCAGCGCCCGCCCATCGTGGTCTCCCGTACGCACCCCGACCTGCTCCGTCGCCTCTTCGAGCTCGAGGTTCCCGAGGTCTATGACGGCGTCGTTGAGATTCGCAGCATCGCCCGTGAGCCGGGAGTGCGCTCGAAGGTTGCCGTCTCCTCCAACGACGACCGCCTCGATCCTGTGGGCGCCTGCGTCGGCCCCAAGGGCAGCCGCGTGCGCACCGTCGTCTCCGAGCTGCGCGGCGAGCGCGTCGACGTTGTGCCCTGGAGCGACGACCCCGCCCGCTGCGTCGCGGCGGCGCTTTCTCCGGCACGCGTCTCCCGCGTGGTAATCGACCCCGAGACCGGCTACGCCACCGTGATCGTCCCCGACGACCAGCTCTCGCTCGCCATTGGCAAGGAGGGCCAGAACGCCCGACTCGCCGCGCGCCTCACAGGCCTGCACATCGACATCAAGAACGAGCGCCTCGCGGCCGAGGTCCTGCGCGACCTCCCGCGCGTCACCGTTGAGGAGGAGCACGAGGACGATGGCGAGGCTCACCGCTGCGAGTACGTGAGCCCGAGTGGCGTTCAGTGCCGCAACATGGCGCGCCCCGGCTCCCGCTACTGCGGCGTTCACGAGCAGATGATCAACGCCGAGGTCTCCTCCGACCCCGACTCCCTCATCTAGGGCCCGGCCCCAGACGGAGTCCACCACGAACTACGGAAGGTAGGTCACATGGCAAAGACGCGTGTACACGACCTTGCTAAGGAATACGGAATCACCAGCAAGGAGATGCTCGAGCACCTCCGCGCGCTCAAGCTCCCCGTCAAGTCTGCGTCCTCGACGCTCGACGACGCCTACGTCTCCATCGTCCGCAAGAAGCTCAAGCCCATCCTCGAGGCCCACGCCGCCGAGATCGAGGCGCAGAAGCGCGCCGAGGAGGAGGCCAAGGCCGAGGAGGCCCGCATCGCCGCCGAGAAGGCCGAGGCCGAGCGCCTCGAGGCAGAGAAGCGTCGCGAGCAGGAGCGCGCCGAGGAGGAGCGCCGCCGCGCCGCCGCCGAGGCCGAGCGCAAGCGCGCCGAGGAGGAGCGTCTCGAGGCAGAGCGCAAGGCCGCCGAGGAGGCCGAGAGGAACCGCGTGCGCGACAACGCCCCCAAGAGCGTCCCGTCGTTCACGTCTCTTCTCGACCAGATCGCCCAGCAGGAGGAGATCCTCAAGCAGCAGGCCGAGGAGGCCGCCCAGAAGAAGGCTGCCGGCCAGGGCAGGGGACAGCACCGCGGCGATTCCCGTCGCGCCGAGAGCCGACCCGCCCCCTCGACCGTCCAGGATGCCCCCGCCTCCGACGGCGGTGGAAGGCGTCGCGGCAAGAAGGGTCGTCGTGACGACGGCGAGGGCGAGGACCGCTACAGCCGCATGGCCCGCGAGGCCGAGGCCTACAACCGCAGCCGCGTCCTCGAGGAGGCGCGCGTTGCCGTTGAGGAGGCGTCGCGCGAGTCGACCGGTCGCCGCAAGCGCCGCAAGGAGCGCCGCCAGAAGCAGGCCGAGGAGGCTGCGAAGGAGCAGCGCATCGAAGAGGCGCTCGCTAACGACCAGGACCTCTCGCAGCTCGACACCGTCAAGGTGCCGCAGGGGTCCACGGTGGGCGAGCTCGCCGAGCTCCTCGGCGTCTCCGCCAACGACATCATCAAGCGACTCTTCCTCCTGGGCACGCCGCTCACGCTCACCGAGTCCATGTCCGACGAGCTCATCGAGCTCGTGGCCGACGACCTCGGGCGTGACGTCAAGGTCATGACCAAGGAGGAGGAGAACTCCTTCACCTTCTACGACGACCCGGCCGACCTCAAGCCGCGCCCGCCGGTGGTCACCGTCATGGGTCACGTCGACCACGGCAAGACGTCGCTTCTCGACGCCATCCGCCACACCGGTGTCGCTGCGGGAGAGGCCGGCGGCATCACGCAGGCCATCGGCGCCTCGCAGGTCACGATCAACGGCCGCCTGATCACCTTCATCGACACCCCGGGTCACGAGACCTTCACGGCCATGCGCGCCCGCGGTGCAAAGGTGACCGACATCGTCATCCTGATCGTCGCCGCTGACGACGGCGTCATGCCCCAGACGATCGAGTCGATCAACCACGCCAAGGCTGCCGGCGTGCCCATCATCGTGGCAGTCAACAAGATCGACAAGCCCGGCGCCAACCCGGACAAGGTGCGCCAGGAGCTCACCGAGTACGGCATCATCCCGGAGGAGTGGGGCGGACAGAACATGTTCGTCAACATCTCCGCCAAGAAGAAGATCGGCATCGACGAGCTTCTCGAGACCATCATCCTCCAGGCCGACGTCCTCGAGCTCAAGGCCAACCCTGACACGTTTGCGTCCGGCAACGTCCTCGAGGCCAAGCTCGACCGAGGCCGCGGCTCGGTGGCCACGGTGCTCGTGACCCGAGGCACCCTGCGCATCGGCGACCCGCTCGTCGCCGGCATGGCCTACGGCCGCGTCCGCGCGATGCTCGACCCGAAGGGCAACTCCGTCACCGAGGCAGGCCCCTCCGACGCCGTCGAGATCCTCGGCCTTCAGAGCGTGCCGATGGCAGGCGACGAGTTCCGCGTCTTCCACGACGAGCGCGACGCCCGCCAGCTCGCCGACGAGCGCGCCCTCAAGGCCCGCATCGAGGAGCAGAACCGCGTGAAGCACGTCACCCTCGAGAACCTCTTCGACACCATGGCCGACGCCGAGGTCAAGGAGCTTAACCTCATCATCAAGGCTGACGTCCAGGGC
The DNA here is from genome assembly GCA_949296375.1 of uncultured Olsenella sp. Classification (GTDB taxonomy): domain Bacteria; phylum Actinomycetota; class Coriobacteriia; order Coriobacteriales; family Atopobiaceae; genus Thermophilibacter. The sequence continues at coordinate 5,114 of CASFQX010000182.1, forward strand.
TCCATCGAGGCGCTTCAGGATTCGCTCGACAAGATGGACCAGTCCGAGGTCCGCATCAACACGATTCACTCCGCCGTCGGCGCCATCACAGAGACCGACGTCATCCTCGCGGACGCCTCCAACGCCATCATCATCGGCTTTGGCGTTCGCCCGGAGGCCAAGGCCAAGAGCGCCGCGGAGCGCGATGGCGTGGAGATCCGCACCTACAGCGTCATCTACAAGGCGATCGAGGACATCGACGCCGCCCGCATCGGCATGCTCAAGCCCACCGAGATCGAGGTCCAGACGGGATCTGCCGAGGTCCGGGACACCTTCAAGGTGCCCAAGGTCGGCATCGCCGCAGGCTGCATGATCCAGGAGGGCGAGATCTCCCG
>CASFQX010000183.1 GCA_949296375.1 uncultured Olsenella sp.
ATGTACCTCTCCAAGGTCCAGACGAAGACCGCCCTCGCGGTGCCGTTCGCGATCTTCTTTGGCGCCATCGAGTTCATGTTCTTCTTCTCGAGCCTCACGAAGTTCTTCCACGGCGGCTACGTCACCGTGATCATGAGCTTCCTCATCTTTGTGGTCATGTACGTGTGGCGCCGCGGCACGGCCGTGGAGCGCACCCAGACGGTGTACCTGCCCGTCAACAAGTACCTGGACCAGATCTTTGACCTCTCCCATGACGAGGACTACCCGCTGCTTGCAGACAACCTCGTATTCCTCACCAACGACTCGTCCTTTGACAAGCTGGACCGCGACATCCTCTACTCGATCCTGGACAAGCGTCCCAAGCGCGCGAAGGCCTACTACTTCCTCAACGTCCAGGTGACCGACGAGCCCTACACGCACGAGTTCATCGTCAACGACTTTGGGACGGACTTCCTCTTCAAGGTGCAGCTGCGCCTGGGCTTCAAGGTCAACCAGCGCATCAACACCTACCTCTACCAGATCGTTGCCGACCTCATGGAGCGCGGTCAGCTCGCGCCGCAGAACCACAAGTACTCGATCTACCTCGAGCGCGGCACCGTGGGAGACTTCCGCTTCTGCCTCATTCGCAAGATGCTCTCCCCCGAAACGGACCTCTCCGGCTTTGACCAGCGCCTCATCGAGCTCAAGTACCTGATTCGTGGCTTCTGCGGGTCGCCGGCACGCTGGTACGGCCTGGAGAACTCGAGCGTGATCTTTGAGTACGTGCCGCTTTTCTCCAAGACCAAGCGCCAACACAAGCTCTCGCGTCGCGCACTCGAGGAGGTGGCGCCCGCGGTTGCCGCCAAGCTCGCCGAGGAGCGCGAGAACGGTGACGATGACGACATCTTCTCCGTCCAGATGAAGGGCGAGCGCGAGGCTCAGGCCGAGGAGGCCATCCGCGGGCTCGTTGGCGGTGACACCGCGAGCTTCCGCCCGCTCGTCATCGACGAGGAGGACGAGGAAGGCTCCGAGGAGTTCCAGGAGGGCGAGGAGTAGGCCCGGCTACTCCCCGGCACATGTTCAGACCCGCAAGGGCACGGCTCTTCTCGGACCGTGCCCTTCTTGTTGACAAAAGCGGCCTCGTCTCAGCCTTGCAGGCTTCTCGCTTGACGAAAGCAGGCTCGTCTCAGCCTAAATGCGCCTTCAGGCTGAGACGAGCCGCAAATCGTCAAGTTTTGACGCCGCCAGCCTGAGACGAGGCCGATCTTGTCAAGCCGAGAAGACCGTCACCCTGAGACGAGCCTCCAGCCGTAAAGAGTGCCGAGAAGAACGAGTCGTCACGAACCGGCCAGGACGAGAAGCAGCATCGCCTCGGCGGCCCATATGAAAAACAGCGTCCACAAAATGCTGTCCAGCTTGTTGAACGGCTGGTACACATACTTCAGCACAGATGCGACAAAGACGGCGACGCTCGCGACCACGCCGGCAAACGCCAGGGCCAGAGATGCCTGGCCACCCCGAAAGCCGTAGGCGATCGCAAAGATCTCCATCAGCACGCAGGCCACGGCGGCAACCTTGAGCATCATGAGGTTCTTCGTGCGCGTCTCGTAGATGGAGACGACGTCGGACCTTCCCTCGGAGGAGAGGGGCTTTGAACCCAGCGCGAGATAGCAGCGACGGGCGAGCATCAGGCCGTTGCCCCTGTCCGCAAGCGCCGCGGCCCGATTGTAGAGCTCGTTACCCGAGATGCTCCAGAGCGGCGCGCCGAGATGAGCCGTGTCCTTGGAGGAGAGCGAGAGGGTCGAGATGAGGCCGAACACCCTCTGACGGTCCACGCCCCCGGCGATTGCGAGCGCGGAGGTGAGGCAGATCGCATTCCACCTGTCCCCATCAGGGCACCTCTCGGATACGCACTCGATCGCGTTGGCAAGCTCGGTGGACCCAGTCGTGGCGTCAAACGTCCGCGCAAAGACCAGGGCGGGGCCAACGGTCTCCCCCTCCTCGTGGAGCGCGGAGCAGTAGAGCGGGCGCTTCATCTCCTCCGGGACCGGCATCGCCGCTATCGAGTTTCTGTCCTCGAGCGCGTTGAATCCCTGTCGCATGATGAGCTCCCCCAGAATGCCGGCAGCGTAGTCGATGTCCGTCATGCTGAGCGTACGCATACCCTGAGCAACCTGTGGCACCTCGATCGTCCTCTCTTCCACGGCGTGATACTACGAACTGCTTCCCGTCACGCGGACGGAAGCGGGGGCCTCTCGAGATAGCTCCTCAGATCCTCCCGGATGGCCTCGGGGATGGCGAGCCAGTTCTCCTCAAAGATCTCGTCGCCGGCAAAGCCGTTCTCCCCGCCAACGCGATTGGAGTCGTCATCCGGGTCGAAGATGAAGACCGGGTTCTTCTGGTAGAGCCGCAGCCAGCGTCGATGCTCCGCGGGGTTTCCGTTGGTCTCGGGCAGCACGATCGGGCCGTAATACGGGAGGCGCCCCACGAGAAGGCGAAACAGCATGGCTCGCCGGGCGAACAGGTCGGAGTACGCCGGAAGCTCGATGGTGTTGCCAACCTTGTAGTCGGCGGACGCCAACTGGAAGGCACGGGGGTCGAGATAGTCGAGGGACAGGCCAAGGTCGTGATCGCCAACCATGATGATCGGGACCCTCTTCTCGGGATCGATCGCCCCCGACTCCCCGGCACCGCAATATGCCGTCGAGAGACAGAACCCAAACTTCACCGAGCCGTTGGCGTCATAGTACATCCTGCTGGGATCAAAGCCAAAGTAGAGGATCCCCGTTGAGTTGAGGAACTGCCAGGACGAGGTCAGCGACGTTGCCACCGCGAGTCGAAGGGCGCGCTGCCTTGCCGCCTCCTCCCCGAACACCCCCATCGGCATGCCACCGGTCCAGTTGACCAGGAGGTTGGAGAGGGGCTGATAGCGCGCCACGTCACGGTCGAGCGGAAAGACGAGGTAGCTCCACTCGCCCTTGTTCGTGACAACGTCAATCGGCCAGACGAACCGGCTTCTCGGCATCGGTCGCTTTGCCAGGGGAACCCACCGCTCCTCGACCTCCTTGAGGGGAATCCAACCCCCGAAGGAGCTTCTCGAGCCATTGTTTCCCCAGGGGGGAATGGGCACGGCGTAATAGAGGTCACCGGTCTGCACATGCTTGACGAGGCGCTGCCTCGTTCCGCCAAAGGCGAACTCCGTCTGGTCCGGCAGAAGAACGTACATGTTGAAGCCGCTCACCAGGCTGAAGAGAACCTCCTCGGGCACCGCCTCGAGCGACTTGTGGTCGATTCCATAGGTCGCCCTCACGAGTGCCTCCCACCCTTTCTGCGGAACAGGCCACCGTCACGCGGGGAGCCGTGACTCTCCGCGCGGGCCGCGCGCTTGTCCTCTTTCCGAATGCGCTTGAGCTGGCTCTTGATCGAACGTGCCATGAAGCCCGCAAGGTGCGCATAGGGGGCGTCGGTCTTTGACAGCTCCTCGCAGTCGGCCATTATGCGCTCGAGGGCGCCGCTCTCGCGCAGTCCGACGGCGCGCTCGAGAAGCTCCTCGCACTTCTCGCGGTCCTCCGGAATGACACCGTGACCCAGCAGGAACTCCGTCGCGCGCTCTCCCCCAACGAGCTGGACGGCAACGCTGTACCAGAGGTCGAGGCCATAGGGGGCCAGCCCCCCGTCGCAGGGAAGGATCTCGTCGACCGTCCGATTGAAGAGCCTCGTGGCGCTCTCGCGATTCTCCAGCTTGTCCAGGGCGGAGATGAAGTCCGGGATATGCCTCTGGAGCAGCTCCTCGTGACCGCTGAGCACGTCGTTGACGAGCTGCGAGGCGCTCGCGAGCGCGCGGTACTGGGGGCACCTCGCGTTGAGGACGCTGTCGTAGTAGCCGATGTCAAAGGTGAAGGAGACAAACGAGAACTTTGCCCAGTACGCGCCGAGCACGTCTCCCCAGATGGAGTTGGTCGCAGCCGGGGAGAGCCGCATCTTCTTGAAGAACCACCCGAAGTACCTGGAGAACTGTTGGGGGTCCCCGTCCTCGGGCACCTTGTCGAGGGCAAAGAGTCGGCAGAGCTCCACATAAGACCGCTCCGCCCGGGAGCCGCTCCCCAGGAAGGAGGTCTCGTCGCTAAAGGCGAGAAGGGCATCGGGCGTCAGGTCCGCACCCTGCGCGACAAGAGCCTCCGAGACGCGGTCGGCGTAGAACGCCTCAACGATCTCAGCGCCCCCGGGAGCCCCCATGAGGGCGTCGCGGAGGCGGAGAAACGCCGCAGTCGAGCGGCTCTCCCGCGAGGGAAAGCGCTCGAAGAGGTAGGCGGAGCCGCCGGCCGTACCCCTGCGAACAAGAACCCGCACGTGATAGGAAAAGCCCGTCTCTCTCAGCGTGGCGAGCTCCGTGGCATCGAGCGTCGCGTCGAGGCGACCCTCCTCCTCCGCGTCGAGCTCCACGTCATACTCGATGATCTCGCCGAGCGCAAAGTCGATGAGCCGGTCCCTCTCGAGCAGGCGCGCCCGATCGCCCGAGGCGGGCAGCGCCAGGCAACCGGCAAGCCGCTCGCGAAGCGTCTTGGCGTCGATGAGGTGCTCCTCGCCCGGAAGCCGGGGAATCCTGCCCTCCTCCGCGAGACGCTCATAGGCGAGCTGGTAGGCAAAGGGAACCGCCGCGCCATCGTCGCAGAAGGTGGCGACGCGGCGCTCGAGCAGGTCGAAGACGGAGTCGAGGTCGACCCCGCTACCGCTGGCGCAGATCGGAAGCATGGCAAAGTCGTACCTGGGGCGCAGCGGGCTCTGAGCCTGCCCGGGCTGGGCAAGCGTCACCTGACCCGTCTGGAGCGAGAAGGCCTTCCCACGCGCCTTCTCGGAGAAGACGACGTTCGTGGGCATGCCGCGGTTGGTGGAGAGCGTGCTATAGGCCACCTTGTCCCTAAGACCATAGGGAATTCCCTGGTAGATGCAGGTCAGAAGCGCATGCAGCGTCTCCTCGGAGCAGTCGCACTCAACCTCGAAGGGCTTGCCCACGAAGCCCCCCACGCTCATGGACTCGTACACGCAGGCGAGAAGGGCCGCGTATGCTTCGTCGCCCAGGCCGATCGCCTCGCGAGCCCGAGGCAGCGTCAGCGGCTCACGAAGGGACACATGCACGTTCTCCGGCTTCGTCGCCTCCTCGGTGAAGCCAAAGCTCTCGTCCGCCACGCAGAGCGCCGCCTGGGGGTCACGCTCAAACGCCGCGCGGTCGAAGACAAAGCCGTGGGCAAAGGCAGAGGGCCTGCGCCGACGATCCGGAACCCCGTACGTCAGCGTGGTGAGAAAGACGTAGGGCCCCACCGACCTCAGCTCTCGCACCTTGCGGAGCTTGCCCGCCGGCGACACGCTCGAGACGCTGCCGACGCTGCCCGACTGGGCGCGCGAGAACGCGGCGACGGCATCACCCGGCACGCCCTCGGACACGTTCAGGGTCTGCCATCCCGAGCCGGAGCCCTGCATACCCGTTCGTGCGTAACAGATCTGCCTGTATTCCATCTGCGTCTCTCCGTTCCCGCTGTAAACGCAGCCTGAGCCGCACCCGTCAGTCCCTAGAACACCCCGAACATCTTCTTGTGATTGCCAAAGCGATCGGTCTTGCAGCCCTTCGTGCCGCACCACTGAGACGCGCCGCTGTTGAGCGCACCGCAGCTGGGGCACCTCCACTGGCCAAACCGGTTGAGTCGGCAGTTGGGGCAGAAGTCCTCGGTCGCACGGATGTGGGGCCTGCCGCAGAACTGGCACGTCCAGTCCCCGGGCTCGTTGATGAAACCTCGAACCTCAAGGATCGGCCGCAGGTCCCCCCTACCGATGGGAAGCTTGCTCAGGATCCACAGGATGGGCTCGATGATGCGCTTGGGCCTCGGCTTTGCGCTCGGGACCATGAACGAGAAGCCGCCCTCGCCCTCCTGCTCGACGAGGTCGACGCCAATCGACTCGATCATGAAGTAGTTATAGCAGCCGTAGTTCATGCTCAGCGTAGTATGGAGGGGGACGTCGAACGCCATGTTGCGAACGAAGGCCTCGATCCTGTCGCGGAGCTCGTTGTAGTCGGTGACGCTGAAGGGCTCACCCATCCCCTCGTTGACGCGCATCTCCGGGAGCGCGGGGACGTGGATGATGTCGGAGCAGAACGTGGGGGCGTACTTGTCGATCGTGCCGTCGGGGAGCTGCGGCTTGCCGTCTGCCTGGGAGATGCACACGGCGAGGGGAAGATGCCTGAGCCTCTCCCTGTCAAACATCGAGTCGATGACGGTCAGGGCGGTGACGGCATCCTCGTGGTCGTCGTCACCGGAGAACTGCATCGGGTCGATGAGCATGATGATCGCGTCGGAGTGGCGGATGAACGGGCCAAAGCGCTTCGCCGACTCCGCCACGTCTGCCCTGCCCTCGGCAAACTGGAGGTTCTCGCCTGCGATGTCGTAGAAGACGAAGGTCTGGGAGTGGGGCTGCCCCATGCTGTCCCTGAAGGAGAAGTCAAAGCACAGGGGCTGCTGGAAGATCTCGGGTGGCGTGGGCTGAGGGAGAAGGGCGTTGGCGGCAACCCGGTTGGTGGTCATGTACTCGTGGGCGTACGCCGAGGTCGGCATGACGGCGATGTTGTACGCCCCCATGCGCGCGGCCATGAACTTGCAGAGCTGCGAGAGATAGACCGTCTTGCCGGCGCCCGAGATGCCGATCAGCGAGATGAACTTGACCGGATAGCGCCCGTAACGCCCGGGCAGGGGATTGTGGCAGTGCGGGCAGACGCGGCGCTCGGTCACGGTGTCATGGCGGTCCTTCACGCCGATGACGATGTCGTCCCCCACGAGAAAGCGAGCCGTCCCCCCAAACACGTCCTTCGTCGCCGGGTCCATGGGATCATAGACCGGGCGAAGCCACGGAGAGACGTCTCCGGCGCGGTCGCGGCTCGGCGAGAACAGCTCGGTGGTACCGCCGAAAGGCTCCCAGAACTCCTCGTATTTGCTGTCGGTCCGTGGCGCGAAGGCCTCCTCCTCGGGTTCGACCGTCTCCATGCGGAAGTGCACCTTGGCATCGTCGAACTGTTTGAAGCAGTACGGACAGGTAATCGTGTGTCCGGGCATCTGTCTTGTTCCTCCTCGTCCAAAGGCCCGCTCCGCTCGAGCGAGCCCCTTGTTACGCCGTTACCACCTCGTAGCCCTGCCCCTGGCTTCTCACCACGGGTGGAAGGCCCGAGCCGCCCTGCAGGGCAAGCGGCCTCACGCACATCGTCTTTCCCAGCATCTCCCTTGTTATGGGAAAGCGCAGACCCGTACCCTCGAACTCGTACCAGAGCCAGGTCTCGTCGCTCTCGGGAATCTCGCCCTCGAGCGTGACGCTCAGCAGATAGCAGGTAAGAACCCTCTCGGGGGCGCGGTCGAACACCCGCGTGAAGCGTCCGAGCCCGTCCGCCCCGCGATCAGTCCAATAGGGACTCACGCTCGCGTGTACCACACCGGGAACGTCGCAGGCGGCCTCCGCTCCCTCGGGAACATAGATCACGAGCTCGTCGGAACTCATGTCATGCGCGCACCCAAATACGGCGTACCGAGCAAACCTCTGCGTGCACCGATAGGAGTCCGAGCGGATGGCGCCCCTCCTGAGCAGCGCCACGCTGCGCCCGTCACCTAGGTCAAAGGGCGTCCCCGAACTCGAGAACAGACTTGCCCCCAAGTTCTCGAGGGCGGCCCTCAGCCCGTCGTCAATCTCGATGTGCGTGCCGTAGCGCCCGCACACCACGAGCGCATAGCCCACGCCCACGGAGTCCCAGACCAGCTCCCTGGCGAGCATCGCAACGTTGCGGACGCAATGTCCCTCGTCAGCAGGAGTCGTTGTTACGCGCATGGTCCACCCCCTATGCCCTGAGATGGTCACTCTTGAGCGGATAGAGCCACAGCGAAGTCGCGCAGTCCCGGGGACCAGCGCTCATGAAGACGCGAATCGTCCCGGCAGGCTTGCCCAGGCGGTCGAGATAGGCGTAGAGCTGGCCTGCCTCGCCGCCCCCGCTCATCTCGCTGTGGAGGAGATACGCCTCGCACGCCTGGTCCGTCATCGGTATGAGCGAGTTGTAGCCAACGTAGTTCGCCATGTTGTCCACGAGCTCCGACCCCACGACGAGCTGGGCGGCCTCGGGGGCCTTGCCGTCGGCCCTGCGGGTGACCTGCTCCTCCATGAAGCCGAGCCTGAAGACCTGTCGCCCACCGTAGTCCAGGTCAAAGAGCGGGGTGAGCGCACGGTCCCTCAAGACGGCGAACATCTCCGCCTCGCCATTGCCAATCCGGTCCGTGATCGCGAAGAGGGCGTTGAGCCTCGCCTGGTCGCTCAGGTACGCATCCGTGCACCTGCCGTAGAAGCCGGTGAGGTTGAAGTGGGTTCCCTCCTCGTTAACGGAAGTGCCGAGCGCCACGTCGTTTCTGAGACGCGCAAAGGCGTCCTCGGTGCGCTCCGCCTCGGCATACAGCATCTCTATGGCCCGGATGGTCTCCTCGCGCATGCGACGGGCGATCTCTGCCCTCATCATCTGCCTCAGGGCGTCGAGCATCGGGAGCCGGTCGATCATGCCCTGAAGGTAGCTCTCGGAATAGAGCGACGACGCCGCGGCGACCCACTCGTCCTTCCGCAGGGAGAGCATCTTGACAGCCGTAAGCGAGGATGCCAGGCGCTGGACGATGCGATCGGAGAGCCCCAGGGAGTCGCCCGGACCATCGAGAATGGCCTGCAAGCGGGCGAGGTGGTTCTCGTACACGAAGGCGGTGAGGCACCCGCAGGTCTCGGCATTGGCCTGGCCAAAGGTAAGGGTTCCTACGTTGACGTTCGGTCTCAGCGTGGGAAGGTACAGCTCGAAGTTGGCAAATTCGTTGATCACGCCCTCGGAGAGACCGCCGTACTCCGCCATGAAGTCAGAGCGGCCGTTTGAGAAGCCCAGTGCGCGCTCGATCTCCGCCCTGCTCGGACGGACTTCGGAGACGCTGGCGTGAAACTCGTCGAGGCGCTCGACGATCCTTCGCAGAGCAACCGAGACGATGTCTCGCCGGGGCTTCTCCACCTGCTTGAACGCCGCGGTGACGCCAGCCTCGTGCCCAGAGGAGAACAGCAGCTCCTCGCATGAGCGAGAGCTGTCACCAGAGGAGTTGGCGAGAACCATGACGCTGCTCACCACGTCCCAGTCACCGTTCTCCTCGGCACCGTGGGCGCTGAAGAGCCTGTTGTATCTCCCGCCCTTGCTGAGGTTCCCATAGAGGAAGACGCCGTCGTACAGGTGGCGCCGCTCCGCCCTCACCTGAGGGTCCTCATACAGGGAGGAGAGCGCGGCCTTTATCTCCTTGGCGTTGGAGGTTCCGAGGCTGTCGTCCAGGAGGACGATCAGCATCGTCCTCGTCTGGAGACCGTGCAGCATGAGCTCCACGTCGGATACGACCCCATACCAGGAGGAGAACTCCTCCGCGGTCATGCCAGAGCTGTTGAGCACGAAGAAGAGCGAGCACTGCACCATGCTCTCGAAGATGCCCGAGCTTCCCATCATGAGCTGAACCATGCTCTGGAAGCCCCGGACGTCGAGCGGGGACCCCGTCCCGGCGTCGACCACGGCAGTGCCGAAGGCCCCGTACGAACCCACGATCTGGTGAAGCGATGCCGGGTCGGGGATGGTCACGCAGGGAATGCGCGAAGCCTTCCCTCCCCAGCCCTCCTGGAGCCCGTCCAGAACGGTGCCGTGAAAGGACGCGGACCCCTCGCCGCAGTAGATCACGCAGGCCGGGAAGCGCGGGCTGAGGTAGTCAAGCATACCCGTAGCCCGGCGCGACCTGAGGTTTCTCGCGGCGCTGTCTATGAGGGCGCCAACGTCCTGGATGGCATCAGTGGGACCCATTCCGTCTTCCTCCGTACTCACCATGCCCCTAGAGCTTGATGTAGTAGTGCTTGACGAAGAGGTTGAGAGAGTCCTCGACGTCCTTGATCAGGCCCTTCACGTCCGAGACCTCGCGCGGGAACTCGACGTTTGCGATCGAGACGAGGCCCTTCTTGTCCGAAAGCGCCTCGGAGAGGGCGCGGCACGCCTCGGTAACCTCGTCGGGAAGCCTGTCCATGTTGATAATCTTGTCAGTCTCCTCGACGATGGCAGCGCGAATCTCGGGATCGATCTGCTTGAAGCTGAGGAACGCCTGGTACAGCGGGACGCCGCCACGCTCCATCTGAGGCTTGGAGAGGACGGTCTCGTCGCCAAATTCGCTGTTGACGTACGTGACGCGCGGCAGGTCGAGCTTGATCACGCCCGTGAAGAGCGCCTTGCGGAACTCGTCGAGGTCCTTGTCCACCTTGGGCTCGAGGGCCTCGATGTCCGCCGCCATCTCGTCGCACTTGGCGAGCTCGGAGTCGATGAGCTCCTGGATCTTGGGGGCGTTGACGAGGCGGTCGATGCAGAGCACGCGCTCGATGTCGTCGTTGCCGGGCCGGAGCTCGGTAGAGAGCACGATGCTTCCAGGCTCGAAGACGCGGTTCTCGCTCATGCTCCTCAGCGCTGCCTGGGCATCGAGCTTCTCGTCGTTGGGCTTGTCCTTGGCAACCTCAAACTTGCTGCGGAACTCCGTCATGAAGGAGCTCGCGATGACGCGGACCTCAAACCCGGTGACGGTCTTCTGGATCACGCCGCCGGCGATGCCCCTGTCGTATGCGGAGACAGCGGACTCGGCGCGCTCGAGGACGCGCGGGTTGTTCTGCTCGGTCATCATGCTCTTGGGCGTTGGGGACGGCAGGAGATTCCAGTCGCGGCTCTCGACCTGCGGAACGCCCTCGACGTACTCTGCCTTCTCGTAGAGGTGCTTGCCCGGGCGCGGGGAGGAGTCGAGCTCGTACTGCTTGACGCCCTTGTAGCCCCACATCGGGACGCCGATGAGGCAGCGCAGGATGGAGATGCGGTCGCGGACCGTGGTCTCGCGGACGGTGAGCTTCTGGTTTGCCTGGGCCTCCGCGAGCATCGTTGCGGCATCGACCACCTCGGCTGCGAGCTGGGGCACCGTGACGTATCCGATGGCGCAGGCGTCGTTCACGTTGTAGCCCATCTCGGTCCAGAACAGCGGCGCCGCGTTGTCGTTAACAACCTGGAGCAGGTCGTTGTAGATGTTGTTGGCGAGGCGGATGGGATCGGTCGTCTTGTACTTGTCCTGCAGGAACTCAGAGAGCGAGCGGGTCGAGTAGATGCTGAAGCGGTTGAGGAAGAACTGCGACACGATGTGTGCCATGCGGCTCTCGTCCCCGTTGGGGCCCCAGCTCTTGATGCCCTCCTCGGTGAGGAGCTCGCCCATGAAGTCGCGCGCGACGGAAGGCACGTCGAGGGCGTTGAGCGTGGTGTTGAGCGTGGGGAGAAGGTCGTTCATCGAGACGAGCGGCATCTCGTAGGGGTTCTTCTTGTCCGCGAAGGCCTCGAGCTCGGCACGGTTTGCCGCAAAGACCGTGAAGAGGTTGGCCATGGTCTTGCGGAAGGGGTCGGTGAACTCGTTCGCGAGGCGTCGCACCTGCTCGGCCACGGCGTCCATGAGGTTCATGACCGTCTGGTACGTGAGGACCTCCGCCTGGGTGAGGTAGAGGTTGCGAGTCTGGTTGACAAAGTCGCGGAAGTGGCGCCCGATGTTGAGCACGTTTGCGTGGCGGAAGGCGTTCTGCGCCTGCTGCTGCTGGAAGTAGAGGTGATCATCCAGCTGGAACTGAGCGTGGTCGCGGCGGCTCCTCGCCTCCTCGCGGATGCCCGTGCAGGCGGCGAGAAGATCGGAGCCCGACGTGCCGCGCACGAGGGTGGCGGCATATGCGGGACCAGCGGCGGGGCTGGACATGGCCACGCGCAGCTCAGAGAGGACGTTGGCCATCAGGGAGCTGTTGCCCACCACGGCACCGCCGATCGTCGGGGCGTACGTGGGCGGCACAGAAGAGAGGTCCCTGAGATTCTTGGCGAGCGTGCCCTCGACGCGCGCGAACATGCTCTGGAACCAGGTGACGACGAGCCTCTCGTTCTCCTGGGCGTCACGGGGCTTGACGTCGGGAACGGGAAAGGACATGTCGATGCCCATGCGGACTCGATAGAGCACCTGATCGAAGGTGAAGCCAATCCGCTGCTGGAAGCCGCGGGACTCCTCGATCGTGGGAACGCGGTTCTGAACGTACTCAAAGCCGGCGAAGACGCCCGAGGCGAGGTAGGTAAGCACCTGCTTGAAGGGGATCACTGCGCTGGCGGCGCCCAGAATCAGGTAGTCGTAGCAGGCGCCAGCGTTCTTGCGGATGTACGCCTTGTTGGACGTGACGTTGGAGAAGTGCGAGTTGAGGTCAAAGCTGTTGACGGAGTCGGAGCGCACGAGGAAGTCCATGACGTAGTCGGTGACCACGTTGAGGGAGTAGCGGTACGCCTCCGGGACGACGGCACCCGAGCTCGTGGTAGCCGAGACGAGGTGGCACCACTCCACGGGCGGGTGGGACGTGCGGATCTCGCCGATGGCGCCGGGATAGGTCTGGCGCCACTCGTCCCCGTTGTGCTCGAGGTTCATGCAGTAGTCGAGCTCCTGCATGGAGGCGTAGCCGTTGCTCTTGATGTAGGTTCTCGTCTCGGCAGAGAGACCCTCCTTGGCGAGGTTCACGTCGGGCAGGAAGAAGTAGCCCATGGTCTTGTAGTTGCCCACACCCTCGTTAATGAGGGCTTTCTGGACCAGGTAGCAGGCGTCGAGGAAGGTGCCCGCACCCGTGCCGCCGCCCATGCCCGAGAAGATGTGAATGTCAACGGGGCAGGAGCCGAGGCCCGTCATCGCCTGGTGGACCATCTCCTGGACCTTGGCCACAAACTGCTCTGCCTTCTGCATGAGCAGGAAGCGGCCGAGATGGCGGATGCCGCCCGCACCGTTGTCCGCCTCCGCGGCGTCAATCTTGTCAAACTGGAGCCACTCGCGATACACGGGGTCGCGAGCGAGGCTGGAGCGCATCGTCTGGAACAGGTTGGAGATCTTCTTGTCATAGGAGATGTCAAAGAACTCGCTACTGAGGTTGAGCTCACCGAGCGCGCCATCCTCGGTCTCCGTCGAGGTCTTGGCCTTCTGGACCATGTCGCGCTTGTCGGTGTCAACGGCAAGGAACTTGACATGCGAGTAGACGGGAACCACGGCATTGGGATCGTCGGGCTTCACGCGGTTGTAGAGCTTTTGCTTGAGGTTGCGCAGGGCGTCCACACCGGTGCCGCCCAAGCCGATGGCGATGACCGCGCAGTTGTCCTGTTCGGATTGCTGAACGCGATCGATGATTCCGCCGCCCGCAGCCAGAAGTAGCTTCTCGTACATGCTCTCCCCTTTCACTGCGGAGGCCCCGAGGGGCCTCCGTCCTCATTCCTAGTAGTAGGCCCCGCCGTTGCCGTTGTTATTGCCATAGGCCCCGCCGTTGCCGCCGTAGGCTCCGCCTCCGTAGGGGTCTCCCCCGTAGGCGCCGCCCGACGCGCCGCCATAGGGGCCGCCGCCGTCGCCATAGCCGCCCGACACGCCGCCGTAAGGGCCGCCGCCGGGCATGCCGCCGGGCATGCCGCCGCCAAAGCCGTCTCCGCCAAAGCCTCCGCTCATGCCGGAGTCGCTCTTGCGGCTTACGAAGCGGACGATGACGCCGCGCTGCATGCTCTGGTCCGTCGAGATTACGGTCTCGAACCCATTACCCGGGACCTTGATCTTCTTGGTCATCATTCCGCCGGCGAAGATGGGATCTTTGCTCACAAAGGTCACGTAGTCCTTGCCGGAGGCCTGGAAGTACGCCTTCTTGGGGTTGATCCCAAACGTCTCGCACCCAAAGGCGAAGAGCCTGAGGCGTCCACGGCCCTTCTCGCGAGAGACCTCGTCAAAGTACGCATATCCGCTCGTGTTGTCGAAGGGCCTCACGTAGCAGACGCCGTAGAAGCGCTTGTTGAGGGCAATCCAGAGCAGGATGCCGAGAATCGCGAGCACGACGACCGTCGCGATGCCAATGCCGATGAGCGTCAGCAGGCCAATGTTGACCGTGGCGACCCTCACGTCAAAGGTGCACCAGCCTCCGTCCGGGTCCGTCGCACGCACGGTGAAGGAGCCCTCGGAGAGGCTGTAGCTCGTGATGACGAGGTTGGACCCGTCGATCTCGTATTCGTCCGACATGAACGAGCTCGAGTCAACGGAGTACTCGAGGTCTCCCCCGTCGGGGTCGCTCGCGCCGGGAGTGAGGTCGATCGTTGCGGTGTTGTCCATGAAGGGCCACAGGTAGACGGTCTGCTCGATGACCTGACCAGTCGGCACGGGCGCCGCGTTCTCAACGTTGAAGACGAGCTCTGACGTGGCAAGTTCAAAGCCCTCGCCCTCCACCTTCGCAGACACGGTGTACGAGCCTCGCTCGGAGAGCTCGAGCTCGGCAAAGAGCGCGCGGTTCCCCGCCTCGAGCTCAACGGTGTCCTCGTCTCCGGAGGAGTCAGTCACGGCAAGCTCACCGGTGAAGTACTGGTAGACGTCGCCGGAGACGGCTCTTCCGTCCTCGAGCAGCGAGACCTCCACCCTGACGGAGTCGCCGGTCTCCAGGACGTCGTCCTCGTCCACGTTGGACTCGATCTGAGTGTTCACGTTGACGTTCCTGACGATGTCAACGCTCACGCTGTCATCGTCAACGTCTGCGACCTTGTAGTTCCAGGTACCGGGCTCGGGGTCCTCGATCTTGACGACCGTAAGCCCCTCCGTGGAGAACGTCACGTCCTTGAGCTGGCTCTCGGGAAGCGTGGACCCGCTCGGCTCCACAAAGGTCAGCTCGGTGGGCTCTCCGGAGATCGCGATGTTGACCTCCTCCACGCCGATCCTCGCGATGTCAAAGGACCCCTGGGCCCCGCCCGGCGTGGAGATGGAACCAAAGATGATGCTCTGATACAGGCGATACACGTCATCGAGGTCGGAGGCGTCGGAGACCTCCCTGAACTCGCCCCCCGTCGCAGATGCCAGCTGCTCGAGCTCCGCGGAGTTTGCCTCGCCGTTGGCGTTGAGGCTCACGGCATAGATCACGTAGCCGTTCTGGCGGGCGCGCTCGACCGCGGAGGACTTGGCGTCGTTGGAGGCTTTGAGCGAGTCCTCGTTCGGCATGTCCGTGTTGCCGTCCGAGAGAATCAAGATGATCGAGGGGAGGTCTTCGTCTCCCTGCTCGTCAAGCATGTCGACGGCGGCATCGAGGCCCTCGCCGATGTTGGTCCAGCCCTCGAGCTCAACGTCCCTGTTCTGGTCGATGAGGTCGTCGCGCGACTCCCTCGTCGAGATCGCGGACATCGGGACCTCAAGCGGAACCCCCTCGCCAAAGGCCACGGAGCCAACGTTGTTGCCCTCCATCGTCAGGAGGTACAGGAAGTTGGCCATGGACCTAAAGCGCAGCTCGTCGGGATCGGTCTCGAGAAGGGAGCCGCTCGCGTCGGTCACGAGCACCACGTTGAAGCGGTTGGTCTGGCCGTCGCTCTCGTCAGCGAGCGCTCGCGATGGCGCCAAAAGCAGGGAGCAGAGCACGAGACATATGACGCTCAATACTCGTAGCACGCGTTTCCGCTGGTACATCAAGTGACCCCCTTCTTTCGGTGCCCCAAGGGACGAGAGACAGCCAGAAGACGGCGGGCGCAGCGCCCCACCGGGCGGCGTCCGCTCATTTTTCAACAAGTTGAATTCTGGCACTGTTTGTGGATTTTTTCTTCGAAATCGCCAGCTTCTCTTCAGGTGGTTACAAACGGGGCGTGGGCGCAGACGCCCGGGAAGAATCGAGAGACCTGCGGCGGTGAGCGCGGCGGCGGGCGGCACTCGGCCTCGGAATGGCCGCTCGTCTCAGCCCCTTGCGGTTCTCGCTTGACGAAAGCGGGCTCGTCTCAGCCAATTCCCGCGCCAATCCTGAGACGAGGCCGGGATCGTCAAGCCGAGAAGCCCCTCGCCCTGAGACAAGGCCACAATCAGCAAAGGGCCGGGCCCCGGTTTCCCGAGACCCGGCCGCAAGCATTCGCCTGGCGAGAAGAACGTGCGCCCGAAAGCGCCTATCGCTCTTCGATCGGCACGTAGTCGCCGCCGTGCGGCATGATGGAGTTGTATGCGGGGCGGATGATGCGCCCGGCACCGTAGAGCTCCTCCATGCGGTGCGCCGTCCAACCTGCGAGGCGCGCCATGGCAAAGATCGCCGTGTAGAGGTCGGGCTCGATGCCGAGCATCGAGTAGATGAAGCCGGTATAGAGGTCGATGTTGGCGCAGATGGCCTTACCCGAGCCCTTGATGTCGCGCATGACCTGCGGTCCGAGCCTCTCGATGCTCTCGATGAGGTCAAAGCGGTCGACCAGACCCTTCTCGGCGGCAACGCGGCGTGCATACGTCTTGACGATCTGGGCGCGCGGGTCGGACAGCGTGTAGACCGCGTGGCCCAGGCCGTAGATGAGGCCGCTCTTGTCGAAGGCCTCCTTGCGCACGATCTTCTCGAGATAGCCTGCCACCTCGTCCTCGGAGCCCCAGTCGCGTACGTGCGCGGCAACGTCGTCGATCATCTGGCTCACCTTGAAGTTGGCGCCGCCGTGCTTGGGGCCCTTGAGCGAGCCGATCGCTGCGGCGTATGCCGAATAGGCGTCGGTCCCGGAGGAGGAGAGCACGCGCGTGGTGAACGTGGAGTTGTTGCCGCCGCCGTGCTCGGCGTGGAGGATGAGCATGACGTCGAGGAGCATCGCCTCCTCGTGGGTGAAGCCGTCGTCGCTGCGCAGGACATCGAGGACGGTCTCGGCCATCGAGTAGCCCTCGCGAATCGGCGGCACCACGAGCTTCTCGTCCGCGAGCTCGGCCTTGTGGGCGGCGTGCGCCACGGCCGCCGTGCGCGGCCAGCGACCGAGAAGCGAGAGCGCAACGTCGATCTCGTGCGTGGGCGAGGTGTCGTCGGGATTGGGGTCGAAGGCGTAGAGGAGCAGCGTCGCGCGCTGCAGGACGTTCATGATGTTGTGGCTGTACGTGGCGCGCGGGAAGATGCCAAAGTAGCCCTCGGGCAGCTGCTTGCGGGCGTCGATGCGCGCGCAGAAGTCGTCGAGCTCCTCGCGCGTGGGCAGCTTGCCGGCAATGAGCAGGTAGGCAACCTCCTCATAGCCAAAGCGGTCCTCCGCCTGAGAGGCGCCGATGAGATCTGCCACGCGGTAGCCGCGGTAGATGAGATCGCCCTCGTCGGGCTCCACGCCGCGCGGCGTCCGGTTGTAGCCGTGCACGTTGGAGATCGTTGTGAGGCCCACGAGCACGCCCGAGCCGTCAGCGTTGCGCAGGCCGCGCTTGACGTCGTACTTGGCGTAGAGCTCGGCGGGGACCACGTCCACGCTCTCGTAGCCGTGATAGAGGCCATCGGAGACGGGCGGCAGACCAAGACCCACCGAGGGCATGGGATAGGCATCGGCAACGTGGTCGAAGGCGGGGGTGTCACGTGGAGTGAGAATGGGCCTCCCGCCGCCCTTGGGCAGGTGAATCATGGGTCCTCCTTTGTCTGTGGGTGCGCGGCGGGTCCGCCGCGTCGGCGCCTAGAGGCGGTACATGTACTTGAAGACCTCTTCGCGCTGCATGAGGATCTGCACCCCAAGGCTCTGGGAGAGCTCGTCAAGGTGGTCCTTGAGCTCGGAGAAGTCTGCCTTGGCAAGGTCAACGAGCATGGTCATCGTAAAGATGCCCTGGAGGATCGTCTGAGAGATGTCGAGGATGTTTGCCTCACGCTCGCTGAGAGCCCCCGCAACAGCGGCAACGATGCCCGGGCGGTCACCACCCAGAACGGTGATGATCACCCTGTTGGAAAGGGCTCCTTCGGTCTCGGGTGTCGTCATGGCTCCTCCTCGGGATCGTCTCGTTATAACGTTACTCATTGTACGTTGGAACGACGCCGGCTCACAGCGCCCACACGAGAAGGACCGCAAACGGAAACGCAGGAACTAAAATGCCTGCTCAGAAGGATATCGCACTTGCACGGAGCGCCTAGTTCCGCTCGTCTGCCTCGCCCATCATGCGCTGGAAGAGCAGGTTCACGTCCTCGGGCGTGCAGCCCAGAGCGATGGACAGCTCCACGCTCGAGCGCTCGCGTGCCTCCTTGAGGATGCGCTCATAAACCACGGGAGGCTTCTTGTTGCGAGCGGAGAGCTCGTCGATCCTCACGCGGAAGGTCTTGGCTATGCGAACGGAGTCAAGGCAGGAGCCCTGTCGCATCTCGTTGCGATAGTGCTCCTCCTCGAGGCTGTTGTTGCGCGCCTGAAAGCTCTCGATCTCCATCGAGGGGTATGACTCGATGATCTTCTCGGCCTCCCCGCGGGAGAGCACGGGGCGGAGCCTGTCCTCGTTGGAGATGGGAAAGCTGATGTGAACGGGATGCCGCTTGCCAACGGGAAGCAGCTGATAGACCGCCTGGGGACCTTCCGTCACATCCTTCACCTGACAAACGCCCTGACCAGGATGGACGAGATAGTCTCCAACGGAATACATGATGCCGCTCCTTTCACGTGCTCTTAGTATAACACCCAAGAGGTGCTTTTTTTACCGTTCACGGAAAGGGTATTGTCAGCGTGTGGTCATATCGGTATTTTTTTGGGTTTACCTTTTCAGGTTAACGTCAACACGAGAGGGGCGGAGACAGAAACGTCCCCGCCCCTCTGAGTCTCTCGGCGTCGCCCAGGCGACGCGTCTAGTCAAGAATCTCGACCTTGGCGATGACCGGCTGGTTCTCGGTGGCAACCAGGCCGCTCTGCTCGTCCGCCACGGGAACCTCCTCGCAGATGGCGTCCACGACCTCCATGCCCGAGGTCACGCTGCCAAAGGCGGCGTACTCGCCGTCGAGGTACGAGGCGTCCTCCTGCATGATGAAGAACTGCGAGCTGGCGGAGTCGGGATTGCTCGAGCGCGCCATCGAGATGGTTCCGCGCACGTGCGGGATGGAGTTGTCAACTCCGTTGGAGGAGAACTCGCCCTTGATGTCGGTGCCGGAGCCGCCCGTGCCGTTGCCCTCGGGGTCGCCGCCCTGGATCATGAAGCCGGGCACCACGCGGTGGAACGTGAGGCCGTCATAGAAGCCCTCCTCGGCAAGGTGGCAGAAGTTGGAGACGGTGATGGGCGCCACGTTGGCGTTGAGACTCACCTCGATGGTCCCGTAGCCCTCAACCTCGATACGCGCGTGATGGACGCCGGTGGCATACGGGTCATCGGGGTCAACCTCTGCCCTCGTCTCCTCGGCGGCGGGCTCGGAGGCTCCCTGGGCATCATCCGAGGTCTTCTGCCCGGTCTCCCCGCCGCAGCCAACGAGGACGACGGAGACGAGCAGAACGGCGAGAAGGGCGGGAATGGCCTTCCTCAGTTTGGAAACAGCAGACATGTTCTTCCTTTCCTGAAGGTCGGGTCAGCGCCGACCTATCTTACAGACCGAGAGAGGAGCCGAGAAGCCCCTGTGGAGAGCGCGGCAGCGAGAAGGGCGGGGAGCACCCACCCCAGACCCATGCTCGCAAACGGGAGCGCGTCGAGGGGAAGGGCGACGCCGGGAGCGAGCGCATCTCGCAGAACCTCGGCAACGCTCGCCACGGCCGTCACGCCCACCGTCCATCGCCATGCCGCAGGGATGGCGTCGAAGAGCCGGCGAAGCATCCCCATGACAACGAGCACGATGGCAACGGGATACATCGCGCCCAGCAGCAGCGCAGAGAAGTCGAGGATGGCATCGAGCCCGAGGTTGGAGACGGCACACGAGAAGATCGAGAAGGCAAGGGCGCATGCGCCATAGGAGACGCGGGGGATCTCCTCGGAGAAGTAGGTCCCGCAGCAGCTGATGAGGCCGATGCAGACATTGAGGCAGGCAAGCAGGAAGATGGCCGCAACGAGAACGGTCCCGGCGGTGCCAAAGTGGGCGGTCGCCGAGGCAGTGATGACCTCGGCGCCGTTGGTGGCGCCCGCGAGCGCGACGCTCTGCTCAAAACCCACGGCGCAGAGGCCCCCGTAGACGGCGATCATCAGAACGCCTGCCATGATCCCGGCGCGACAGATCTCGCGCATGACGCCGCCCTTCTCGCTCACCCCGAGAGAGCGCACGTTGCTAGCAATCACCAGGCCAAAGGTGAGCGAGGCGAGAAGGTCCATCGTCTGGTATCCCGTGAGGAAGCCCTGAACGGCCGGGGCCTCGTCATAGGGCGCGACGGGGGCGGCGTCGGGCAGCGCGGGAGCGCCCGCGAGAGAGGCAACCGCCGCCATGACCACGCCGACGATCAGGAGGATGAGCGCAGGCCCCGTGACGCGCCCGAGAAGGCGCGTAAGGCGGCCGGGGTGCATGGCGAGCAGATACGCCACGGCAAAGAAGCCAACCGAGAAGACGAGGCGCGCCACCTCGAGCGGAAGGGCCTCGGGAAGGAGGGGCGCGAGCATCTCGAAGGCGGTCGAGGCTGTGCGAGGAATCGCGAGACAGGGTCCTATCGCCAGGTAGACAAGGGCAACGAACAGACGCGCGAACACGGGATGGACCCGTGAGGCGAGCTCGCGCAGGGTTCCCGAGAGCGCCACGGCAACGATGCCCAGAACCGGCAGGCCGACACCCGCGACAAAGAAACCGAGAATCGCGGGAAGGCTGTCACGACCCGCCTGGACGCCCAGAAGCGGCGGCAGGATGAGGTTGCCCGCCCCAAAGAACATCGAGAAGAGCGTCACGCCAACAAAGACCGCCTGCCTCAGGGGCAGGGACGCCCGCGTCTCCCCTGCGCGGACGCCGGGCTCAGCGACACTTTCGCCTGAATCCGAAGCCATGGCCCTCCCTACGCCGTGCAGCAGGAGACGACCCACTTGAGCAGGTTCGCAGCGGGCGAGCCCGAGCGCTCGGCGAGCACGTGGCCCTGGCCCCAAACGGGCGTGTGCGAGACGCTTTCCACGTCATCGTACTTGCGCAGGGCAAACACGACGTTCGCCGCGGTGCACAGCGACGTGTCAGAGTCGAAGAGGCCCTCGTTGATACGCCAGTAGGGGGCGACCGTCGACTGCCCGTACGCCTCGTAGTGGCCGCTCAGCCAGGTGAGCGGGTTCATCATGGCCACGCGCTGCGCCATGGGCGTCTCTAGGGCGTCGACCTTCTCGAGGTCCTCTGCCCAGGCAAGGCCCTGCTCCTCGTCCCAGTCCTCGCAGGCGGCGTAGGCCTCCGCCCCCGCATCGACCACTTGGGAGACGCAGGACGAGAAATGCAGCGTGGACTCCTCGCCTATGCCGAAGAGCTGGTTGGTCTTGGAGCTCCTGTCGGTGCAGTCAAACCCGGAGGAAGGAAGGAGGGCGGGACGGAGGTGTAGCACGTAGTCGCGCAGGCTCGAGACGGAGACCCCACCGGAACGGTGGTTGTAGTTGATCCACCACGAGCTCTCGTTGAGCGACGCGAAGTAGCTCTGGGCGGACTCGTAGACCGTCGACTGCACCTGGGCGACGCCCGAGGTGCCGGAGGTCGTCTCGTCGCTCGGCTTGCCGGCCTCGCCCTCGCCTGTTCCATCCGCGGTGGCGGCACCGGGGTCCTGGTCCTGGACCGCATCGGCAGCTCGGGACGCAGCGAGGTTGGGGTCTCCCGGGAACGTGGGGTCCTCCAGCCTGAGCGGGGTGTAGGTATATGGGAAGGCGGTATTCTTGACAAAGTGCGTCGCCGCATCGTCTATCTCGTCGAGAAGGGCAGACGCGTAGGAGCCCATGGAGTAGACGCCCGCCTCGGTCTCGTCGAGCGTGAGCTGGGCGTCGTTCTCGTCACGGAGGTCCATCTCGTTCACCCAGGCGCCGTAGGTTGCGGCGAGGTCCCTCGAGAGCAGCTGGGTCCAGGTTCCGTCCGCGCGGCTTCCGTCCGTCGCGTACTGACCCTGGCACCACTCATAGGCGGCATCCGCCATGTCGAACGACGTGACGGGGCACCATGAGGCGCTGCCCGCGATCGCATCAGAGATGGGCTCTCCCGCGGCGTTGTGCGTGACCGCCCCGATCGAGGCGAGGTAGGGGTCAAACAGCTGCGAGTCTCCCGACGCTCCGAGGACCTCGCTCAGCCCGCCTCCGGCGGAGAAGCCAAAGACGAAGACGCGCTCGGTGTTGCAGGGAAGGGCGTCGGCGTTGTAGCGCAGGTAGCGGATAGCTGCCTTGAGGTCCACGACGGGCCAGGGGGCGCCTCCTGGGATGAGCGCGTCAGACCCCGAGGAGGTGTCGACCACCGCAGAACGGCCGCGGAAGCCGGCATAGACGTAGACGCACCCAGCATCCATGTAGGGCCCCAGGCCCTCGAAGCCATAGACTGTGGGGCTTGCCTGGGCGGAGAGTGTCCCCGCGTTGATGGGCATCAGGATCGGTGCCGTGGAAGCGGTGAAGTTGCCCACCACGGTCCTGTCGTTTATCTCACAGGTATAGGTCTCGCCGTTCTTCTCGGCGGTGAAGTAGGCACCGGGGACAAAAATCGCCAGGGTCTCGTAGGTCTCGGTCTCGGGCTCCAGGCAATAGGTCAGCCCGAGCTGATAGTAGACGTCGTTCTCCTCGTCATAGCTCCAGGCAGAGGGATCGAGGGCGAGCCCCTTGAACTTGGAGGCGTCCGTCGCCTCCGCACCCTGGTCGGGGTTCTCCGGCGGGTTAGGAGCGTCCTGCTGCGGGGTGCATGCGGCAACGCCCGCAACCGTCCCCATGGACGCGAGCGCAAGAAACTCTCTTCTGGTGCAGCCCATCATCCCTCCCTGTGCATAGGCTCGAAGGCGCGGGTATATTGTAGCAACGAGCGGCTTTGTCGCCGCCATGCCATGCGACGACCACAATCTTGAGCGCACGAGGAGGACGCCATGTCAGCCTTCTGGAGCAAGAGGCAGAGCAACGACCCGATCGAGACGCCCGAGAACGCCAAACGACTCCGCGTTCGCTTTGTTGGCAGGGTCCAAGGCGTAGGGTTTCGCTGGACCGCACTGATGGTGGCACGCGAGCTCTCCCTCACCGGCTGGGTGCGAAACGAGCCCGACGGCTCCGTCTCGGCGGAGATCCAGGGCGACCCCTCTCACGTTGGCGCATTCTTCTCGCACATGCTCGAGGAGATGAGCGGCAGGCGCGCAAGCTTTGTTGTGGACGAACGGGAGGACATCCCGGTCGTCTGGGGCGAGCGGGACTTTGAGGTGCGCCACTAAGGGCTCACGGACATCACCCCCACGGGCGTCTCGATTCTCCGAGAGTTCGCAAGGCGGACCCCCTTGACCCGGATGCCAGCCATCCAAAACATCGCCGAGAAAAAGTCTTTGACACTCGCGGTGAGTTTGGTATAGTAATCGCTGCACCAAATGGCTGGGTAGCTCAGTTGGTAGAGCAGGGGACTGAAAATCCCCGTGTCAGGGGTTCGACTCCCTTCCCCGCCACCAGAACTTTCGCAGGTCGGAGGCTATGTGCCCCCGACCTGCTTTGCTATGCGCCGCCAGTCTCCCCGTCCGGGGGCATGCCTTGTCCCGCACCCCTCGGCCCGGTCATCACAAGGGTGCTCCCGCACACGTCGATGGAGTCCCCGTAGCAGACGACCACAGTGCCCCGAACCTCCCTCCCGTTGTATGTGGCAGGGTTCTTTGAACCTTGGTCGCTCACCTCCATGCCGTCGGGCGTTGGGACAACGCGAAGATGCCTCCTCGACACGGCGAGGGAGTGGAGCACCACGTCGTTGTCAGGCCCTCTCCCAACGCTCACACCCTCCGGCCCCATACCCCTCCAGACGTCGACCACGGGAGTCCTCACGAGCATCCCCACCTCCTCAGGTGCGGACCTCCGCTCGGAAGGCCCCGCCGCCAGCCTGGGCAGAACGGCGGTTCTCCCCGCATCCTGCCGACGCGGGCGGCTGCGGGAGAAGTCATATAGGCACCCGTAGCACACGCTCATGTCTGCATAGAGCTCCGAGCCGCACCGCGGGCACGTCTTTGTCTTAAAATCCCCGCTCTCTTGCATCGCATCCCCCTCTTCTCCCAAGACCAAAGCCGAGAGCGCCTACCGTGCGCGACCCCGACATGCGTCAATGGACCAGGCTCACCCCCAGCGCCGACGTCCAGAGGTGCTCTCCCTCCTCGATCCAGTCCCCCGGTGCGGCGGGACGCTCTATCGCGCAGCAGGCGTCCGCGTGCGAGAAGAACTCCCTTGGGGCAAGCCCGCGCCTCACGGACAGGACCTCCCCGAGCTCACCGACAAGCGCGACGTCAAGCGGATATCTCATCCCGAAAGTGTGAACGGAGCCGCACCGAGAAATCAGCACCGGGTCCGCCTCGGGCCCGGTTCCGAGAAGTCCTCTCAGCCTCTCGGGCCACGTGCTCAGGACGCGTAGCTCGAGCCTGAGCCTCGGCCTCTCGTCTGAGGCGAGTCTCACAAACCCCATCTCACACCACCACCCCGGGTCGATACCTGTCAACAACCAGCTCTCGCTCGTGAGTCAGCTCGATGGGCGCCTCAAACGTGACGCCCGGCAGCCTCACGAACCTCGGCCACGTCCGATAGCGAAGCGTGCACACGTAGCGAGTCATCAGCGGGGAGACCGCAAACGTCTCGACTCCCCCACCCGAGGATGCCGACTCCGCCCTCACCTCAACATCGCAGCGGTCCTCCCTACCGAGGAGCTCCTCGAGCGCCCCCTCCACCTCGCTGACGGCCGCCATCTCACTTTGCTCGCCCGGAGGCGCGACGCCATGGGCGACGATTGCCTCGAGAGCCGCCTGATCGAAGGCGGCACACGCCTCGATGTACCCCACGAGGTTCAATGCGACGAGCGCGACGACCAACGCGACGGGGACCATCACGGCAAGCTCGACGGTCATCTGCCCCCTCTTGCCGAGCGAGGGCCGCCACGCTCTTATGCCCCTCATGGCACGCCCCCGAGGGCAGAGAGGTCTATCGTGAGCGGGACGGAGACGCCCGTCCCAGGGATCTCAAGCTCAGCGACTGTGATCCTGCCCCCGCTCGCCCCGTCTGTCAGCTCGACCCCGAGCGACTGGGCAAACTCGTAGGGGGTGGTGGAATCTGGCAGGCGGCGCACGAACTCCCGCACCGTGGAGGCGTCGTCGTATCCGCTCTGGTCGAGAACGTCCTGCGTGTTCGCCAGCGCAGGCTTTCTGAGCCTCATGTCCACCGGTGCAAACCCCGCCGTCTCGAGAGCCCCCTTGATCTGGTCCTTGAGCCATGAGCCCGTTGTCCCGCCGAGCACCCCATCAAAGCTGTCGAGGAAGCCTCCCCCTGCCTCCGCTATGCCCTCGCAGGCCGATCCATAGCCAACCAGCAGCGACCCCCAGAGCTCCAGCAGGCCGTCAAGCGATCCGCCGACGACTGAGTCGCCCGCACCGAGGGAGTCAAAGAAGCTCGCAAGGACGTTGTTGCCGTCGGTGTCCTCGTCGGGGGCGAGCGCCGCCGCGGAGACGGCGACCCCCGCCGGCAGATTGGCTGACTGGAGAAATGCGCCGGTCAGCTCTCCTGGCACCATGGTCCCATCCGAGCGGGATACGACCGAGACGCACCCCCAGGCGCCCGGCGGACACAGCGTGGGACCACCAGAGGAGAGCTGGTCGAGAGCCCCCTCGAACGCACCCTCGCCCTCCTCGGCGAGCTCCCTCGTCTCCGCCTCGGCCTCCGCCCACTCCGAGCGAGCGGCCCGATAGTCCTCCGATGCCTCCACAATCAGCCTCCAGTGATACTCGAATCCGTTCTCGATGGAGGAGGATGCCGCTGCGACGCGACCGAGCTCCCCTACGTCCATCTGGCAGGAGCCGCACCTTGTGACGGCACCCGCGTCGAGTTGCTCGAGCGACGCCCGCCCCGAGGAGGGGCCAAGCGCTCCCGGGCAGCTCGGGGAGCAGTGGAGGACGCGGCTCCCGCTCTCGACGGTGCAGGGCCACGCCTGCTGCGCGTAGAGAGACGACGCGCGGGTCTCGTCCGCGTTTCTCGGCAGCTCGGGCATGCGGGCGTCAACGCTCCCGTCATCGCGCTCGATCCAATAGCCCGCCCTCATCTCACCCAGGGCGTACTCGTAGAAGGCTCGGCGGCAGGCGGCGTCCGTCAGCTCCTCGGCGTCGCTCCCCCGCACGCTCTCACTCGCGAGGCGCGCCGCGTAGTAGCTGCGCGCTCGCACCAGCGCTGCGCCAAACGTCCAGGTGTCTGACGTTGGGTAGTAGCGGTTCTCGACCGCCGAGAGCCCGGCGAGCCTTCCCGCCCGCTCATAGAGCGAGTAGGGCGCTGATCCGCAGTCTGCCCTCCAACCCCTCTCGAGTGCCGCACGCATCCGCTCGTATGCCTCCCCCGACTCCTGCGACACCTCGCGCATGCGCCCAGAGAGCTCATCCATGCCGGCGTCGTCCACCTCGACGGAGAGTGCGGAGAAGTCCGACTCCGACCTCTGGGGAAAGGGAATGGCGCATCCCAGGTAGGAAAGCCCGTCTTCGCAGTTTGCCGCGACGCACGAAGCGGAGTTCGCCACCACGATGAGGGGAAGGGCGGCCTCGAGCCGCTCGATTCCCGCCGTGGCGGAGCGTACGAAGCTCGTTCTGGCATCCAGGACGCTCTTCCCCGCCGAGCTCACCCGCGCGCCTATCACCGCGAGACCCGGTATGCACGAGAGGACGAGGCCGGCGCCAAGCACGACTATTCCCGTGAGCCCGAGGCTGAGCGAGCAGGCGTCGACGACCTGGACGATCGTGGAGAACCCCGCGACGGCGTTGGCCCCCGCCATGGCGGCGGCGTCCGCCACGTTCTGGACTTCCGCCGACCGCGACCCCACCCATCCGGAAGACGCGGCCGCAAAGACGAGCGTCAGGCTCAGAAGCAGGGCAAGGGCCACGGCAACGGTCGTAAACCCATCCTCGTCATCCCTGAAGACGGAGAGCACGGGGGCGTCACGAGCCTCTCCCCTATCCCCACATCTCGACCCAATCCGCATACTCGCCTCCAATCCACTGCGAGCGAAGCGAACCCGAGGTCCTCACCCTCAGCTCCACCGAACCGCCCGCACCCGCTCCCAGCATCGAGACGAACGCCCCGAGAAGGGGGAGCGGGCGCACCCGCCCGACAATCAAGACCTCCACGGCCCCGTCGTCGCTCGGCCCCGTGACCTCGACATCCCACGCCGCCGGGCCGCCCTCGTGAAACGCGGGAACGTCCGGAACCGCCGCGAGCCTCCGGAGCGCAAATGATCGCAACTCGTCCTCTCCGCCGCGCGAGGTTGCCGCCAGCCGTGCCAGCTCCCCCGCCGTCGCCGCCATCACCGCCCTCGTGTACAGGACGCATGCCGGTTGCACGAGCAGTGCCACGACCGCCAGCACAACGGGAACGAGAAGGGCCGCCTCCACGCTCATCTGCCCCAGACGACGCTCTTCGCCAGTCATCTCAGTAGCTCAGGACGTCCTTGAGCAGGGCGGTTGACCCCTGCTCCGTCCCATGGGACGCGGCTGCCGCCGCACGGTCCGAGAGGTCTCCGTCCCCTCCCGCATGCCAGATGAGGGCAAGCCCGGCGAGCATCGAGACAAACGCCCCGAGCACGACGAGGTACTCGACGGTCGCCTGACCGGTGCAGTCCCTCAGACCCCCAGGCTCCGGGCGGCTTCGTCCGCGTCCATACGCCACGTGCGGATGGAGCACCCTCCCCCGTCGCTGTCCTCCGCCACCAGACAAACCTCCACCCACCGGTTCCCCTGAAATACGCATCCCCAGACCCTCCCCGTAAAGTCGAGATAGCCCGCCCGGGCAAGGACGCAGTCGCCCGCGCCCTCGCGCTTCTCTATCAGCTGGCTCGAAACCTCCTCGACGCTGCCCTCGCGCCTGACGACGCCTCCCCCCGATGGCGTGAGTGCGGCGCCCTCGCCCTGCTCCCCCTCTTGGGAAGCCCCACCGTCGGATCGGCTCTCGTCGCCCGGCTCATCCCCCTCGTCGCGCTCCCGTGCGTCAACCGTCGAGGCCCCCTCAGTCGGGGGCGTCCCGCTCGTGCCTTGAAACGCCGCGAGCAGGCCGACCGCCGCGGCAGCGAGAAGCGCCAGCGCAACCGCCGTCCCGCGCACGCTCACAGCGAGTTGATGCCCGTCGAGATTGCCTCCCAGAGCTCGGAGATCTTGTCCCTGAACGCGAGGATCGCCACGATCGCTATCACGACGAGCACGCCAACGAGAATCGCGTATTCGGTGGTGCCCTGCCCCGAATCGTCCGTCAGTAGCCTCCGCAGCCCATCCGCCTTACGCTCCAGCACCCTTGCCCCCATCTCGCTCTCCTTCCTCCTCGCCTCCGTCAACTCCGCCGTCAGCCCATCACCGAGCCGAGCAGCGGTCCAAGCACCGCAAGAAACATCGCGGGAACCACGAGCGTCCCCAGTGGGATCAGCATCTTCACCGGAACCCGCTCGATCCTCTCCTCGACCTGAGCGCGCTGCTCGTCCCTGATTACGCGCGCCTGGCCCTCGAGGGCCTCGGCGAGAGGGGCGCCAAAGGCGAGCGCCTCGCTCACGATCGAGGCAAACCGTCCGAGTGCGGGCGCTCCCACGTCACCCGCCACCTTCCAGAGCCCCTCCTCCCTGGTGTGGGACCCGATGCGCCACCCCAGCATCGCCTCGCGAAAAACATCGGCAAGCGTCCCCTCGTTCCTCGAGCAGTAGAGCTCGAGCGAAGCGTCAAAGGAGAGCCCGGCGGAAAGGCCGAGCGTCACCACGTCGAGAAGGGCGGGGAGCTCGTCCAGGCACGCGGCACGACGCTCCTCAGGGGTCTTGCGACGGGAGGTCTTTCTCGACAGCTGGTTCGCATCGAGGAGAAGCCTCGCTCCCGCAAGCCTCCTCAGAGCCAACCCAAGAGCGGCGCGCCCGGGCACGGCATCCATGAGGAGAGCAGCCGAAAAGGCCGCACCCGCCGCTGCGCCCAGTGGCAGCAGCTCCCCTCCCGCAGGCATCAGAGCACCCCTCTCATGAGGCGCCTGATGACGACCAGGGCGATGACGTCCAGAACCGCAGCAACCGTCACGCACCCCATTCCCACCGGGGTCGCGAGCCCCGCCTGAAAGTCCGGCGACATGAGCGCAAGGATCCCCATCATGACCACGGGGAGAAGGCACACGATTCTCACGGATAGCCTGACCTGCGCCGTCTTGACACCAAGCGTCCTCTCGAACTCCTCCTGGCGCTCCGCGAGCGCGGCCGACCTCAGGAGGAGGTCGCGCAGGGGGCTCCCCGTCCTGTGAGAGATCACCAGCGCCGTGGCGAGAAGTCCCGCCCCGGGCGCGGAGAGCTCCTTGGCGAGAAGGTCGACCGCCTCCTCCGTCGACGCGCCGCACCTGAGACGAAGCGACATCCTCGCGAACACCCGAGCCACCGCCCCATGCTCGTGCGCCCCGACATAGGCAACCGCCTGCGAGAGGGTCTGCCCCGACCCCAGCGCGACCGCGAGCGTCCGATAGACGCCTGGCATCGCACCGAGAGCCTCCCGACGCTCGCGCTCACGAATCGAGGCGTCTCGAGCGAGCATCACCCCAACCAGACCGCCTGCCACAACCAGCACCGCTAGTGGCGAGGCAAAAAGGGCCCCGCCCAGAAGCGACGCCGCCAGCGCACCGATGACGAGTGCCGCGACCGCGGAGTGCGGGTCCAGGGAGACGCCCCTGTCGGCGGCCCTCTCAGAGAGCTCCTCGGAGAGCGATCTGACGCAGTTCGCATCGAGAAGCGCCTCGACGACGTTCCACCCGCCAATCCACCGAAGGGCTGCCCTCGCCCTGGATCCAAGCAGCGGGAGCCTGCGCCCCGCCCCCGCAAGTGACGGCAGCGCCCCGCCGCTCGCGAGAAGGCCCGCCAGGCCAGAGAGCGCCGCGGAGCCAGCCATCAGCACCGCCTCCATTGCCGCACCTCCTCCTCGCTCAGCACGCCGTCCTCGATTCCCCCGCGCACGAACATCGGCTCGGAGCGAAGCTCCCAGGAGCGCTCCCCGGACCGATAGCTCACGCACTCGTCGAGCCGAGCGGATCCGTCCTCCGCCCGCGACACCTCCGTCAGAGACGTCACCACCCTCGTCCCGTCTGAGAGCCTCTTCGTGACCACGATTAGATCTATTGCGGTTGCTATCTGCTCCTCGATGAGGTCCGTCGGAAGGTCCATGCCAAAGCGCGCCATCAGCACGAGGCGCATGAGCGCCTCCTCGGCGCTACCCGCGTGGAGCGTGGTGAGAGACCCCTCGTGCCCCGTGTTCATGGCGTTGAGCATGTCGATGCACTCCCCCGAGCGCACCTCTCCCACGACGATGCGATCCGGCCTCATCCTGAGCGCGTTCTTCACGAGATCCCTTATCGTCACCTCTCCCGAACCCTCGATCGAGCTGTCACGGGCCTCGAGTCTCACTACGTTGGGATGAGCGTCAAAGCGCAGCTCCGCGGAGTCCTCTATGGTCACGATTCGCTCGCCGATTGGTATCTCGCAGGAGAGTGCGTTGAGCAGCGTGGTCTTGCCCGAGCCCGTGCCCCCGGCAACCGCGATCGAGCGAGAGCATCGCACTGCCCAGGAGAGCAGCTGCGCATACCATTCTGGAATGGAGCCAGTCTCCACGAGTCGCTCGAGGGTGCGAATCCGATCGGAGAACTTCCGTATGGTCACTGCCGGTCCGTCGATGGCTATCGGCGCCGCGACCGCGTTCACTCGGTCGCCGTTTGCCAGGCGCGCGCTCACGAGGGGGCTGGAGCGGTCGAGGCGCCTTCCCAGCGGCGCGAGGATCCGGTCCATGACGATCATGATCTGCTCGGGGGAGTCGAACACCGTATCGGCCGGGTAGAGCTCGCCCCCGCGCTCGTAGAAGAGGGCGCCGACCCCGTTGATCATGACCTCGGTGACCTCCCTGTCTTCGAGCAGCGGCTGAATCGGGCCAAGCCCGCAGACCTCGTCGATGACCTGTCTGAGCAGCGTGTCCCTGTCAACTGCGCGGCAGTCGTCCTCTCTGGTGTTGAGAATTGCCTCGAGAACAACGCGCAGCTCGGAACGCACCTCTGAGGCACCCTCCTCGGAGAGCATCGAGGCGATCGTCGCCAGGCCAAGCCGCTCAACCAGCTCTGACCTGAGCATTTCGCGGGCATGCCTGAGCTCGACGCTCGTGCCAGGCGTCCCGTTGACTGAGCGGGCGACCTCAACCTCCCTCACACGCTCGAGAACAGACATCTACCTCGCCTCCCTTCTCAACCCAAACAGTGAGACCCTTCGACCCCCATCCGTCTGCTCGTACGCGCTTCTCGCCTCGTCACAGTCGGGAAGCCTCCCGAGCTCGGCAAGCAGCTTTGCGACGGCGGAGGAGAGCGAGTCGGCAAACGCGACCCCCGGCTCGCAGAGCTCCTCCGCCCGCCCCTCGCCCAGCAGCTCCCCGACGCCTCTCCCTCCCTCGAAGACCCGGTACACCCGTGCCGTCTCGAGACCCACCTCCGCCCTTCCGACGGAGAGGTCCGGCTTGAGGCGGGGGCTTGCGCGGTTCTCGATGCGCGCGATGCGCGTTCTCGCCACCCCGAGGCGCACGGCAAGACCGCTCGTCCTCGCAGCCGAGGAGATCGACCCCTCACGGGAGTCGGTAATGATGACCAGTCGGTCGGCACGCTGCGCCGCCTGGGCAACGGCGTCGGTGAACGTCGGCGACGTGTCAACCACGACGAGCTCGAACTCCCTCGAGGCTCTCTCAATCACGCTGCTCACATGGGGAAATACGAGCTCCGCCGCCTCCGGAAGGGCGCAGGGTCCCAAGACGGAGACCCCCGAGGCGGACGTCTGGCAGATCTGGGCGACTGGCGCCGCCCCGGACTCGCCATAGGAGCTGAGGTCCGCCCCCTCTCTCAGCCCCAGCATGGCGTACGCATTCCCGCAGGAAAGGTCGAGGTCGAGAAGGCAGGTCCTCACGCCCCATCTGCTTGCGATGACGGCGGCGCACGTCGCGAGCACCGTCTTGCCCACGCCGCCCCTTCCCGAGCAGAAGACGAGCACGGGCGCTCGGGCCGAGGAAACCTCCTCCGAGGGTTCCTCGAGGTCGAGCACCAGCTCGGGCAGCCCATGCAGCCCAGCCGCGCACGAGGCACCATAAGCCGCCGGCAACGGTTCGTGCGCAGGCACCTCCGCCTCCATCGGCCGCCCGCCCGGCGCCGGCGCGCGGCCGGGCTCCCCCTCGACCTCCTCGAAATCGACGACGAGGTCGACGCCCGCGCGAGCCGCCCTGGAGCGAAACGACCCCGTGACGGCACGCTTGGCGATGGCGACAAACCGCGCCCTCCCGTCCGCGACGACGGCCGCTGCCAGGTTGATGTCAGACACGCCCTCCCCCGCGGCGCCAATCACGACGCCCAGCTCGCCCGGACGCGAGGAGATCACCCGCTCCCGCAGCTCGTCCTGGTTGTCCGTCCAATAGACGAGCGGGCTCTCGTCCATGTTCGCAACAATGCCCCCCATCCGATCGAGATCGGCCTCGGAGCACAGGACCGCCCATTCGCTCATATCTGCCCGCCTCTCTCGTCAGTGTTCTTCTCGCCTTGATCTGCAGCCTCCCCGTCACCGACCCGCCCGTCCCCCTCCCCCGAGGTCTCCTCCGGCGGAACGTTGCCCGGGTCGGGCGCGCCCGCTCCGTCCATGGCAAGCGCATGCTCCCCGGGCAGCGCGAACCTCAGGCTTCCTTCGCCGCTCGACGCAAGAAGCGGGGCAACGTCATCCGGGTCCACGGCAACAGTCAGCTGTCCGGAGGAGAGCACCCCCGCCGAGCCTGCGGGAACCGAGAGGACCTTGAGGTCATCGGCGATCAGGCGCACGCCCTCCGCGCCAACCTCGTAGGCCGCGAGGATGGCCCCAATCTCCAAACCAGGCGGAACGCCCATGTCGCTGTCCGCGGCGATGGCGAGGGCGACCCTCTCCTCGGGCACCTCGACCGCCTCGGCCGAGTCGCGAAGATTGAGCTCCGTCACGGGCATGCCCGCCGCAACGGGCACGCTCACCTCCGCCCCCTCGACGGAATCAAGGCCCGTGATCGCCCCCTCGGGAGCG
This sequence comes from uncultured Olsenella sp., assembly GCA_949296375.1. GTDB lineage: Bacteria > Actinomycetota > Coriobacteriia > Coriobacteriales > Atopobiaceae > Thermophilibacter. The sequence goes on from CASFQX010000183.1 coordinate 32,977, forward strand.
AGCTCGGCAACCCAGTCGCGCTCGCTCACATTGTTCGAGCTGATGGTTTCGCCCGCTTCGATGGGTTCGGTGGCAACAACGAGTCTCACCACCTCACCGCCGTAGCGCTCCAGCGCCTCGGTGCGCTCGTGCTCGCACTGCGCCCTCACCTGCTCGCCGTATGCCAAGCAAAGCGCAGCGGCGAGCAGGGCGCACGAGCCCGATATGAGGTATCTGAAGCGACGGGTCACGATGCCTCCCCTGTGTCCCAACGGTCGGTAGAGGCATTTTCCACTCGCATCACGTCATGACATTGCTCATTCTGAGAAAGTCATGCACGAATCTGCATCATCTTGTCTGTAATCTGGCGAGCACGCGATTATTGCAGCTAGATGAGCTACGCAATTCCACTCTAAATATCATATTTGCAATTTGCCAGTCACGCCATCTTCACACACGCAAATGGGTTTATTTCACGGTCTTATTTAGAGAATGACGTCGGGGTCAAGCGTGCGGGCGCTTTCGCGCATCTCGGCTGCAAGCGCCAGGTAACAACTGAGCCGCTCGTCGGAGAATGCCCCACCCAGGTGCCGTGCAAGCACGGCGCACCCCGGCTCGTGCGTGTGCGTGCAGTCCCTGAAGCGGCACTCGAGCGCCGCCTCGGCAATCTCGGGAAACGCCTTGGCAAGCCCACGCTCGTGACCCACGAGCGGCAGGCTCCTGAGCCCCGGCACGTCCGCAATCACGCCCGCGCCCGGCAGGCGAACCATGACGCGGGAGACCGTGGTGTGGCGACCCGCATCGTCCTTCTCGCGAACCTCGCCCGTAGCCAGGGCCTCGTGGCCGAGAAGGGCGTTGAGCAGCGTTGACTTGCCCGCACCAGACTCGCCGAGAATCATCGCGCAACTCAGGGGAGGCACGCAGGCGCGCACCTCCTCCACGCCGGCCCCCGTGGCAGACGACGTCACGATTACGCGCACGTCATCGCCAACGAGACGGCGCACGCGATCGACCTCGGCGGAAAGCTCGGCATCTGCCGCACGGTCGGCCTTGGTTAGCACAACCACCGGCGTGAGGCCGCAGTCTCGCGCCAGCACGAGCGAGCGCGCCACGCGCCCGAGAAGCAGCTCGCCCGCACCGAGCGGCTGCACGACGAGGATAGAGTCCACGTTTGCCGCCAGCACCTGGCGCTCCCCTCGGCTGCGCCCGCGCCACCGCTCGAAGACGGTGCGCCGCGGCAGCACGCGCTCGATGACGCCCATGTCGTGCCCGGGCGCGCGACGCACCGCCACGCAGTCGCCCACGGCGGGCAACAGGCCGTCGTCCTTCTCGGCGTTCTGCTTGGCAAAGCTCACGGAGTGCTCGGCTCGAAAGGCGTCCAACTCCGTGACCACAAGCGGAAAGCCGCGATCGAGACGAACCACAAAGCCGGGTGCCATCTCGCTGGCGTTTTCCGCATTGGCGAGAAACGCATCAAAGGCCTCACACTGTGCGTCATCGAGCCGCAGGTCGTCAAAGGCGGGCAGGTCCTGCAGGGCGTCAATCGCGGGAAGGGTGATCTGCTGCTGGCGGCTCGCCCGCCGCTTGCGCGACGTCGCCGCCGAACGCTGTCCCCGCTTTGCCACGCACGACCTCCCTCTGCCGTCGTCATCCTCGGCAATCTTACCGCAGTTGGCGCGGCATGTGCCGGAAGCGACACCCAGCTTTCGCGCGAAGGCCCGTCCCGAGGCCACGCCTCGTCGTGCGTCGGCACCGCAGCGTGTCTACCGTGTAACGCATTGGCATCGAGGCGTTTTCAGGTTTCCCGCCCGGCGTCTCCCTCCCGTAGACTTGCACAATCCAGAAACGCCAGCGGATTGGAGCCCTCATGCTCGGCATCGCCGGACTCGTCCTCGCCGTCGTCGCCATCGTCGCCCTCATCTGGCGCGGGTGGCACATGGTGGTTGTCTCGCTCGTGGCCTCGCTCATCGTCATTCTCGCCAACGGGATGGACATCCTCTCCGCCATCAACGAGAGCTATATGGGCGATATGGCCGCCTTTGTGGGCAGCTGGTTCCTGCTCTTTGCCCTCGGTTCCGTATTTGGCCGCGTCATGGGCGACTCCGGGGCCTCGGCGGGCATCGCGAGTAGCATGCTGCGCCTCGTGGGCGAGAAACACGCGCTGCTCGTGATCATGGTCACCGGCCTTGTGCTCTCCTATGGCGGCATCAGCGCGTTCATCATTGCCTTCTCGGTCTATCCCATCGCCGCCGAGCTCTTCGAGCGGGCGGACATCCCCAAGAAGCTCATCGTTGCCGCCATCATGGTCTGCCCTGCCACTCTCGGCATGGTCATGATGCCGGGCATCCCCTCCACGCAGAACCTCATCCCTGCGAGCTTCCTCGGGACGGACGCCTACGCGGGCGCGCTTCTCGGCGTCATCTGCTCCGTGGTGATGTTCGCGCTCTCCTACGTCTACCTGCAGTGGGAGATCGGCCGCTGCCGCAAGCGCGGTGAGCACTTCTCCCCCAGCCCCGGAGAGACGCTCTCCCGCCCGGATGACGCCAGCACCCCGCCCGTCTGGGCGTGCTTCGCGCCGATCGTCCTTCTCGTTGTGCTGGTCTTTATGCTGCAGCGCGCGGCATCGATGTCTGCCACAGACGCCGTAACCGTCTCGATGCTCGTCTCGGTTGTCGCAGCGTGCCTGCTCTATCGCGGGCGGCTGGCAAACGTCAAGCGTGCCATCGGCGAGTCCTGTACAAGTGGTCTGAGCTCGCTCGTCTCTGTGGCGGCCATCATGGGCTTTGGCGGCGTGGTGGTGGCATCGCCCGCCTACCAGGGCATCATCGAGGCGCTCATGTCCACGAGCCTGAACCCCCTCTGGCAGGGCTTCATCACGATCTTTGCCATCGCCGGAATCACGGGCTCTGCCATCGGCGCGCTCAACATCTACCTCGGCAGCATGGCGCAGACGCTGCTGGCCACCGGGCTCGACCCGGCGATGATGCACCGCGTGCTCTGCATGACGTCCGTGGGGCCGGCCACGCTGCTGCCCCACACCTCGGCGATGCTCGCCGCAAACCAGGCCGCCAAGACCGAGGTCCGGGATACGTACCGCTACGTGCTCGTCTCGTGCGCGCTGCTGCCGATTGCGGTGTCGTTGCTGGGCATGGCTCTCGGCCTCGCCGGCGTGGCGTAGGGGTGGCGCGTCGCGGCAACGCTTGACGTAAGCGGGCTCGTCTCAGCCTGAAGGTTCATTTCGGCTGAGACGAGCCCACTTTCGTCAAGCGAGAAGCCAGCAACCCTGAGACGAGCCCGCTTTCGTCAAGCCTGAAGCGCACGGCCCCGCCCAACACAAAACCGGGCCCCGTTCCGCAGGGAACGGGGCCCGCTCAAAACGCTTTCGCGAGAGACGCGGTTTACTTGTTCTTCTCCACCGCGCGCATGATGGCCTTGTAGACCTCCATGATCGGGATGATCAGGAACGCTAGGCCAAGCGCCGTGAGCAGCGCCTCGGGGTTGAGCGTCATGAAGCCAAAGACCTCGGCCAGGAAGTCAACCTCAACGGGGATCACCGTGAGCACGGCAGCCAGGATGGCGGCGCCCCACAGCCACTTGTTCTGCTTCTTCAGGGAGAAGAGCGACGCGCGGCGGCTGCGCATGTTGAACGAGTGGAAGATCTCCACCATGGAGAGCGTGATGAACGCCATGGTGACGCCCTCCTCGTCGGGAATGCCGTCGAGCAGCATGGAGATGTCGATCACGCCGTTGTTGTGGAAGTACATGCCGGCGAAGAACGAGGCCAGCACCAGCGCGGTGATCACGATGCCCTGGAAGACGATGTCGACGCCCATGCCGCCGGCGAAGACGCCGTCGGAGGCCTTGCGGGGCTTGCGCTTCATGACGTCGCCCTCGGCCTCCTCCATGCCGAGTGCCAGCGCCGGGAAGCAGTCAGTGATGAGGTTGATCCAGAGCAGCTGGACCGGCTGGAAGATCGTGAAGCCCACCATCGTGGCCACAAAGACCGAGAGCACCTCGGCGATGTTGGCGGAGAGCAGGAACTGGATGACCTTGCGGATGTTGTCGTAGATGCGACGACCCTCTTCGCACGCGTTGATGATCGTGGCGAAGTTGTCGTCCGCGAGGACCATGTCGGCCACGTTCTTGGTGACGTCGGTGCCGGTGATGCCCATGCCCACGCCGATGTCGGCGCGCTTGATGGACGGGGCGTCGTTCACGCCGTCGCCGG
>CASFQX010000184.1 GCA_949296375.1 uncultured Olsenella sp.
ATCTTGAGCGAGCTCGCCAGGCCAAAGGCCTGCTGGCCGTAGACGATGCCAAAGTTGACGGCCTTGGCGCGGCTGCGCAGCTGCGGGGTCACCTCGTCCAGGGGCACGCCAAAGACGCGCGCGGCCGTGGCGGCGTGGAAGTCTCGTCCCTCGCAGAAGGCGGCGATGAGATGCTCGTCCCCGGAGAGGTGGGCGAGCAGGCGCAGCTCGATCTGCGAGTAGTCGCAGGCGAGAAACACGCTGCCCTCGGGCACCGTGAACGCCTGGCGCACGCGATGGCCGAGCTCCGAGCGCGTGGGGATGTTCTGCAGGTTGGGGTCGGAGCTGGAGAGGCGCCCGGTGGCCGTGACCGTCTGGTTGAGCGTGGTGTGGATGCGGCCGTCGTCCGCCACGAGCGCGGGCAGGGCGTCGAGGTAGGTGCTCTTGATCTTGGAGCGCTCGCGGTAGTCAAGCACGTCGGCCACGATCTGATGTTCAGCCGCGAGGTCTGCCAGCACCTTGGCGTTGGTGGAGTAGTAGCCGCGCTTGGTGCGCTTGAGGCCGTAGGTGGGAAGGCCCAGCACGTCGAAGAGCACGTGGGAGAGCTGCATGGGGGAGTCGATGTTGAAGGGCTCGCCGGCGGCGGCGTGGATCTTCTCGACCATGCCTGAGATCTCCGTGCCGAGCTCGGCGGACTGTGCGGCCAGGATTGACGTGTCCACGGCGAGGCCCGCGCGCTCCATCTCGGCGAGCACGGGCAGGAGCGGCATCTCCATGTCGTCAAAGAGGCCGGTGGAGCCGTCCTTCTCGAGGCGCGCACGAAGCACGTCCATGAGGCGGAGGGCACAGACCGCGTCCAGCTCGGCAACGGGGAGGTCGTCGCTGGGGGCGGGGAGGGTCTCCGTCAGGTACGCCTCTCCAAGCTCCGGCAGGGCAAAGCTCCCTCGCTCGGAGTCCAGCAGGTATGCCGCCACGGCCACGTCGAAGATGCGCTCCGGGCTGACCTCATGCGTCTCCACGAGCGCCGATTTGGAGGAGTCCGCGGGACAGACCTCGTGGAGCAGCGCCTTTACGTTGCCGCTCACGACACAGCCCTCCCGGAAGAGGCGTGCGAGCGCGGCGTTGGCGGCGTCTCCCTCGATGCGCAGGATCTTGTCAGACGTTGCACACCAGAGGACGCGCGAGAGGCCGAAGAGCGCCCCGTCGGCACGGTCGTCGTCCAGGGCGCAGCCGACCCACTCCCCGCCGGCGATTGCCGCGTCGAGCGCGGCGGCCGCCTCGTTGCCCGCGAGCGGCTCCGGCAGCTCGACCGTCGCCGCGGCAGCTGGGCCCGTCTCGCCGAGGGTGGCGCGCGCCACCTCCGCCGCGCCCTCGCCGGCAAGGCGTACGAGGCGCGTGGTCATGCCGGTGAAGCCAAGGGCGGAGAAGGCGCGCGCCACCTCCGCGGGGTCGAAGGTGGGGAAGCGCGCGTCGGAGAGGTCCAGCTCGATCGGCGCGTCCGTGCGGATGGTTGCCACGCGGCGGCTGACCAGGGCGTCGTCCACATGCGCACGGAGGTTCTCGCCCATCTTGCCCTTGACCTCGTCCGCGTGCGCGATGACCTCGTCGAGGCTGCCGTACTGCACGATGAGGGCGGCCGCCTTCTTGGGGCCGATGCCCGGCACGCCGGGGATGTTGTCCGAGGAGTCGCCCTTGAGGCCGTAGAAGTCCGGCACGAGCTCCGGCGTGATGCCGTGATAGAGGTCCTCCACCGTGGTGGGGTCCATGATCACCACGTCCGTCACGCCCTTCTTGGTGGAGACGATCTTCACGTGCTCGGTGGTGAGCTGGTACATGTCGCGGTCGCCAGTGAAGAGGTACATGTCGTAGCCCGCTGCCTCGCCCCGGCGCGCCAGGGTGCCGAGGATGTCGTCGCCCTCCCAGCCCTCGAGCTCGGCCACGGGGACGTCCAGCGCGTGGAGCAGCTCCTTCACCATGGGGAACTGCTCGTGCAGCGCCGGGTCCATCGGCGGGCGCTGGGCCTTGTACTGGGGCAGCATCTCCATGCGCACGCGCGGCTTACCCTTGTCAAAGGCGCAGATCACGCCGTCCGGGCGGAAGGTCTCCACCATCTTGATGAACATGTTGAAGAAGCCGAAGAGCGCGTTCGTGGCGCGGCCGTCCGGCGCGTTCATGGGCTGGCGGATCGCGTGGAACGCGCGGTGCATGAGCGAGTTTCCGTCTATGACGGCGATGGTGCGCGGGGCGTCAGACATGAGGACCTCCTTGTGGTTGCCTCTCGATTGTAGGCGAGAAGGGCGACAAATCGCTCGGGGCACGCGCCCGTCGTCCTTCTCGCCCGCGCGGAATCCCGACCTATGGCACGCCGCCCTTCTCGCCATCTGCGGTTTCTTTCTCCCGGCTGCGCTAAAACCCGACCTATGGCAGGCGAAATGTGCCATAGGTCGGGATTCGGAGCGGACGGGCCGCGCGTTTCTCGGTCGTTTCCGGCTCGCGTCTCACGGATGGCGAGCGAGAAACGCGTGCGTGGCGAGCGCGTAGCAAGTTCGTCTCGGTTTTCTCGCCCACTGGGACGGCGCCGTAGACTCCCCCTTGAAGTCGAACGAGGAGAGTCATATGAGCTAGAAGAACGACCGCCCCGGCCTGTATCGCACGAGCTACGAGCATGACGCCTGCGGAATCGGAGCCATCGCGCACCTGCACGGGAAGCGCAGCCACCAGACGCTCGACGACGCGCTCTCGGTGCTCGTGAACCTGGAGCATCGCGGCGGCAAGGGTCTTGAGCGCAAC
>CASFQX010000185.1 GCA_949296375.1 uncultured Olsenella sp.
CCGTGGTCATCAACTCGCCCAACAACCCGGTGGGCTCCGTGTACTCTCGCGACAACCTTGCCGCGCTCGCAGACGCGCTGCATGAGGCCGAGAAGAGCCTCGGCACCACCATCTACCTCGTGGCCGATGAGCCCTACCGCGAGATCACCTACGGCGCCGAGGTGCCCTGGGTGCCGTCCGTCTACGACCGCACGGTCGTGTGCTACTCCTACTCCAAGAGCCTGTCGCTGCCGGGCGAGCGCATCGGCTGGGTGCTGGTGCCGCCGACCAACCCCGAGCACGACGAGCTTGTGCTCGCCGTGGCCGGAGCCGGCCGTAAGCTGGGCTTTGTTTGCGCGCCGGCGCTCTTCCAGCGCGTGCTCGCGGACTGCGTGGACTGCCCGAGCGACGTCGAGGCCTACGCCGAGAACCGCCGTGCGCTCACGGAGGGTCTGGCTGCGCTGGGCTACGAGTTCATCGAGCCCGAGGGTGCGTTCTACCTGTGGGTGAAGGCGCTCGAGCCTGACGCCAACGCGTTCTTCGAGCGCGCCAAGGCTCTTGAGCTGCTGCCCGTTCCCTCGGACTCCTTCGGCTGCCCCGGCTGGGTGCGCGTGGGCTACTGCGTGAGCCACGAGACGATCGTCAACTCCATGCCCGCCTGGGCCGCCCTCGCCGCCAGCTACTAATGTGGAAAAGGGATAGCCCCTTTTCCACATCAAGGAGGTCAGATGCTGCAGAACCGCTGCGACGTCCACACGCACACGCTCTTCTCGCGCCACGCGTATTCCACCGTGCGCGAGAACGTGCTCGCCGCGCGGGAGGTTGGCATGGAGCTCCTGGGCACCACGGACCACTTCTCTGACATGCTCTTTCCCGGCGCTGGCCTCGAGCATGCGGACATGCGCGACTACCAGCACTTTCTAAACACCGCGGTCTGGCCGCGCACTTGGGAGGGCGTGCGGCTCCTGCGCGGCGCCGAGGCAGACCTGCGAACGCTCGACGGGCGGCTCTACGGCCAGGACATCCCCGTGACCGAGGAAATCACCGGTGCCCCGGTGCGCAAGGAGGCAACGCTCTACGACCGCGTGGTGGCCAACTGCGACTTCGTGATCGCAAGCGTTCACCTGCGCGACTTTGCGCGTGACGCCACGGTTGCCCAGACCACGGAGATGTACGTCCGGGCGCTCTCGCAGCCCAAGGTTCTCGTGATCGGCCACGCCGGCAGGGCGGGCGTGCCGATTGACGTGCGCGAGGTGGTGGGCGAGGTCGCGCGCCAGCACAAGCTGATAGAGATAAACTCGCACAGCCTCGCGGCGCGCCGTCGCGAGGGGCGCACGTGGCAGAGCTGCCGCGCCATCGCGGAGGCCTGTGCGGAGCTGGGCTGTCAGGTGGCGGTGAGTAGCGACGCGCACATCTGTGCGGAGGTCGGCGGCGTCTCGGCGGCGCTCGAGATGCTCGAGGGGATCGGCTTCCCGCAGGAGCTTATCGCCACGCGCTCCGCCGAGGCGTTCTTGGCGGCGATGGAGGCTGCGGGACTCGAGATGCCAGCGTTCTAGCCGGCGCCCACATTACGCGAAGCTCCGACTTTTGCACGAGCCCACGGCCCTTCTCGTCTCGCGAGAAGAACGAGGTAAGCCGGTTACCTGCATATATAAGAAGCGCAATCAGCGCGAGCTCCGGACCGCTCGTGCAAAAGTCGGGGTTTCCGCCGCATTCGAGCCACCGGGCCGGGGGTTGCGCGTAGACTGGAGGGTACCCGCATCGAGAGGAGCCCCATGTCCACCACCCGTGAGCTGCGCCTTGTTTCCTGGAACGTCAACGGCCTGCGCGCCGTCATGAAGAAGGACCCCAGC
>CASFQX010000186.1 GCA_949296375.1 uncultured Olsenella sp.
ACTTCCCTTGGAGTTTGCGGACGAGAGGCTGTCTTCGGCCGAGGCCAAGCGTATCCTGAGGGAGCAGGGGCTCAGCGAGCGCTCCATGCGCGGCAAGGTCGACATGGTCGCCGCGAGCCTGTTTTTGCAGTCCTGGCTCGATGCCAGGCAGATCTGAAAGGCTACTATGGCCACACCCGACAGCAGGAACCCGAAGCACGCCGCTCACTTTGGCGCCCAGGGCAACGGACGGGGCACCGATCTGGGAACGGGGGCCATGGCTCCCGTTCCGGCCTCCCCGAGCGCGACCGCCCCGCACGCGGCGCTCAAGGACGGGCGCGTGTCAAAGCGCACTGCCGCCGCAACCAAGCGCGCGGGCTCTCACATGCCCAAGGATCCCCACGGCTCTCACGGAAGGAAGGTGCCGCTCGCACTCGTGGCGGGCGTCCTCGCCGTTGTTGTAGCCGTCATCGCCGGCATCGTCTTTGTGCCCGGTCTTCTCCCCGGTGGGGAGGACAAGGCGCCTGAGGTCGAGCTCGCCGAGCCCGGCACCGAGGTTACGATCACCATTCCCGAGGGCTCGGGGGCGGGCGTCGTCGCCCAGACGCTCTACGAGAACGGCCTCATTTCCGACCAGAGCGAGTTTCTCGCCGAGGTTCGTCGTACCGAGGCCGAGCAGCGCATCAAGAGCGGCTCGTATCTGATCGTGGCGGGTACCGACGCCTCCCAGATCATCGAGTTGCTCACGATGGGACCCAACGCCTCTACGGCCCAGCTCATCGTGCCCGAGGGCTATACCGTGAAGCAGATTGCCACTGCCGCCGAGGAGAACCTGGGCATCTCTGCCGAGGACTTCCTCGCCCAGGCGAAGGCGTCCAACTACGCTGCGGACTACTCCTTCCTCGCAGGCGTCGACCCGAGCTACGACTCCCTCGAGGGCTACCTCTTCCCCAAGACCTACGACTTCTCCGGCGACGAGAACCTCACCGCCGACACCGTCATCCGCGCGATGCTCGACCAGTACGAGATCGAGGTCGTCCCGCTCGACCTCGCCGCCGCCGCGACCACGCTCTCCGAGCGCTACGGAATCCAGCTCAACGAGAACGACGTCCTCACCATGGCGTCGATCATCGAGCGCGAGGCGGTCACGGACGAGCAGCGCGCCAAGATCGCCTCGGTCTTCTACAACCGCCTGCGCGACGGCATGCGCCTCCAGAGCGATGCCACGCTCACCTACTCGCTCGGGCGCGCGGCAACGGCGGACGAGATCAACACGCTCGACGACCCCTACAACACCAACCTGCGCGACGGCCTCACTCCCACGCCGGTCTGCTCGCCGAGCCTTGCTTCGATCAAGGCCGCCTGCGAGCCCGCCGATACCAACTACTTCTACTTCTTCATCACGCAGGACACCGAGCAGTTCTCCGAGACCTACGACGAGCACATGCAGGCGTACTCGTAGGGGGCAAGATGGGACTCTTCCGCGCTACGCGCTACGTGACGAGCCTTCCGCTGGTGAGCGTTGACGAACTGGTCTCCAGCGGCGTGCGCCTCGTGCTGCTCGACCGTGACAACACCTGCGTCCCCCGTGACGCGAAGGTTCCGCCGGCTGCCGTGATGGCGTGGCTCGCCCGCGCCCGCGAAGCCGGGCTCACGCTCTGCATGGTGTCAAACAACTTCCACTCCGACCAGGTGCGCGGCTCCGCCGAACAGATGGGCATGGACGTGGTCGACCACGCGATGAAGCCGTTCCCGTTTGCGCTGCGCCGCGCGATGCGCTTGGAGGGCTTCTCGCCGCGCGAGACCGTCATGATTGGCGACCAGGTCTTCACAGACGTGGTGGCGGGCAAGCTCGCCGGGGTGCGCACCGTCCTCGTGCGCCCGCAGTCTCGCAAGGACCTCTGGTACACCCATGTCTTTCGCGTCTTTGAGCGTCTCGCCCTGCGCGGGGTCACCTTCGACGGCGAGTAGACCAACTACGCAGCTCTTGGGCCGCCCACCGTTCCTTCGAGAAGTGCGCCGCGCGAAACTTCTCTACGGAACGATGGCGGCCCTACTGATGTCGCGCCCTCGTGTTCTGGAGGGAGGTTTCGCGCAGCACGTCTCCTGGAGGAGCCCGGGGGCGCCCCACGGGCTCCCGGTATCGAGTAGAATCTCTTCTCGGTACGAGACGCGAGGGAGGAAGATTTGCCACACGATCCGAGATACGTTGTCCATGAGGGGTGCGACCACCTCTTCTTCGTGGGCTTTCTCGGCGCCGGCAAGTCCACGCTCGCGCGCAATCTCGGCGGCCTCTTCCACCGCCCCCACGTCGACACGGACCGCATGGTCGAGCGCGCGCTCGGTCGCAGCGTGGCGCAGATCTTCGCCGAGGACGGCGAGGAGCGCTTTCGCGACGAGGAGACGGCCCAGCTGAGGCGCCTCAGGGCGCGCAAGTCCCTGCTCGTGAGCTGCGGTGGCGGAATCGTGGAGAGACCGGAGAACTGCGAGCTCATGCACGAGATGGGCGTCGTGGTGTTTCTCGACGGAGACCTCGAGGACTCGCTCAGGCAGATTCGCCGCCCAGACCTCAGGCCAGACCTCGGCTCTGCCGCACATGCCGCGGAGGTGTATCGCCGCAGGCGTCCGCTCTACGAGAGTGCGGCAGACATCACGGTGGACATCAGGAACAAGACGTTCGAGCAGGTTGCCCTGGAATCCGGCAAGCTGCTCTGGGAGAAGGGCCTCTTATGAGTGACGAGAAGGACGTCGTCGAGAGGGACGGGGCCGAGGCGTCTGCGCCCGAGCCGGCGCCCGCACCCGCCGCGGCACCTGCGCCGCGCACCGTTCGGCAGTGGGTGGTCATACGCGGAGGGTCCATGGACCTGCGCGTGGGGGAGGGAATTCTGCCCGAGGCCGCCAACATCCTCAGGGCGTCAGCCGGGCGCCCGCACTCCTGTGCCCTCGTGCACGAGACGGGAGCCCCCGACGACGTGGTGAGGACCCTGCGCGACAACCTCTGCGCCGCGGGCTTCTCCGTTCAGACGGCGGGCGTCGACTTTGGCGCCTGCGACCTGGCGGCGGTAGGCGAGTTTGACGCCCTTCTCGGCGAGATGCGCGTCACCTGCGATGACGTCGTGGTCATGGTGGGTGGCTTCGACGCTCTCTCCGTGGCGTCGTTCGCGTGCTCCTCGTGGTGCGGCGGGGTGCCGCTCGCCGAGGTGCCGCTCGACATCGCGAGTGCCGTCGCCGCGTCCGTGACGCCGCGCGCACTTGACGCGGCGGGCCTGTCGCGCATGGTCGCCCAGGACGCCACTGCGCGCTTTTCCTTCGTGGACCTCGACCTTCTCGCCGCGGACCCCGCGAGCGACGAGGCCCAGCTCGCATTTGCCCTCATGGCGCAGACCGCCATGTGCGACTCCGATCGCTCCTTCGGCCAGCTCTGGGACGTTGCGGACCAGCTTGCCTCAGGCGATCGCGAGGCCCTGGCCGAGCAGGTCAAGAACACCCTCAAGAGCCGCGGCAAGGTCTCCTCGGCCACGAGCGCGGCCCTGCGCCAGTCGCTCGAGTTTGGCACCACCTTCGCCCGTGCCCTGCGCTCGCTCGCGCCGGACGTGAGCTCGGCGACGGCCCTTGCGGACGGGATGCGCTTTGCCGCGCGGCTGGGCGTCGTGCTCGAGGCGCTCTCCGTCGACGACATGCTCGCCGTGGACGAGCTGCTCGAGCGCCTCGGTCTCGACATCACGCGTGAGAACGTGGACCCGGCCGAGCTCGTCGCCCGCATCCGTGACGAGCGCCTGGCACGTACCAACCGCTTCATGCTCGCCGTGCCGCGCGCCCTCGGTCGCGTGCGCCTCTCGGTGATGACCGACGAGACGATTCTCGAGCACGCGACCGCCTGGTGCGCCTCACGTCCGGCGTGATCCCCGGCCACGGCATGACGCTCGGCACCGGTTCCGTCGTCATGGCGTGACATTTTGCTACGACCTCATTGTCACCTCGAGAAAGGACATGAACATGGCAGATTCAACGGCATGCGCCGGTCGCGTGGAGCGCCTGCGCGCACTGATGGCGGAGCGCGGCTACGACGCCGTGATCCTGCGCAACAACCCCGACCTGCGCTGGCTCACGGGCGCAGAGCGCACCTTTGACGACGAGGTGGCCCACACCGCGGTGATCACCGCCACGGGTCAGTGGCTCCACACCGACTCCCGCTACTACAACACCTTCGTCGAGCGCCTGGGGGCGGACACCGTGTGGGCGCTGGACATGGACGTCATCGATCCCGCCGCGTGGACCGCTCGCCGCCTTGCCGCCGAGCGCGTGCGCGTGGCGGCCGTCGAGGACACCTGCGACCTCGCGTTCTACGACGACCTTCTCGTCGAGCTCTCTCGCGCCGGCGTGGCCTGCCTCACCCCGCGTCTCCACGGTGACATCTGCGACCTGCGCATGGTCAAGGACGCCGAGGAGATCGCCCTCATGCGCCGCGCCCAGGAGATCACCGACGAGGCCTTCACGCACATCTGCGGCTTCATCAAGGTTGGCATGACCGAGCAGCAGATTCGCGTGGAGCTTGAGAACTACATGCTCTCCCACGGCGCCGACGCCCTCTCCTTTGGCACGATCCTCGCCTCCGGCCCCAACGGCGCGAACCCCCACGCCCAGCCCGGTGAGCGCAAGGTCCAGCTCGGCGACCTCATCGTCATGGACTACGGCGCCGGCTATCACGACTACCACGCGGACATGACGCGCACCGTCTCCGTGGGCGAGCCGAGCGAGGAGCAGCGCGCGGTCTACGACGTGGTGCGCCGCGCCCACGAGGAGAGCGCCGCGGCAGTGCGCGCCGGCGTGATCGGCCGCGACATCCACGAGATCGCTGCCCGCGTGATCGCCGACGCCGGCTACGGCGACTACTTCGGCCACGGCCTCGGCCACGGCGTGGGCATCCAGATCCACGAGAACCCCAACTTCAACCGTCGCTGGGACCGCCCGGTGCCGGAGGGCTCGGTCGTGAGCATCGAGCCGGGCATCTACCTGCCCGGACGCTTTGGCATCCGCCTGGAGGACTTTGGTCTCGTGACCGCCGACGGCTACGAGCCCTTCACCCGCTCCACGCACGACCTCGTGGTCGTCGGCGCGTAACAGGGGACTGATTCTTCTCCGCGTCCTTCTCGGCACATCATGGAATCCCCGCGTAGACGGCACACGGGTGCTAAACTATGCAACCGTATGTGAGCACGACGGAAAGGCACAACATGGCAACCATCAGCACTGCAGACTTCAAGAACGGCATGGGCCTCAAGATCAACGACAAGTACTACACGATCGTGGAGTTCCAGCACGTCAAGCCCGGCAAGGGCGGTGCCTTCGTCCGCTACAAGATCCGCGACCTCAAGAGCGGCCGCGTGATCGACCAGACCTGCAACGCCGGCACCAAGTTCGAGAACGTGCAGCTCATCACCAAGGAGATG
>CASFQX010000187.1 GCA_949296375.1 uncultured Olsenella sp.
CCACGGCCGCCGTCGTGGCGGCGGTGGGGGTCTGCGCCGCCTGCGTTGCCCTGCGGGGGCTCTGCCCGGCGGCCTTTGCCCCGGCATCGGCGCTCGCCTGGTGGCTCGCCGCTGCCCTCGCGCTCGTCTTCGCCGCCCTCGAGGCGCGCTCATGGCTCCGTGCGGCCGAGTCCGCCTTCGCCGACGCGCCCCTCGGCGCGGCATCGCTCTGACCCAGGAACGAAGGGAGAACGACGATGGAACTGACGCTCGACCGGCTGACCCGCGAGTTCGGGCCCAAGATCGCCGTGGACCGCGTGAGCGCGACGCTCGCGCCCGGCGTCTATGGCCTGCTCGGGGCCAACGGCGCAGGCAAGACCACGCTCATGCGGATGGTGTGCGGCGTGCTGCGCCCCACCTCCGGCGAGGTGCGCTACGACGGCGCGCCCGTCGAGCGCATGGGCGACGCCTACCGCGCGCTTCTCGGCTACCTGCCGCAGGACTTTGGCTACTACCCCGAGTTCACGGCGCTCGACTTCATGGAGTACATGGCGGCCCTCAAGGGGCTGGCGCGAGGGGACGCGCGAGACCGCTCGCTCGTGCTGCTCGACCGCGTGGGACTCGCCGGTGAGGAGCGCAGGCGCATCCGCACCTTCTCCGGCGGCATGCGCCAGCGCCTGGGCATCGCGCAGGCCGTGCTCAACGACCCCGAAGTGCTCGTGCTCGACGAGCCCACGGCTGGGCTCGACCCCAAGGAGCGCGTGCGCTTCAGAAACCTCATCGCCGGCTTCGCGCAGGACAAGATCGTCCTGCTCTCCACACACATCGTCTCGGACGTGGAATACATCGCCGACGAGATCCTCATGATGCGCGCGGGCTCCGTCGTCCTCTCGGGGGCGCCCTCCGAGCTCGTTGCCGAGGCAAGGGGAAGGGTGTGGGAGGCCGTTGTTCCCGCCGGGCAGGCCGAGGCGCTCGAGGCCAGGCTCTGCGCGAGCAACGTGCACTACCTCGACGCCGACCGTGCCCTCGTGCGCTACGTCGCAGACGAGCCGCAGGTCGCGGGCTCCTCGCCGGCTGACCCCACCCTCGAGGACCTCTACCTGTACGTGTTCCGCGACGCCGCGCCCGCCGCCCGCCCGCGCGAGCGTCGCGGCGCCCATATGAAGGAGGAACGCCATGGCTAGGCTCATGCTGTTCGAGCTCAAGAAGATGCTCACGCGCCGCGTGGCGCTCGTGGCCAACGTCGGCGTCGTTGCGTTTCTCGTGGGGATAATGACGCTCAACGTGGTGCAGGCGAGGACCACGGACGCCTCGGGCGCGATCCTCTCGGGCACGGAGGCTATCGCGCAGTCCCGGCAGGAGGCAAACGCGCACGCCGGCGCCATCACCCCCGAGCGCGCCGCCGCCGACATAGCCGCCTACCAGGAGCGGCTCTTCTCGCGAATCGACCGCGGGGAGGTGACCCAGATGACGGGCTCGGCCGTCTACGACCTCATGTTCCAGAGCTTCTCCGACGAGGAGGTCTACGAGCTCTACAACCCGTACTGGAGCTGGCTGCTGAGGCCGTGGCGCGTCTCGGGCGAGGAGCCGGCCCAGACGGCGGCGCGCGTGA
>CASFQX010000188.1 GCA_949296375.1 uncultured Olsenella sp.
GCCGCCGTTGACCATGAGGGCGCGCTTGAGCGGCTTCTCGGTCTGAAGGCCCACGATCTTCTCGAGCGGCTGATCGATGTAGCCGGCGGGGTGGGAGATGATCGTGGAGACGAGGTCGGTGTCCATGTCGAGGACGCCGCCAGCCTCGCGCTCCTTGGCGAAGAGGCCCATGACCTCGTCCCAGAGCTTGCTGGTGTTCTCGGTGGGGCCGGCGAGGAAGGACTCGTCGCCGTCGTAGGGGGTGTAGTTCTTCTGGATGAAGTCACGAACGTCGATCTCGTGCTCCCAGTTGCCGCCGACAAAGCCGGCCCATGCCTCCTGCTGACTCACTGCTCACGCTCCTTTTTTCGAGGAAGGTCTTTGCGCATCGCTCCTTGCGACGGCTCCAACCTACCAGAGTTGACACCCCGCGGGTTCGACAAAAGTTAACTTGGGTTGCCGCCATGCAAGCAACACAATATGTTGTGTCCAGACCCAGTAACCTCGGCTAGCCGTGGGGTCTCAAAGTATAGTACGGATTGCATCTCGAACGAGGCTGAACCTTGAAATGACGCGCACGGCGCCGTCCGCGGCGCTCCGACGGGCGTGCCGCATCTGCTCGCAAAACGTGACAGGTTCTCAGCTGCGTGCGCCAGCCAAGAAAAAGTCACGCTTTTGACGAGAAAAGCGTGACTAGTTCTAAGTCGCACAAACAAGCTGAGGGAACGTTGCACTTTGACGCTCAGAGAGCGGTGCTCTCACGGCCGATCGCTCTACTCCGTTTCCTCGCGGTGCTCTCGAATGGCGGGAATGATTCGCTTGACAACCCAGAAGATAACGGCGGCAGCCACGATGGCGATGATGACGTACTTTACGATGTCCGATACCCACTCGGCCTGGGCGGTCACCGTCTCCCATGCGCTGCCGGCGGCGGCGCCGAGCGAGCAGAGCACCGTGTTCCACACGGCGGAGCCCACGAGCGTGTAGAGCGAGAAGCGCACGACGTTCATCTTGGCGGTGCCGGCGGGGATGGAGATGAGGCTGCGCACGACGGGGATGCAGCGGCAGATGAGGACCGTCACCTGGCCCTTGCGGTCGAACCAGTCAACGGCGCTGGAGATGTCCTCGGGCTTGAAGCCCAGAAGGCGCATCGGGCGCGTGCCAAAGAACGTCATGAGGCGCTCGCGAGAGAGGAGTCGGCCCACGCCGTAGAGGATGTAGGCGCCGGTGATCGAGCCTATGGTCGCGGCGATGATGACGCCGGGGAGCGTGAGGTCGGTCGTGGTGGTGAAGAAACCCGAGAGCGGAAGAATCAGCTCGCTCGGGATGGGCGGGAAGACGTTCTCAAAGAAGATGAGGAACCAGACGCCGATGTAGCCGAACTGGCTGATGAGGTTAGTGAAGACGTCCTCCATGGGACTCCTTTCGCAAACGGCAGCGCGCTCCATTATCACCGCTTGCGGCTCGCGCGACCAAATAATCAAGGATTGCACAGAAGTCGCGAGGCGTCGTCCTTCTCGGCACGGGCGAATCGTGGGCTTGCGAGGCGCTGGCATGCCGCTTACGCAACCCTGACGTGCGCGAGCTACGGTGAGACTGTCGCTTTCCCCCTCGAGGAGGTTCACATGCTTGCCGAGAAGATCGTTGGGCCGGAGGCGTCGTATCTGAGGAGGCTGGGCACGCTGAGCGGGCTGCTCTGCGGCATCGTTGCGCTTCTCGGCCTTGTGCTCGTTGCGCAGCAGCCGAGCGCCGAGAACTTTGTGGCGCTTCTCGTCTGCGCAACGATCTCCGGCGCGGGCCTTGTTCTCGCCCGTGGCAACTAGCCGCGGCGCCCAAAGCTGAAAGAGCGGACAGCGTCGTGCGCGTCGCGTGACGGCACGCGGCGTGGTCTTAGAATCCGCCATGCCGGGTAGCATTCCATCAACAACGGTCCCAACCAAGGGAGATGCGCCATGTGCACAGCGGTTCGCTTCACGGACGACCAGGGGAACATGTTCTTTGGCCGCAATCTCGACTGGTCCTTCGACTACGGGCAGGCGGTCCTGCGCACGCCCGGTGACGCGGCGGTGCCAACGGCATTCGAGCGCCCCAGTGACCCCGCTCGTGGCCACGATGTGATCGGCGTGGGAATCACGGCGCTCGGCGTGCCGCTCTACTTTGACTGCGCCAACGACGCGGGCCTCGCCGTCGCCGGCCTCAACTTCCCCCAGAGTGCGCTCTACGCGGCGGGCCCTGTGGACGGGGCGGTCAACGTGGCCGCCTACGAGTTCCCCTACTGGGTCGCGCGTAACTTTGGCTCCGTCGCCGAGGCCCGAGCGGCGCTTGCCGACGTGACCGTGGTGGCCAAGGCCGTGAGCGACAAGCTGCCCGTGGCAAACCTCCACTGGATCGTCGCCGACGCCACGGGCGCGATCGTGGTGGAGTGCATGGAGGACGGCCTGCGCGTCTGGGAGGACGACGTAGACGTCCTCACCAACGAGCCAAACTTTGGCTGGCACCGCCAGAACCTGCGCAACTACCTCACGCTCACCGACGCCGACCCGGAGCCCGTATCCTGGGGCAGTGCCGAGCTCAGGGCGTTTGGCTCGGGCGAGGGCCTGCGCGGCGTCCCCGGCGACTACTCCGGCCCTTCTCGCTTTGTGAAGGTGGCCTTTGTGAACGCGCACTATCCCGTGCAGACGGGCGAGAAGGGCAACGTCACGCGCCTCTTCCGGACGCTGGGCTCGGTTGCCGTGCCCGAGGGCTGCGCGCGCATGGCGGACGGCTCCTACGAGAAGACCCTCTACACCAGCGGCTTTTCCGCGGCGACGCGCTCGTACTACTACGCGACCTACGACGACCCCCAGATTCGCGAGTTTCCGTTCGAGGGCTAGGGGAGGGCGTTCTTCTCGGCTGCTGCCTGGGTGTTCCCCCACTGCGCGCGCGTGACGCACAGGACGTGCTCAATGCGTCCGTCTGCGTTGCGCGTGCGCTTCTCTGTGAGCCCGAGCTTCTCCATCACCCGCCGGCTCTGCAGGTTGGCATCGTAGTGGCCGGCCCATACAACCTTGAGGTGCAGGTTGTTGAACGCGTGGGCGAGCAGGGCGCGGCCTGCCTCGGGCATGTAGCCGCAACCCCAGAATGGGCGGGCGAGCCAGTAGCCGAGCTCCGCCTCGCTCGCGTCCCGCGCAAGGTCGGAGGCGGCGCCAAACTTGAGGCCGATGGCGCCGGCCGGCTCGTCTGCGGGCGTGCGATCGCGGATGACGATCGCGTAGCTCTCCGGCACGGCGAGCACCTCGCGAATGATCCGCGCGCTCTCCTCGACGCTCTCGTGCGGCTCCCATCCGGCGCGCGGCCCCACCTCGGGGTCGCGCGCCCAGCGATAGAGTGCGGGCGCGTCGGCCTCGGTCCAGGGACGCAGCGTAAGGCGATTTGTGCGCAGCGTGGGCAAGTCAACCCCTCCCAGTCTCTGGGTTGAGACGTCCGAAGTCAGTTTTAGGCAGATTATAGCCGGTACTCAAAGTATCGCCGTTTGAGGCATAGTCCTTGAACAGGCAATCTTTGCTCGCCTGAACGATTTGTACTTTGCGGTCTGACTAAAAACCGCCTAAAAGTGGAGCAGCCGGGTGTGAGTGACGATGATTTGAGGTTGACCAATACCCCTGTAGGGTATAACCTCAGCATGATAAACCCCATGGGGGTATCTGAGCGAAGGGAGAGCAATGGCCGAGAAGAACGACTGCCCGCACTGCGGCGCCCTCAAGCACACGCCGCGCTCACCCGAGCTCAAGGCCAGCGTCACACGTCGGATCAACCGCGCCGTTGGCCAGTTGAACGGCATCCGCGCAATGGTGGAGGAGGATCGTTACTGCGGCGACGTCCTCACGCAGCTCGCGGCCGTTGAGTCTGCGGTGAAGGCTATCTCGCGCGAGGTCATGCGCGACCACCTGGAGACCTGCGTTGTCGAGCGCATCCAATCAGGCGACACCGCGGTGACCGACGAGGTCATGGACCTCTTCCGCAAGTTCATGTGATGTGGAAAAGGGACAGTCCCTTTTCCAAATCGGAGGGAGTTCTGGTGAAAGA
>CASFQX010000189.1 GCA_949296375.1 uncultured Olsenella sp.
GCACGGCCGCCCTTCGTGGCCATGCGGGCACGGAAGCCGTGGGTGGTGGCGCGCTTGCGCTTGTTGGGCTGGTACGTACGCTTCATGTCTATTCCTCCCGGTTGGGTATGAACGTCCACATTGAGCAAATAGCCTAGAGATTGTAAGGGGCAAAACGCCGGTCTGTCAATTTTTTGTGAGAACAATCTTCACGATTACTTCGCAGGTAGTTGGCTGAAAGAGAGATCTTCTCCCAGACGAATTGAGCGCCGGTTGTTTCATGGTCCTTCCAAACGATTGGATTCATCCTTTCATACTGCGAAATAGTTCCCGTCGCATGCTATGATTTTTCAGCACGAAGAACGAAGATTCTCTAGTTATCAACAAGTGTTTTACAGATGTTGAAAACTTTCGTTCAAATAGAATTCTCAGCGAAATGTTTTCTACAAATGACGAACGGATGTTGAAAGGGGAGCACATGGCCAGAGACTTCTATCCGTTCGTCGAACAGGAAGGGACCGAGAAGGACCCGGAGAAGATAGAGGTCAAACACCCTGCAAGGATCGCCGTGTACGACGATGCCTCGGCCGCGCCGCGCGTTGTTGTTGTTGAGCCCGGGGAGGTGCGCTCCTACCTCGAGGAGATCACCGCAACCGTTAGCAGACTCTCCAAGGAGCAGGGCGGAACCATTCCCTTTATGGTCATACGAGAGATCGTGGAGAACTTCATCCACGCGTACTTCCAGGCCCCGACCATCACCATCCTCGACGGGGGCAACACCATCCGCTTCTCAGACCAGGGCCCCGGCATCAAGGAGAAGTCCCTTGCGCTGGAGTTTGGGACGAGCTCTGCCACGGAGGAGATGAAGCGCTACATACGCGGGGTGGGAAGCGGGCTTCCCTACGTCCAGCAGTACATGGCGGACAAGGGGGGAAGCCTCGAGGTTGAGGACAACATCGCTGGCGGCACCGTCGTAACTATCTCCACCAGGCCAAAGGAAGACGCTCGAGCGGTATCGGGGGTGAGCAGGGAGGATGCTGCACCCCAGACATCCCAGCCCTCCGCGTATGTTGACTATTTCCAACAGCCATGGCAGCAGCCTTCCCCACAGATGTACCCCTACCAGCAGATGTCCTACGGCGCGAAGTTCCAGCAGCGCGCGCAGGGAGTTCCCGGCTGGCAGACGGCTGCGGCGCCGGTCTCTCCCGCAACCATGCACGCCTCGGCTGCGCCCACACCCGCCGTGGTTCCCCAGATAGAGTTCGACGAGCGGTCCATGCAGGTCATGAACTATCTCGCCACCCACGAGAGCACCGGTCCCACGGAGCTCGTACGAACCTACGGCTCCTCCGGAGCAACGTGGTCGAGAACTCTTTCCACACTCGCGGCACAGGGCGTGATAGCCAAGATTGGCCAGAAGTACCACCTGACGGGCATCGGACGTACGCTCGTCTAGGATTTCCCGAGAAGTTGTCAACAATCGCTATACTAGAGCCCCACAGTTTTCAACAATCGGGATGCGACATAGATGGAACTCTCTCTGGAATCGGACGCCGAGGCGCTCTGGCAGGACACCCTCGACCTTCTCGCCACCAAGAACCTGCCCGAATCGATGCTCGCCATGCTCAGGGGCTGCACCCCAAAGAGCATGACGGACTCGGTCATGACCATCGAGACGCCCATGCGTCTCGTCCTCAAGACCATTTCAAAGAACACGGAACTCATCGAGGAATGCCTCTCCCAGGCAGCGTTTGAGCCAATGACCCTGAGCGTCAACTTCGTCCCCGCCACGCAGGCCTCACCGAGCGTACCCTCGTCAACGATGTCGCGCGAGGAGGTCAACAGCTGGACTGCGGCCACAACTTCTTCCAAGACATCGTGGGACGGCCCCACTCCCAAGAAGATCGCCGAGGACACCTGGGAGGAGGACGGCATAGACGCCCTCCGCGAGGAGGCCGCGCGGAGGAGGAGAAACAACCCCCTCGTAGAGGAGATCTCACCCACCACCTCAAAGCTCACTTTTGATCGCTTCGTCCGAGGCGAGGAAAACGACATCGCCTATCAGGCGGCCCTCCAGGTCGCCAACGGCATGAACAGCACCTACAACCCCCTGTTCATCTACGGCAAGAGCGGCCTCGGGAAGACCCACCTGCTGCGCGCCATCCAGAACTACATCGCACACAACGACCCAACTCGCCTGTGCGTCTACCGTGACGCCTCCTCCTTCATCACTGACTACACGGAGGCGATGCGCCATTCCGAGCGCTCGGCGGCATCGGTCCTTCGTCAGAACTACGCGGACATAGACGTCCTCATCATCGACGACATCCAGAAGATGACCGGCAAGATGGGAACCGTCGGCTTCTTCTTCGACACCTTCAACGAGCTCATCGCAAACGGCAAACAGATCGTGCTCGCCGCAGACCGCACGCCCGCCCAGCTCGGCATGGGCAAGGACGGCTTTGATGAGCGCATCACGAGCCGCCTCTCCGCGGGCTTCACCACGCCCATTCAGATTCCTAGCTACGAGCTCAAGCTCCGCCTCATCGAGACCTTCTGCGAGCGCATGCGCGAAGACGCCCTCCGCGAGAACGTCGCGGGGCTCACGGGAACCGTCTCACCCGAGATCGAGAGCTACATGGCCGAGCGCGCGGGCACCAACATCCGTGTGATCGAAGGCTTCTGCCAGCGCTGCCTCTACGCCGCCACGGCAGCGGAGAAGCGCGGCGAGAAGCTCGAGAAGGACGAGATCGAGTCCATCGCGCGCGAATGCTGGCCGAGCTCGGGCAGGACGGTCTCCATCGAGGACGTCCAGCGCGCCGTGGAGAAGTTCTACGACATCGACCACCTCACCCTCATCGGAAACAAGCGCAACAAGGGCGTCATGGAGGCCCGCCACGTGGGCATCTGGCTCTCTCGTGAGCTCTGCGACCGCACGCTGGCAGACATCGGCAAGCACTTCGGTGGGCGCAGCCACGCCACCGTCATGCACAGCATCGGAGTTGTCGACGACGCGCGGCGGGACGACAAGAGCTTCTACGATCGTCTCATGCAGCTGAGGGAGAGCATCACCGGCAATGTGTAGGACAATGTAGAAAACCGCGTGGGAAGGTTGTTGAAAGGAGGAGAAAAGTCACACTCTGGTGTTGAGAAGTTTTGAACCCGCGTTTTCATTGTTCACGGGTGTCAAATTTCAAGGGTTTCTCAGGAAGCTATCTCGAGTACTCTGAACTCAGCAAACACCGACTTGTCTTCTTTTCTACAACCCCTATTACTACTACTGTCTTTATCTCTATTTAGTTATTAGAAGAAAGGGCCAAGATGAAGTTCACCGTAAGTCAGTCCTCACTCATGAAGGCCCTGTCCGTGGTGGCCAAGGGTATGGGAAACAACTCCACGCTCCCCATCCTCTCGGGAATCTACCTCAAGGCGGAGAACGGGACCGTCGAGCTTCAGACCAACAACCTCTCCATCTCCATCCGCCACGTGGTGGCGGCAAACGTCGAGGAGCCAGGTGAGACGGTGGTCTCCGGCAAGATTCTCCTCAACATCGTGAAGACCCTCTCGGACTCCGCCGTCACCTTCGAGGAGACGGGCAACATGGTCACCATCTCCTGTGACAAGTCCACGTTCAGGCTCAACACGCTTAGTGCCAGGGACTGGCCCGCATGGAGCGAGCTCGAGCCGGAGCGAACGATCGAGCTTCCGAGCGCCCTTCTCGCCAAGATGGTGGACAAGGTCTATCGCGTCACCTCCAAGGAGCCCACGCGTCAGTTCCTGCAGGGCATCCAGATCACCGTTGAGAACAACACGATTCGCCTCGTCGCCACGGACTCCTTCCGCCTTGCGGTCTGCGACTCCACCGTCGAGGCCGCTCCCGATGAGCCCTTCTGTTCCGTCATCATGGGTTCCGTCTTCCACGACGTCCTCTCCATGCCCACGATGGAGGACACGGTCTCCATTTCCACCACGCAGAGCCAGGCGGTCTTCTCGTTTGGAACGACTACCTTCGTGACCAGGCTCCTCGAGGGAAACTTCCCCTCGTATCGCCAACTCCTGCCGTCCTCCTGCGCCACTGCTGTCACGCTTGATGCCCAGGAGTTTTCCTCTGCCCTCAGGCGCGTCTCCGCGATCGCCCAGCAGAACGCCTCCATCCGCCTCGACGTGGATGCTGACGGCTCCCTCATGAGGCTCTCCTCCTCCTCGCCGGACCAGGGAGAGTCCTCCGAGATCATGGCGTGCAAGGTTGAGGGACAGACGCTCACCATTGGCTTCAACTATCACTACGTACTCGACTGCATGAGCGCCGCGTCTGACTTTGGCGAGGTTCGCCTCGAGCTCCAGGGTCCCGCCCAGCCGGGCATCTTCAAGTGCAACGGCAAGATCAACTACCTCTATCTCCTCATGCCGATGCGCCTGGGCGCCTAGAGGATGGGCCTTGTCGTCAAAGAGCTCAGGCTGGCGGACTTTCGCAGCTTTGAGACCCTCGACCTGCGACCCTCGGAGCGGGTAACCGTTCTCGTGGGGCCAAACGCGGTAGGAAAGACCAACACCGTGGAGGCCGTCCAGCTCCTCACGTCCGGGTTCTCGTTCAGGAGGCCAACCCCTCGCCAACTCGTGAGGGAGGGCGCTTCCTCGGCGCGCATAGATGCGCGCCTCGAGGGCGACGGACGCGTGGTGGACATGCGCTGCGACGTGACGACGAAACCTCCTGCACGACGCTTCTCGAGAAACGGGAAGAGGTGTCAGGCAGCGGAGGTGCCCGAGAGCCTGATGTCCGTGCTCTTCTCGCCTGACGACCTCGCATTGGTGAAGCGCGGGGCCTCGGTGAGAAGAGACGAGCTCGACGGCTTTGGTCGACAGGTGAGTGGTGGCTTCTCCAGGGTGCTCTCCGAGTACCAGCGTGCGGTGGAGCAGAGAAATCGCCTTCTCAAGGAGGAGAGGCAGGACTCCTCGCTGCTCGACGCCTGGGACGCCTCCGTGGCGCTAGGTGGCTCTGCCGTGCTCTCGGCGCGCCTGCGGCTCTTCTCGCGCCTGTCGGACAAGGTGTCTGAGGCATATGCATCCATTGCGTCTGGGGAGTCCCTGGAGTGCAGGTACGTTTGCAGCCTGGGAGACGAGGCGCTGGGGCTGGACAGGGACGGGCTGAGGGAGCTCATCCTCGATCTTCTCGCCCGAGGCAGGGAGACTGACCTGCGAAGGCAACAGACCTGTGTCGGGCCTCACAGAGACGATGTGCAGTTTCTCGTCTCAGGTAGAGACGCGCGCGCCTTTGCTTCGCAGGGGCAGCAGCGCTCCATCGCGCTCGCCCTCAAGATGGCCGAGGTGGAGCTTGCCGAGGAGATCTTGGGAGAGTGTCCCGTCCTTCTGCTCGACGACGTGATGAGCGAGCTCGACGAGAAGCGCCGCGCCGCCGTGGTCGACTTTGTCGACAAGGGAATACAGACGCTCATAACAACGACCAACCTTGGTTACTTCTCTGACGACATATTGGAATCTGCCGAGGTGGTGAGCTTTGGTGAGTGACCAAATAGTCGACGAAATCCGTCTTAGGGAACAAAACGCGACAAGTGCCGAGAGTCTGATGGGGCAGGTTGTGGAAGGCCTTGCGTCGGCAGGTGGCCACGGCTCTCAGAGTGGGGCCTGGCTGGCGTGGAACAGGGTGAATGGAGACGTCGAGCGTGCGCACACCTCCGGTGTGTACGTGGGAGAGCCGCGCCGGGGGGGCCGTGACCCGGAGCTCACGGTCTACGTGGACTCCCCCTCGTTCATGACGGACTTCTCGGCAAACCATGAGGTCTACCTCGCGCGGCTCGAGAGCGTTGGTCTCCGCTTCTCCAGAATCGAGTTCCGTCTCTCCAAGAGGCCATCCATGAGGGGGGAGGGTCTCTCCGCTCGCGTGGTCGCAGAGAAGAGGACACTTCCGGATCTTACGCCGGACGAGGAGAACGAGGTGGAGAAGCTCTGCTCGGCACTTCCCGCGAGCCTGAGGGCAAGCGTTTCTCAGGCGATGAGAGTCTCGTACAAATCACAGAAGCAAGAACATAGCTTATTTGTTGAGAACGGCCTCAGAGCGCCTCTCACAGCCTCACAAGCGCTATCATCCTCTGGGCTATGCCGTTTTTAGGTTTGGCCCCTATGAGAAAGACGCCTTTGGGTTGAATGCAAACCCTCGGTGAGAGGATGTGAGCGTGGCAAAGAAGAACGATTACGGTGGAGATTCCATCAAGATCCTCGAGGGTCTCGAGGCGGTGCGCAAGCGCCCGGGTATGTACATCGGCACGACGTCTGCCTCCGGTCTGCACCATCTGGTGTGGGAGATCGTGGACAACTCCGTTGACGAGGCCATGGCGGGGTTCTGCTCCAAGATCAAGGTGACGGTCCACCCGGACAACTCCATCACGGTTGATGACAACGGCCGCGGCATCCCCGTGGAGAAGCACCCCGTCAAGAAGATTCCCACGCTCGAGGTTGTTCTCACCATCCTGCACGCCGGCGGCAAGTTCGACAACAACGCCTACAAGGTCTCCGGCGGCCTGCACGGCGTTGGCGTCTCCGTCGTCAACGCCCTCTCCAAGAAGCTTGTGGCACAGGTCAAGCGTGACGGCAAGATCTATGAGATGGTCTTCGAGCGCGGCAAGACCGTGCAGAAGATGAAGGTCGTTGGCACCTCCAAGGCAACCGGAACCTCCATCACGTTCTGGCCGGACGAAGAGATCTTCGAGACCACCACCTACAGCTACGACACCCTGCACGATCACCTGCAGGAGACGGCGTTCCTCAACAAGAACCTCAAGATCGTCCTGGTTGACGAGCGCGAGCTCACGCCGCGCACGGACGAGTTCTGCTACGCCGGCGGCATCATCGACTTCGTGAAGTTCCTCAACAACGAGAAGGACATCCTGCCCGGACTCTCACGCCCGATCTACATCGAGGGTCGTTCCGCCGCGGACGCCCCCGAGTCCCAGATGGGCGAGGTCGAGGTGTCCATGCAGTGGAACACCGGCTACTCGGAGCACACGCTCTCCTTCGCCAACGACATCTACACCGAGGAGGGCGGCATGCATCTCGAGGGCTTCCGCACGGCCCTCACCAAGGTGATCAACGACTACGGCCGCGCCAAGAACATCATCAAGGAGAAGGACGCCAACCTCACCGGCGACGACATCCGCGAGGGTCTCACGGCGGTCATCTCCGTCAAGCTGCCCGACCCGCAGTTCGAGGGCCAGACCAAGGCCAAGCTCGGCAGCTCCTATATGCGCACGCTCGTGAACCGCGTGGTTTCCCAGGGTATGTCCGAGTACCTCGAGGAGCACCCCAACCAGGCCAAGGAGATTCTCAAGAAGGCGAGCCAGGCCGCCAAGGGGCGCCTCGCCGCGCAGAAGGCCCGCCAGGCCACGCGCCGCAAGAGCCTGCTCGAGAGCGCGGCGCTTCCCGGCAAGCTGGCGGACTGCTCGGTGCGCGACCCCGAGATGACCGAGCTCTTCATCGTGGAGGGCGACTCCGCAGGCGGCTCGGCCAAGGACGGCCGCAGGCGTGACATCCAGGCCATCCTGCCCCTGCGCGGCAAGATCCTCAACGTCGAGCGCGTGCAGGACCACCGAGCCTTCTCCTCCGACACGATCCAAGCCCTCATCACCGCCATCGGCACCGGCGTGACCACCGGCTCCGGCGAGGGTGGGGACTTCGACATCTCCAAGGCGCGCTACCACAAGATCATCATCATGACGGACGCCGACGTTGACGGCGCGCACATCCGCATCCTGCTGATGACCTTCTTCTACAAGTACATGCGCCCGCTCATCGACGCCGGCTACGTCTACATCGCCACGCCGCCGATCTTTGGCATCAAGGTGCGCAACAAGATCCACTACGTCTACCCGGACGGCAAGACGCCCGAGGACGAGATCTTGAACCGCTCCATCCGCGAGCTCGGCCTCAACCCCAACGAGGAGGACGAGGGAGACGCCAAGTCCCAGGCTGCGATCAAGGGCTCCGGCCGCCGCCGCAAGGGCTATTCGGTCCAGCGCTACAAGGGTCTGGGCGAGATGGACCCCAAGCAGCTGGCCAGCACGACGATGGATCCCAAGACGCGCATCCTGCAGCGCGTGACCATCGAGGACGCCGCAATGGCAGATCGCGCGGTGCGCGAGCTCATGGGTAACCAGGTGGAGTATCGCCGCAACTACATCGAGAAGCACGCGCACGACGCCCGCTTCCTCGACGCGTAATCACCCCGACGGGGTATGGAAAAGGGACAGTCCCTTTTCCATACCGAGAGCATGTGGAAAAGGGACTGTCCCTTTTTCACACCAGAGAAAGGCCACACGTGGCAGACGAGAACAACAACACCGAGGGCATGCCCGAGGACCTGCGGCGCCTGCTCGCTCGCGCCGAGGCCGACGACGGCACGGACGTCTACGTCGAAGAGGAGTCCGAGGAGGACGAGGACGTCGACGACGAGGAGCTCGAGGAGAGCTTTGGTGCCAACACGCGCGGAGCGGACGCCGGCGAGACCGACATCAACGGCGGCAGCCTCCAGATCAGCGAATTTGGCTCCGAGATGAAGCAAAGCTTCATCGAGTACTCCATGTCCGTCATCACCGCGCGCGCCCTGCCGGACGTGCGCGACGGCCTCAAGCCGGTCCACCGTCGCATCCTCTACGCGATGAACGAGTCCGGCATCTTCCCCAACCGCCCGCACAAGAAGTCGGCTTGGACGGTCGGCGAGGTTATCGGCAAGTACCACCCGCACGGAGACTCCGCGGTCTACGACACGATGGTTCGTCTCGCCCAGTGGTTCTCCATGCGCACGCCGCTGATTGACGGCCACGGCAACTTTGGCAACATCGACGGCGACGGCGCAGCGGCAATGCGTTACACCGAGAGCCGCCTGGCAAAACCCGCGATGGAGCTCCTGCGCGACCTCCAGAAGGACACCGTAGACTGGCAGCCCAACTACGACGAGTCCCTCGCCGAGCCCGTGGTGCTCCCGGCGCGCTTCCCCAACCTGCTTGTGAACGGCTCCTCGGGCATCGCCGTCGGCATGGCCACCAACATCCCGCCGCACAACCTCGCGGAGACCGTTGAGGCCACCTGTGCCTTCATCGACAACCCCGACATCACGGTCGATGGGCTCATGCAGGTCATGCCCGGTCCGGACTTTCCCACCGGCGCGGTCATCATGGGTTCCGACGGCATCCGTCAGGCCTACGAGACCGGACGCGGCTCCATCACCATCCGTGCCAAGGCACACGTGGAGTCCACCAAGACCGGTCGCAGCCGCCTCGTCTTCACCGAGATTCCCTACCAGGTGAGCAAGGGCACGCTGCAGGAGAAGATCGCCCAGCTGGTCAACGAGAAGCGCATCGAGGGCATCTCCGACATGCGCGACGAGTCCACGCAGAAGGGTATCCGCCTCGTTATCGAGCTCAAGAAGGGCGTGGTGCCGGAGGTCGTGCTCAACAACCTCTATAAGTTCACCTCGCTGCAGACCACCTTTGGCGTGAACAACCTCGCTCTCGTGGACGGCGTGCCCAAGTGCCTCTCGCTGCCTGAGATTCTGCGTCACTACGTTGACCACCAGGTCGACGTGGTCACCCGCCGCACCCGTCACGACCTCAAGAAGGCCCAGGCCCGCGCTCACATCCTCGAGGGCTACCTCATGGCCCTCGACCACATCGACGAGGTCATCCACATCATCCGCTCCTCGCAGACGGACACCGAGGCCTCTCAGCGTCTCATCGAGCGCTTTGGCTTCACTCCCGAGCAGACCCAGGCCATCCTCGAGATGCGCCTGCGCCGCCTCACCGGACTCGAGCGCGACAAGATCGAGGAGGAGCTGGCTGGGCTGCGCCGTGCCATCGCCTACTACGAGGACCTTCTCGCCCACGAGGAGAAGATCCTGGGCGTGATAAAGGACGAGATGCGCGAGATTGCCCAGAAGTACGGCGACAAGCGCCGCACGGAGATCGGCGGCGCCGTGAAGAGCCTCGACGTTGAGGACCTCATCGCCGACGAGGACATGGTCGTCACGATCACTCACACCGGCTACATCAAGCGCATCCCCGTCGCCACCTACCGCTCCCAGAAGCGCGGCGGCAAGGGCGTTCAGGGCCTCTCGCTCAAGGACAACGACTTCGTCGAGGACCTCTTTGTGGCGAGTACCCACGACTACGTGCTCTTCTTCACCAACTATGGCAAGGTGTACCGCCTCAAGGTCCACGAGCTGCCCATCGGCAGCCGCCACGCTCGCGGATCTGCCATCGTGAACGTGCTCAGCCTCGCCGAGGGTGAGCACCCGGCTGCCGTCATCACCTGCCGCGAGTTCCCCGCGGACGAGTACCTGATGTTCGCCACCCGTTCCGGCATGGTCAAGAAGACTGCCATGAGCGAGTACGACAAGAGCCGCAGGGACGGCATCATCGCCATCAACCTGCGTGACGGCGACGAGCTGGTGAACGTTCGCCGCGTGCGCCCGGGCGACAAGGTCATCCTGGTCTCCACGGACGGCAAGGCCATCCTCTTCGACGAGTCCGAGGCTCGCTCCATGGGTCGCAACACCTCCGGCGTCCGCGGCATCACGCTGAAGGGCGATGCCAAGATGCTCGGCATGGAGATCACCAATGGTAACGGCGACCTATTCGTCATCACCGAGAACGGCTACGGCAAGCGCACACCCGTTGCCGACTATCCGGAGCACAAGCGCGGCGGCCAGGGCGTCTACACGATTGCGATGACGGCTAAGAAGGGCAACCTCGTGGCGTGCCGCGTGGTTGGTCCCCAGCACGAGCTGATGATCGTCTCCAGCGAGGGAGTGGTCATTCGCGTGAAGGCCAACGAGGTTAGTCGACTTGGTCGATCCACACAGGGCGTCAAGGTCATGAACATGGTCGATGGCGACCACGTGAGCGCCGTCGCCCGCATGGTGGCCCGCAAGAAGAAAGCCCCCAAGCACGACGAGGCGCAAGGTGTGCTTGACCTTGCAGCCGCCGGTGCAAAGGACGCCGACGAGGCGGAGAGCGTCGACCTTGGCGATGAGGAAGTCATAGACGAGGACCTCCTCGACGACGAGGAGTAACCAAGAAGGCCCCTCACCTAGGTGAGGGGCTTTTTTCTGTTTAGTTGATTTGGTCGATTTGTTTGTTGACCAAACAACTCACTAAAGTGCGAGTTAGAGGGTACTTTCCTACTCCCCGTCTTGTTCGGCGTGAGGGACGTTGAAGTCCTCCGGAGAGAGGTTCTCCACAAAGTTGTGAAACTCCTCGAGCTCGTGGCGCCTCTCGGTCTCCTCGACGCCGCGGAAGTCCGGCAGGGCAGCGGTGGAGAGCACGGAGTCCTCGGCGAGGATGGGGACATCCGTCCTCACGGCCAGTGCGATGGCATCGGAGGGACGGGAGTCAACGAGGGCGTGCTTGCCGTCAGATGTGAGCAGATCGATCTGGGCGAAGAAGGTCGTTCCCTCGACGGCTGTGATGCGGACGGAGTCCACTCGCGCACCAAGCGCCTCTATAACGGACCTGAGAAGGTCGTGCGTGAGGGGACGGCTCGACGCACGGCCGCTGACACCCATGGTGATGGCGGTGGCCTCCACGGAGCCGATGCGAATGGGCAGCTGGAGGGACTCGGTCGACCCAAGGGAATCGGCCGTCCTCAGGATCACGAGCGACGCGATGGGCCCCTCTCCAACGATGACCCCCTCTATGTTCATCCGTCTCAGTGCCACACAGCCTCCTTTAGTATGCCCGCATATCCTACCCGATAGATATGTCACTAAACCCCATGAGGCACTAGAGAAACGAATTAGGACAGAATTTGTAAAAAAGTCGTTGACCCACGGGCGAGGCCTGTGTAATATATCTCCTTGCGTTGGGCCTGTAGCTCAGTTGGTCAGAGCGTCCGGCTGATAACCGGGAGGTCACAAGTTCGAACCTTGTCAGGCCCACCACTTCCTGACAATAGTCGCCCCAGCGTTAGCCGAGTCGC
>CASFQX010000190.1 GCA_949296375.1 uncultured Olsenella sp.
GATCGGCGAGAAACCCCTGCTTGAAGCCAGGTCCGTCGTGATCGAACACCCCCGCGAGACGAGCTCGAACCCCCTCCGGCGCACGCAGGGCCGCGTACGTGGCAAGGTTGCCTCCCTTGGAGTGACCGCCCACGTACAGGCGTCGGGGCAGGTGGCGGGCAACCGAGGCGAGATACTCGGCGGCGAGGCGCTGGGCCGGAACAGGCGGGTTCACGGCCATCTCGAAGTTCTCCCGCCATCCGGTGAAGGTGTCGTCCGTCCCGCGAAACCCGACGTAGGCAAAGTTGTTGCCGGCAGCCGTGGGGGAGCGCCACACAAACGTGATGGCGGCAAACTGGGTGTTGCTCGCCTCGTCAAAGACGGAGGCGTAGTCGCGCAGCTCGAGGTCGCGAAAGCGCGGGCTGGCCGCAAGGGCCGCGAGCTCACGTCTGACGTCGTCCGGCGCGAGTCCGCAGAACATGCCGTCGTAGTTCTCGGCCCTATGGAGATCGGCAAAGCGTGCCGGCCTCGTGACCAGTGCATGGAGCCGATCGACGAACCCGTTTGCGTGACTGTGGGCGGCTGGCACGATGCCCTCGCCGCGCACCATGCAGAACTGGGAGAGGGCGGCGGAGTCCACGGGGGTCAGCGGGGCTTCGTCAAAGGTCTCGAGGTTCGTGTCGAGGTAATCGAAGAGGTTCAGGGTGGAATCCTTCCGTGGATAAAACGGGTGACTGTACACAACCGTCATATTCGTCTCCCATCGCGGGAAAACTGACGGCTGCATACAGTCTCTCATTTTAGAGGGGATATGGAGAGCCCGCTAAAATGTTGACAAGGTAACAACTTCGCCAGTACTGTGGGGGCCGTAAATTGCTACGAGGAGGGCGTCGTGGGAGAGTCTCGGTTCGAGGACTTCGTGGGCATCATCAGCGCTCTCAACAAGGAGATTCAGCGCATCAAGACCGCCGAGGCGCATCGCCTAGGCTTTCGCGGCTCCGACGTCATGTGCCTCTATTACCTCGTCAAACATCCTGAGGGCCTTACCGCCTCCGAGCTTGCTCGCATGATCGACGTGAGTCGTGCCGCCATGTCGCGCACGATCGCGCACCTCGCCGAGGACGGTTTTGTTGAGGTGGGCACCGAGGAGGACGAGGGGTCAAAATATCGCGTGCCGGTGCGACTCACCGAGAAGGGCCTCGAGGCGGCGCGTCCGCTCGACGACATCATTCGCCGAGTCCTCGACGAGGCGGGCGGAGAGCTCGCCCTGCGCCAGCGCCTTCAGATGTACGATTCGCTCAACCACATCCTCGAGAAGCTCAAGGCCATCGGGCGCGAGTAGCCCAGACGGCACCCAGAGAAAGGAAGCGTCATGGCTGTTCGCATCATCGTCGACTCCGGCGTCGATTTCCCCGGTGAGGTTGACCCTCGCGTCACCGTGATTCCTCTGAGCATCACGTTTGGAACCACCACCTACGCCGACGGCGTGGACATCACCAACGACCGCTTCTACGAGCTGCTCATCGAGAGCGACGAGCTTCCCAAGACGAGCCAGGCCACGCCCTACGTCTTCCAGCAGGCCTTTGAGGACGTCCGCTCCGCAGGTGACGAGGCAGTGGTGATCACGCTCTCCTCCAAGCTCTCTGGCACCTACCAGAGCGCTGTCACCGCGGCCTCGGACTTCCCCGAGGTTCACGTGGTCGACAGCAAGAATGTCACCATCGGCGAGAGTCTGCTCGTGCTCTACGCGCTGCGCCTTGCCGACGAGGGGCTCGGTGCGGCGGAGATTGCCGAGAAGGTCGCGGCGTCGGTCGACCACGTCTGCCTGCTCGCGCTGCTCGACACGCTGGAGTACCTGCGCCGCGGGGGTCGCATCCCCAAGAGCGTGGGCATGATCGGCGAGGTGCTCTCCATCAAGCCCGTCGTGGGCGTAGAAGACGGCGAGGTCGTGATGCTTGGCAAGGCGCGCGGCTCCAAGAACGGCCGAAACCAGCTGCACCAGCAGGTCGGGCAGCGTGGCATCGACTTTGGCATGCCGATTCTGCTGGGCTATACCGGCCTCTCTGACAA
Source organism: uncultured Olsenella sp. (assembly GCA_949296375.1). Classification (GTDB taxonomy): domain Bacteria; phylum Actinomycetota; class Coriobacteriia; order Coriobacteriales; family Atopobiaceae; genus Thermophilibacter. Next base: position 2,050 of record CASFQX010000190.1, read on the forward strand.
GCTGCTGCGCAAGTATCTCGAGGACAACCGAGCCATCTGGGAGGACAAGGTCACCGAGGATTGTCTGCCCATCGCCTCTGTGGGGGCCACGATCGGTACGCACGTTGGCCCGGGCGCCATTGCCCTCGCCTTCTTCAGCGAGCGCTAGACCTGCCAAAAGGGGACGGGTACGCTCCCGCAGGTGAGACCTGCCAAAAGTCGCTCACTTTTGGGGGTTATAGGACAAAATGTGTGTCTCTCCAGAACGCCTGTCCTAGTCCAGCCAGAAGGGGTACGGGTCCTTGTGGTGGAGCTCCTCCCACACGACCCGGTCGCCCCACTCCGGGCCCCCGTCGTCGCGCTTGGGGCCCGCC
>CASFQX010000191.1 GCA_949296375.1 uncultured Olsenella sp.
CGGTCCCGCTCAGCGACGCCAGCGCCCGCGCGACGTTCTATCTTGTGTATCGCACGGACGGGCAGGGCAAGGGCTCTGAGCTCATCGAGCGCGTGCTACCACGGCTCTCTCGCTGAGCCCCTCCCCGCGCGCACTCGTTGCGCCTCTCGCTAGAGCCCGAAGAGCCCCGCCGCCGCGGCCATCTTGTCGGCAACCTTCACGCCAAAGGGACAGCGGCCCTCGCACGCGTGGCAGGCGATGCAATCCCCCGCATGGGCATCGAGCGCGCGATAGTGGTCGCGCACAGAATCGGGTACCTCGTTGTGCAGGGCGGCGAGGTCGTAGAACTTGTTGACCGTGGGGATGTCGATGCCCTTGGGGCACGGCGCGCAGTGGCCGCAGTAGGTGCACTGACCCAGGTAGGCGTGGCGCAGCGCCCCGGCGAGCACGCTCGCATAGTCGCGCTCCTCGGCAGAGGCGGTCTCGTAGGCAACGGCCTCGACCACGTGCGCGGGCGTGGAGAAGCCCGCCATGATGCTCGCTACCGCCGGGCGCGTGAGCGCGTAGTGGATGCACTGCACGGGCGTGAGCGCCACGCCGAAGGGCGAGGTCGCCGCGTCGAGCAGACGGCCGCCGGCGTACCCCTTCATGACGGTGATGCCCGTGCCCGTCTCCTCGGCGCGCGCGTAGAGCTCGGCGCGGTCGGCGTTGATGCCGCCCTCCCCCACGCCCGTGTAGTCGCCAAAGAGGTCGTCGAGGTTCTCGGTCGCGGGCATCATGTCAAAGGCCGGGTTCACCGAGAAGAGCATCATCTCGATCTCGGGGTTCTCGGCAACGCGTCGCGCGACCTCGGTGTTGTGCGTGGAGAGACCGATGTGGCGGATGGTGCCCGCCGCGCGCAGCTCGCGCACGTAGCGCATGAAGGGGCTGTCGCCCAGAACGATCCGCTCGTACTCCTCAACCTTGTCCACGTAGTGGATCATGCCCAAGTCGACATAGTCGGTGTGAAAGCGCTCGAGAAGATCCTCGAAGGCCGGCCTCACCAGGTCGAGGTCGCGCGTGCGCGTGTACTGCCCGTCAACCGTGACCGACCCCAGGTGCCCCTGGATGACCCAGCGCTCGCGGCTGTCGAGCTCCCGGAGCGCGTCACCCAGGTTGGAGCGGCGCGTGGCGTCGTTCATCCAGCAGTCGAGGATGTTGATGCCCGCCTCCTCCGCGGCGCACACCACCGCAAGCGTCTCCTCGGGCGAGCGGTCCATCCATTCGCCGCCAAAGCCGATCTCGCTCACCTCGAGCCCCGTGTTGCCCAGCTTGCGGTAGTTCATGGCTCCTCCTCGCATGTCGCCCCCTCATCACATGCAGGATGATAACCGCACATCACGGGTCAGGTTGACGCCGCAACATGCAACAGGCGGCATTTCCTAAGCGGCCATCTACCTGCGAAGATGCAAATTGGCGCAGGCAGATGGGCCGTTTTCGGTGCTTGGAGAATCGAGGTTGTTGTAGGGCGACACGATTTACCCCTTCCATATCATCCGAAATCGGATATAATCCTCTTCGTTATTATCCGATTTCGGATAATTTGGGAGGCTAAATCGTGCCGAAGACGAACGACCTGCACATCACCTACAACCGCACCAGCAAAGAGCTCGAGCAGCTCTATCACGCCTACGCGCGCCACGCGGGCGTCTCGGACGCCGCGCTGTGGCTCCTGTACGTAATCCGCCTTGGCGGGAACAACCTCACACAGGCGGCCATCTGCGCGGACTGGCACTATCCCCCGCAGACCATCAACTCCGCGCTCAAGCGGCTCGAGGCGCAGGGGCTCGTCGCGCTTGCCCCCGCGACCGGCAGCAGGCGCGACAAGGCCGTACACCTCACTGCGGAGGGCGAGAAGACCGTCGAGCACGTCATCGACCCCCTCATCGACGCGGAGCGCGCCGCCCTCGCGGACCTGGCGCCCAAGGAACGCACGGCGCTCGTCTCACACAGCCAGCGCTACCTCGGCCTCCTTGGCGAGCGTCTCGGCACGCTCGAGGGAGGCGCGCGGTGACCTCTGACGAGCTCTTCGCAAAGCCCCGCCCACGCGCCTCTTCTTCAAGGCCGCCATACCCGGCGCCATCGGCATGCTCGCAGCCGCCCTCTACCAGACCTTCGACGGCATCTTCGTGGGTCAGTACCTCGGCACGACCGCCTTTGCCGCCGCGAACCTCGCCATGCCGTTCGTGGTCATCAACTTCGCCGTGTCGGACCTCATCGGCGTGGGATCGTCGGTCGTGATCTCGCTGCTGCTCGGCCGCGGCGAGCGCGCGGAGGCCAACAACGCCTTCACCTGCTCCGTCCTGCTCATCGTGGGGCTCAGCACCGCACTGGGGGCGGCGCTCTTCGCCGGGGCGCCCCTCATCATGTCGCTCATGGGCGCGACGGATGAGCTGGCGGAGCTTGCCGTGGACTACCTGCGCGTATACGCGCTCTGTTCCCCGTTCACGACGCTCTTCTATGCCACGGACAACTACATGCGCATCTCGGGCTACCTCAAGGCGAACATGGCCCTCTGCGTGCTCATGTCGGCCATCTCGCTTGTACTCGAAGTGCTCTTCCTCGGAGTTCTTGGCTGGGGCATCTGGGCGGCAGCGCTCGCCTGCAGCCTCGCCATGGTCATCTGCCTGGTGTTTTCCCTCGCTCCCTTCGTCATGCGGCGCGCGACCCTCGCCTTCTGCCACCCGCGCTTCACCCTCGATCTCGTAAAGCGTGTCTTCGCCTGCGGAAGCCCCACCTTCCTCAACAACGTGGCACAGCGCATAGCCTCGATCGTCATCAACGCCGTCCTCGTACGTCTCGGCGGCGAGGCCGCAGTCTCCGCCTACGGCGTGCTCATGTTCGTGGACAGCTTCGCGCAGCCGCTCTTCTACGGAACCTGCGATGCGCTGCAGCCGGCCGTGAGCTACAACTGGGGCGCACGCCGTTACGGTCGCGTCCGTGCGCTCGAGAAGCGCTGCTTCCTCGCGGCGGCGGCCATCGGTGCCGCGGCCGTGGCGGTGGTCGCGCTCTTCCCGGACGCCCTCATCGCCCTCTTCATGCCCGACGCCACGGGCGAGGTGCTCGCCCTTTCGCGCGACGCGCTCGGTCTCTTCACCATCACGTACCTCTTCCGCTGGCTCGCCTTCGCCACACAGAGCTACATGAATGCCATCGCCAAGCCGTTGCCCGCATCGCTTATCTCCGTGAGTGCGGCGCTCGTCTTCCCGCTCGTGCTGCTCGTGGTGCTGCATCCGCTCAGGCTCACGGGCATCTGGCTCAACTTCCCCGGCACGGCCGTGCTCTGCGCGCTGCTCTCGGTGGCCGTGCTCGCGGCGACGCGCGCCAAGACGCACCGTCCGGATGCCGGGGCGCGCGAGCGGCAGCCTACAACGACCGCGAATTTCTAAGCGCCAGAAACAGGTCATCTACCTGCTATTTCTTAAGTTTCTGCAGGTAGAGTTTAGCTTAAGAAAGTCGAGTTGTTGCACATCAGGCCGTGGGCTTCTCAGCGCAGGTGGCCCAGAACGTGGGGATGCCCAGCTCGTGAAGGCGCCCCTCGCCGTTGGTATCCTCGTAGAGGTCCATGATTCGGAAACCCGCCTGAATCTGGCCGCGAATCTGCTCGTCCAGCGTGTGCGAGAACTGGACGCCCCACTCCGGAAGGTCCTTCTCGGGAATGAGCGAATGGTCACGAAGAGGGTTGAACGGCAGGCCGCGCACGACGCGCTCCTCCTCGTCGTCCACGACGTAGTTGAAGCCGTTGTCCAGCCCCGCAAGCAGACGCCCTCCCGGCGCCAGCACGCGGAAGCACTCACGCCAGATGGGGAGGACCTCTTCGACGTAGCAGTTGGAGACCGGATGGAAGATGAGGTCGAACGCGCCATCCTCAAATGGCAGCGCGCGCGTCATGTCCGCACGCTCCGTGCAAATCTCGTAGCCCTCGCGCTCCGCGACCATGACCTCGGACGCAATCTGAGCCTCCGAGTAGTCGAGCACGGTGCACTCGCAGCCCATGGCGGCAAAGATCGGCATCTGCTGACCGCCGCCAGAGGCGAGCCCGAGCACGCGCCTCCCGCGCATCTCGTCAAAGAGCCAGTCGCGCGGGACCTTCCGCGTTGGCGTGAGCACCATCGACCAGTCGCCAGCCAGCGCCGCCAGGTAACGCTCGTGCGAGATGGGCTTCCCCCACTCCCAACCGTCAGCAACCCACGCGTCCACAATCCGTGCGTTCACATCCGTGTACGATTCGGCCTGGTTCTCCAGTGAGTTCACGTTCTCCCCCATCGCGAGCATCGAAACAGAAACGCCCGCCGGCGCATCTCGGCCAGCGACTTTTGGGCGAAGCCCAACGAGCTGGCGAGAAGTGCCGGCGGGCCGTCAGGTACGTGAGAGCCTACGTGAAGTCCGCGATCTGCGCCTTGAGCTGCTCGATCGTGGCCGTGAGCTCGGCGGCCTGAGCGCGCTTCTTCTCGATGACCGCGGGCGCCGCCTTGGCGACGAAGCCCTCGTTGGCGAGCGTGCGCTCCACGCCCGCGAGGTCCTTCTCGGCCTTGGCGAGCTCCTTGGTAAGACGTGCGGACTCAGCGGCAAGGTCCACGAGGTCGCCCACGTGGACGAAGATCTCGAGCGAGCCGTCGGCCACGGAGACGCAACCCTCCGGCTTCTGAGCATCAGCGGCGGCAACAAACGCGCCCACATGGCCCACGGAGCGCACGAAGCCCTCCTGGCCGGCGAGAACCGCCGCGTCATCGGCGCCGCAGCGCACGCAGACGTCGAGCTCCGCGCGCGGCGAGAGACGGTAGCGGGCGCGCGTGGAGCGCACGCAGGAGATGACGCGCTTGGCGAGCTCGAAGTCCTTCTCGGCACGCTCGTTCGCGAACTCGGCGAAGCGCTCGGGCTCGGGCCAGGCGGCCACCATGAGGAACTCGGCGGAGTGGTCGTCGAGGCCGGACGCGGGCAGGGCGTCCCACACGCTCTCGGTCACGAACGGCATCACGGGGTGCAGCAGCCTCATGCAGGTGTCGAGCACGAAGACGAGGTTGCGCTGGACCTGCAGGCGCTCGGCGGGCGCACCGTCGAGCAGGCGGCTCTTGCAGAGCTCGATGTACCAGTCGCAGACGTCGCCCCAGAAGAAACTCTGAATCTCGCGCGCGTAGTCGCCGAAGGCGTAGGTCTCCAGCTGCTCGGTGGCGCGTGCGACGGCGCGAGCCAGACGCGACAGCATCCACGCGTCCTCGGGCGTCACGGCGGCCGGGGCACCCGGCTCGTAGCCCTCGAGGTTCATCTGGACGAAGCGGCTCGCGTTCCAGATCTTGGTCACGAAGCCGCGGGCCTGCTCGGTGCGCGGGCTGTCGATGAGCTTGTGGGTCTTCTTGTCAATGTTGGCGTCGAACTTGACGTCCTGGTTGTTGGTGATGAGCGTGAGGAGGTTGTAGCGCATGGCGTCCGCGCCGTACTTCTCCATGAGCTCCATCGGATCGACGCCGTTGCCCTTGGACTTGGACATGCGGCTGCCGTCCTTGGCCAGGATCGTGGCGTAGATGTAGACGTCGTGGAAGGGCACCTCGTCAGTGAAGTAGAGCGAGCTCATGATCATGCGTGCAACCCACAGGGCGATGATGTCGCGCGCGGTCACGAGGACCTTGGTGGGGTGGTGCTCGGCGAGCTCGGAGGTGTCGTCCGGCCAGCCCTGCGTGGCGAAGGTCCACAGCTGGCTCGAGAACCACGTGTCGAGCACGTCCTCGTCCTGGTGGACGTGGTGACCGCCGCACTTGGGGCAGACGTCCGTGTCCTCCATGAGGGCGTCCTCCCAGCCGCAGTCCTCGCAGTAGAAGACCGGAATGCGGTGGCCCCACCAGAGCTGGCGCGAGATGCACCAGTCCTTGAGGTTGTCCATCCAGGTGAGGTAGGTCTGGGTCCAACGCTCGGGGTGGAACTTGACCTCGCCATCGCGCACGACCTCGGTGGCACGCTCCTTGAGCTTGTCCACGGCGACGAACCACTGCTCGGAGAGCCAGGGCTCGAGCGCGGTGTTGCAGCGGTAGCAGTGCATGACGGAGTGGTCGAGCTCCTCGACCCTCTCGAGCAGGCCGTGCTCCTCGAACCACGCCACCACGGCCTCGCGGCACTGGTCGCGATTCATGCCGGAGAACTCGCCGTAGCCGTCAACCACGACGGCGTGCTCGTCGAAGATGTTGATCTGCTCGAGGTCGTGAGCCTGGCCCATCGCGTAGTCGTTGGGGTCGTGCGCAGGCGTGACCTTGACGAAGCCCGTGCCGAAGCCGGCGTCCACATGCCAGTCGGAGAAGATCGGGATCTCGCGGTCCACGATGGGCAGGCGCACCATCTTGCCCACGAGCTTGGCCTTCTCGGGGTCCTGCGGAGAGACGGCCACGCCGGTGTCGCCGAGCATGGTCTCGGGTCGCGTAGTGGCCACCGTGATGTGGTCGACGCCGTCAACGGGCTCCACGAGCGGGTACTGGAGGTACCAGAGGTGGCCCTTCTCGTCCTGGTACTCGGCCTCGTCGTCGGAGATGGCGGTGCAGCAGCTCGGGCACCAGTTGACGATGCGCTTGCCGCGATAGATGAGGCCGTCGTGGTACCAGTCGCAGAAGACCTTGCGCACGGCGCGGGAAAACTCGGGGCTCATCGTGAACTTCTCGTCGGAGAAGTCGATCGAGCAGCCCATGCGCTTGATCTGGGAGACGATCGTGCCGCCGTACTCGCGAGTCCAGTCCCAGCATGCGTCGAGGAACTTCTCGCGGCCAATCTCGAGGCGAGAGACGCCCTCGCTCTTGAGCTTCTTGTCCACCTTGGTCTGCGTGGCGATGCCCGCGTGATCGGTGCCCAGAATCCAGCGCGTGGAGCGTCCGCGCATGCGAGCGTAGCGCACGTAGGTGTCCTGGATGGAGTCGTCCATCGCGTGTCCCATGTGCAGGATGCCCGTCACGTTGGGCGGCGGGATGACGACGGTGCAGTCCCCCACTCCCTTGGAGCGCTGGTAGCAGCCTGCGCTCATCCAGCGCTCGATGAGCTCGGGCTCGGCGGTCTGGGGGTCGTAGTTCTTGGGCATCTCTTCCACGGGGCATTCCTCTCCCGGTCGCGTTCATGTCAAACGTACAGGATAGCACGTGCGCGACAAGATACGGCGCGGGCGAGAAGAACGCGCGGGCGGCAGGCGCACGCCCGCCGTCCGAATCCCCTAGTACCCGCGGTAGGTATCCTCGAATCCCGGCGGCATTATTACGGGCTCGGCGATGCCCGTGTTGGGGTTCGTCACGCCGACGAGCGGGGATACGTCGGCCCCTCCCGACCCCTTGTACACGATGAGCGAGAAGCCCGTCGCCGGGTCCTCGGCGTCACGCGGGACGAACCGCCTGGTATAGGTGGCCTCGAAGCTGCGCCCGTCCATCTCGGCGGCAACGAGGCGCCCCTCGTCGTCATACTCATACGTCGCGGAGAACGAATCCAGCATATCGGTGCTCTCCGTGCGAGCGGACACGACATGCCCCTCGTCATCGTAGACGAACTCCGCCGGGGCGAGAAAGTCGATGTACTCGCCTTCGAACGAGGTGCTCACCATATTGCCGTCCCCGTCATAGGCAAACGTCATGCGGTAGCTGAGAGAGTCCTCGTCCACCCCGGGGTTGGCGAACCACGCCTCCATCATGACGATGTTGCCCGCAGAATCGTACTCAAAGACGTCCCAGTATCTGGTCCCGTCCTCGGTTGTGCGGTCGATGAGCGTGACACGACCGTCGGAGTCATACTCGTAGGAGATCTCCGTCGTGTAACCGAAGTCACCGTACTGCTCGCGCACGGTGGCGCCAACGGGAAGCTCGGAATCCTCGTAGAAGAACTCCGTGTAGCCGTTGTCACCGGACACCCTCACGAGCCGCCCCTCGTCGTCGTACTCGTAGTCCTCGTAGGTGAGCGTGTTCTGGATGTAGTCAAAATCCGCGTGGACCGGGCGGCCCTCCTCGTCGTAGGTGTAGGACGCAGAGGCCGTGACCCCGTTGTCCTGCTCGAAGCGCCACGAGACGATGCGCCCGTAGGCGTCGCGCTCGTTATGGGAAACACTCGAAAACCTCCCCGAGCCCTCCGTCACATCCAGCGAGAGCCAGACCTCGCGCAGCTCGGTCTCGTCGATGCCGCTCACCTCGGTCTCGTCCGAGACGTAGAGATACGAGAGCTCGTGGTTGCTGGAGACGTCAAGCTTTTCCAAGGGCTCCTCGCGCACGTCAATGGAGGCGAGCTCCGGCAGGTCGGAGGTGTCGAGAGCCTCGAGCGAGCCACCCGTGACCTCGATCTTCTCGATGTTGGGGAATATTCTCCCCAGACCCTCGAGCTCCCTGCAGCCGGAGAGCGTCATCTTGGTAACGGCACGGCCCTCATCGCGCGAGAGCCTGCCGTCGCCGTCCTCGTCGTAGGTGGCAGAGACCGCCATGCGGAGGGAGGGGTCAGGGAAGTTCTCCTCGTTGATCTCGTATGGGGAGAAGAACATGAACCAGGCAACGGTCCCGCACCCTACGATCACGGCGACGGAGGCGGCGATGAGAACCACCGGGAGCACCCATGACCTTCTGTGGGGTTGTGAGGGAGGAGGCGTGGGGACAGTGGGAACACCCGGCGACCCACCCAACTGAGCGCCGCACGAGCCGCAGAAGCCCGCGCCATCGGAAAGCGTCGCACCGCATCTGGGACAGAACATGGCACACCTCTCTCGTATACTTTCAGTGAACTTAGCATAAGTTGAGAGGGGCCACTGTGGATTATTCTCTGTGGGACGCGCATTGCCACATCGGGTGGTTCGCCGACCCCGCCTCGGTCGCCCGCGAGGCGGCTCAGAGGGGGCTCGGGATGCTCGGCGTCACGGTTGAGCCCCGCGAGTTTCTCGCCATCAGGCCCACACTGAGAGACGAGAGGGGCGTCATGCTCGCGGCAGGGCTCCACCCTTGGTGGGTTCAGGACGCCACCGACTGCGATAGTCTTCTCGATATTATTTGTGACCTGCGCTTCATTGGAGAAATCGGTCTCGATGCCTCCCCGAGGCACCAGGGATCCTGGGACGCACAGCTCTCCGCGTTCGAGCAGATCTGCAAGGCATGCGCGGATTCTAGTGAGGTCACAGCGCCGAAGGTCCTCTCGATCCACGCCGTACGCTCCGCGAGCGCCGTCCTTGACGTACTTGAGGCTACGGGCGCAGCCGAGCGCTGCCGCTGCGTGCTCCATTGGTTCTCCGGCACCACGGATGAGCTTTGGCGAGCCGCCGGGCTCGGGTGCAGCTTCTCACTCGGCGAGAACTCGATGGCCACCCGTCGAGGCAGGGAGTACGCACGCATCCTGCCCATCGAGCGCATCCTTACCGAGACCGATCTTCCCGAAGGCAGGGGCGCTCCCGCCACCGCGAATACGATCGTCTCCTCGCTTACCCGCGCCATATCCGATATCGCCGCAGTCAGAGGACTCGCCACGGAGACCGTTCGCCAACGGGTTGTCGAGAATGCGATCGCGATCATTTGCTAGCACGGCCCCGCAACCGTCCCTCCTCGTTTGAGGGCTGACGCGGTGCGTGGTAGAGTTGAGTATCCCTGAAGGCGCATGAACCGAGGTCCCATGAAGCCGCTGCGCAAGACCACCCATGCGAGAAACCCACTCTCGTCGACGATGCTCGCAAGCACGTCAGGAGACCTTGATCTGCCGCTGAACGACGTCGTTCTCGTCTTTGCGTGCAGCGAGAACTTTGTCCCCTATCTCTCAGTTGCGATTCAGTCCATCGTTGACAACACAAGCCCAGACCGCCGCTACGACATCATCGTCCTCACGCGTGACATCTCACCCGCGAGCATGATCACGCTGACGCGTCAGACCAAGGAGGACAACGTCGGCATCGGGTTTCTCGACGTGGACGCCGCACTCGGCGACATCGAGCTCCCCCATCACGGCCACTTCAGGCCCGAGACGTACTTCCGCCTGCTCGCGCCGCAGCTGCTCCCCAACGTTGACAAGGCAATCTACCTTGACTCCGACCTCATCGTGGACGCGGACGTCGCCGAGCTCTATGACGTCGACGTGACCGGATACCCACTTGCAGCAACTCGTGACGCAGACACCATCGGTCAGATCGAGGGCTACGACACGACGGTAGGCCCCTACCTCAAGTACGAGCTCGGCATGACCGACCCACACGACTACTTCCAGGCGGGCGTCATTCTGATGAACCTCGCACAGCTGCGAGCGACCGTCACGCCCGAGGAGTTTCTCGCCCTCTCTACTGAGCGCATGTGGCGCTGGCTGGACCAGGACGTGCTCAACAAGGTCGTGAACGGCAATTACGTGCGCGTACACATGCGCTGGAACTACCTCATGGACTGGCAGCACCTTCGGAAGACACACATCATTGCCAATGCCCCCGAGGACGTGCGCAGAGAGTATGACGAGGCTGCCGCCGACCCGGCGATCATCCACTTTGCCGGGCCCGACAACCGACCGTGGCTCTACCCGGACGCCGATCGAGCCGACCTCTTCTGGCACTATGCCATGCGCTCGCCCTACCTCGACGAGATTCGAGGTCAACTCGAGGAGTCTCGCGCCTCCGTGGCCGGACTCGCCAAACGCGTGCAGGTCATGACCATCTACAGGGGCATCATGCCCGCCTTCGACCGCCTCTGTCCCGCCGGGTCGAGGCGTCGCGACGCGGTCATCCGTACCTACATGGGTCTCGGCGGCTCCAACCTCTAGGCGTTCCCATCACTTTTGCACGAGCACCCTCGTGCTCCACATGCCTTACTCATCTATATCCGCAGCTAGAAAGAGCGCACCGTCATTCTCGATTGTCGAGAAGGACGGTGCGCTCGCGCAAAAATCAGATGGTCAAGAAGGCTACGCCACTCGATGCTTCCCGTGAACCTTTGAGACGAGCTTGGGGCTCGCACCGCCGCCGACGCTCTCCTTGGTCACGATGACCTTGGTGATGTCGAGGTCGCTGGGCAGGTCGAACATCGTGTCCTGGAGCGTCGCCTCGCAGATGGCGCGCAGGCCGCGAGCGCCGGTGCCGCGGGCGATTGCCTGATGAGCAATCTCGGTGAGAGCGTCGTCCTCGAAGACGAGCTCCACGCCCTCGAGCTCAAACATGCGACGATACTGCTTGACGAGCGCGTTGCGGGGCTGTGTGAGAATGCTCACAAGATCGTCCTCGGTGAGCTCGCGCGTGGCGGTGATCACGGGGATGCGACCGAGGAACTCCGGAATCATGCCAAACTTGTGCAGGTCCTGCGGCATGACCTGCTCCATGAGATGATCCTCGTCCTTCTCGGCGTTGCGTCCGACCTCGGCGGCAAAGCCGATGCCCTTCTTGCCGATGCGGTCGGCCACGATCTTGTCAAGGCCGACGAAGGCGCCGCCGCAGATGAAGAGGATGTTGGTGGTGTCGATGCGAATGAGCTCCTGCTGAGGGTGCTTGCGGCCGCCCTGCGGGGGCACACTCGCCTCGGTGCCCTCAAGAATCTTGAGGAGGGCCTGCTGCACGCCCTCGCCGGAGACGTCACGCGTGATGGAGAGGTTCTCGGCCTTGCGCGCGATCTTGTCGATCTCGTCAACGTAGACGATGCCCACCTGCGCGCGCTCGACGTTGCCGTCTGCGGCGGTGATGAGCTTGAGCAGGATGTTCTCCACGTCCTCGCCAACGTAGCCGGCCTCGGTGAGGGTGGTGGCATCCGCGATGGCAAACGGAACCTCGAGGAAGCGCGCGAGTGTCTGAGCGAGCAGGGTCTTGCCGGTGCCCGTGGGGCCGAGGAGCAGAATGTTGCTCTTCGCGATCTCGACCTCCTCGGCGCCCTCCTCCACCTCGTCATTGCCGGAGAGGATGCGACGATAGTGGTTGTAGACAGCAACACTCATCGCACGCTTGGCCTGCTCCTGCCCCATCACGTACTGAGAGAGCTCGTCATAGATCTCGTGCGGCGTGGGGAGGTTCTTGATGGGGGGTTCGTTCTCGCTGTCATCCGAGCCCTCGGCGGCAAGCTGGGCGAGCTCGACCTCGTCGATCATGTCAGAGCAGGCGTGCACGCACTCGTCGCAGATGTAGACGCCACCGGGGCCGGCAATGAGCTTGCTCACCTGGCTGCGACTCTTTCCGCAGAAGGAGCAGTGCATCTCCGAGCCGGTTCCATCCATGTCACGGTCGTTCGTTGCCATGGGTTACTCCTGGCTCTGGTCATTGCGCGAGCTGATGACCCTGTCGACAAGGCCGTAAGCGCACGCCTCAGAGGCGCGCATGTAGTTGTCGCGCTCGGTGTCTGCATTGATCTTCTCGATGGGCTGGCCGGTGGCCTCGGAGAGGATCTCGTTGAGGCGCTGGCGAATCCAACGGGTCTCGTCGGCCACAATCTGGATGTCGGTCTGTTGGCCGGAGACGCCGGAGCTCGGCTGGTGAATGAGAACCATCGAGTTGGGAAGCGCAAGGCGCTTGCCCTTGGCGCCGCAGGCGAGAATGGCGGCACCCATGGAGGCAGCCATTCCCACGCAGATGGTGGAGACGTCGGGCTTGATGAAGTTCATCGTGTCGATGATGCCCAGACCAGCGTAGACGTCACCGCCCGGGGAGTCGATGTAGAGCGCGATGTCCTTGTCGGGATCCTGACTCTCGAGGTGAAGGAGCTGAGCGATCACGAGATTGGCGGAGTCGCGCGTGACCTCCTCGCCGAGAAAGACGATGCGGTCGTTGAGCAGGCGCGAATAGATGTCGTAGCTGCGCTCGCCACGCGGGGTCTGCTCCACGACGTACGGGATGAGCGGGATGTTGGTTGGCTGGTGCATGTGGTCTCCGTTTCTTGGATAAACGCCCCGGGCGCGACGTCGCCCGGGGCGCATGGGAGCCTAGGAGAGACTACTCGGCGTCCGCGGCCTCGCTGGCACGCTCGGCGACCTCGTCGACGATGGTGACGTCAGCGTTCTCAACGAGCCACTCGAGAGCCTTGGTGCGACGGATGGAGTCGCGGATGGCCGGTAGACGGCCCTCGTTCTTCCACTCCTCGTAGGAGGCGTCAACGTTCTCGACGCCGGCCTTCTCGAACTCGGCCTTGACGTCATCCTCGGAAACCTCGACGCCGAGCTTGGCGGCAAGGGCGTCAAGAGCGAGGGACTGACGGGCGCGCTCCTCGGCCTGAACGCGAAGGTCGGCGATGAAGTCGTCGGTCTTCACGCCGCGAGCGCGGAGATACATGTCAAGCGAGGCGCCCTGACGCTGAAGCTGAGCGAGGAACTCCTGCGCGAGCTCGTTGAAGACCTCGTTCTGATAGGCCTCGGGAACGGTCTCGAGCTTGAGGACCTTGCCCAGGGCCTCGACGACGCGGTCCTCCTTGAGGTTGGGAAGCGTCGTCTTC
>CASFQX010000192.1 GCA_949296375.1 uncultured Olsenella sp.
GCCACGGCTCCGGCACTGGCGGCCCGGGCTGGGAGGAGCTTCCCGCGAACGAGGTCCGCGGTCTTCACCTGCTCGCCGTTGACCCCGCAGCACGTGGACGCCACGTCTCCGTTGCCCTTCTCGACGCCGTAGCCCGTGAGGCGAGGGGCGAGGGGGCTCGCGTGATCCGGCTCAACACGTCCGTTCAGGGCGTGGAGGCAAACAGCATGTACACGCGATGCGGCTTCACCCGCCACCGCCCGATCTGGCTTCCCTATCCCACGCTGCCGATGCCCGGCTGGACCAACCTCTGGGAGCTGCACCTCTAAGCAACGTCAAAAGTCTGACTTTTGCACGAGCGGTCGGCACTTCACGACGCCGTGCTTTTGGCGAGCAAAGCCTCTAGCTGTGCATATTATCTTTCTAAGTATCTGAGAAGCACGGGCGCTTGTGCAAAAGTCAGGTTTCGCGCACGGCGCAGCCTACGCCCGCGGGAAGGTCACCGTGATCGTGGTGCCCTTGTCCACCTTGCTCTCGAGCGCGATCCTCGCCCCGTGATAGGCCGCCGCGTGCTTGACGATCGCAAGGCCAAGGCCCGTGCCGCCCATATCGCGGCTGCGACCCTTGTCAACGCGGTAGAAGCGCTCGAAGACCTTGTCCTGGGACGCCTCGGGGATGCCGATTCCCGTGTCGGAAACGCGCAGCCGCACCCCACCGTCGTCCGAGGGGAGCACCCACACAAAGACCTTGCCGCCCGGGCGGTTGTAGCGAATCGCGTTGTCGCAGAGGTTGCTCACCAGCTCGTCGAGCAGGCGCGCGTTGCCGCGGACCTGCAGAGAGATGCCCTCGACGGAGATGTCGACCTCAGCCGCACGTGCCTTTGGCGCGAGCCTCCCCACCACGTCGCGCGCCGTGGCGAGCAGGTTCACGCTCTCCGAGGGCCCAAAGAGCTCCTGCGCGCCCTCGCCCCCACGCTCTGCGTCGTCGAGCTTGGATAGGGTGAGGATGTCACTCACGAGACTCGATAGACGGCGCGCATCGTCATAGATGCGCCCAGCAAAACCCGGAACGTCCTTGGGCTTGGCGATGCCGTCACGGATCAGCTCCGCCGCGCCGGAAATCGAGGCGATGGGCGTCTTGAGCTCGTGCGTCACGTTAGCCGTGAACTCGCGGCGCAGGTCGGCCGCGTCCTGGATCTGGGTCATGCGGTTCATGAGCTGGTCGTGCTGCTCGTTGAGGCGCGTCACGAGCGGATCGAGCTCCTCGTAGGGCGCCACTCCGTCACCGGAGGACGGGTCTATCTCGAGGATCGGCTGCACGAAGCGCCTGGAGAGCCGTATCGAGACGACCCAGCTCGCGCCCACCAGCAGCACCGCCAGCAGGGCGAGAAGCAAGAGGTCCTGGAAGAGGAACGCCACGACGCCGGCCCGATCGACAGAAAGGCGCACAACCTGCCCCGAGTCCAGGCGCTCCGCCTCGTAGAGGCTCATGTAGCCAGCGGTGTCGCTCGCACGCTCGGAGGAGCCGGAGCCCTCGGAGAACGCGGCCTCCACCTCGGGACGGTCACCATGATTGGGCAGCTCGTCCGCCGGAGCGAGGCTGTCGTAGGTGACGGTGCCGTCCGGATCGATTAGGGTCGCTCGGATGTCGCCGAGATCGAGCCCGGAGAGCACCTCCGGATCGTCATCTGCGAGGTTCAGCAGGGACGCCAGAGTACGGCACTCGCCGGCGAGCTGCTCATGCTCGTCGGCGAGAAAGGCGCTCTGGTATATGAGAGAGGCCGCGATGGTCACGACAACCGCAACGCTCGTGCATGCAACCACCAGCGCAACGAACATCCGGTGCGAGAGCGATCCCTTTGACCCGGGTTGTCTGACCACGCGCTCCCCCTTCTAGCCTCGGACGCGATACCCCACGCCTCGAACGGTCTCGATAAGGTCGGAGGACTCGCCGAGCTTGGCACGCACCTGCTGCACGTGCACGTCAACGGTACGCGAGCCGCCGTCGAAGTCCCAGCCCCAGACGCGCTGGAGCAGTGTCTCGCGCGAGAAGACAACGCCCGGCGAGCGCATGAGAAACTCGAGCAGGTCAAACTCGCGCATCGTGAGCTGGACCTCGCAACCGTCAACCTGCACCTCGCGGCGATCGGGCCAGAGGCTCACGTTGCCGCACGTCAGGACGACGGGCTTCTCGGGGGCCGAGGCCTCGCGACCGGCACGGCGCAGGAGCGCGCGCGTGCGGCTCACGACCTCCATCATGCCAAACGGCTTGGAGAGGTAGTCATCGGCGCCCCCGTCAAGGGCGCGCACGGTGTCGAGCTCGGTGTCCTTGGCCGTGAGCATCATGACCGGCACGCTCTTGAGGCCCGGCGTCCTGCGGATGCGAGCCAAGATCTCGAGCCCGTCGGCGTCGGGCAGCATGATGTCGAGAAGAACGGCGTCGGGCGTGCGCTCTGCGCAGGCACGACGGAACTCGGCGTCGTCGGCGCAGCCCCGCGCCTCTATGCCGCCCTGCCCCAGCGCGTAGACCGTGAGCTCGCGGATGTTCTTGTCGTCCTCAACGTAGTAGACCAACGCTTCTCTCCCCGTCCCGCTCACAGAAATCCAACCGTTACCCGCCCGCTAGGCCTCGCTCGAACGCTGCTGGCTCGCCTTCTCTGCCACCACGTGCTCGCCGGTGACGCGGAAGATCGCCCAGGCGGCAACGCGCTTGGCAAGGTCCCCGATGCGCTCGAAGTACTTTGCCACCATGAGGAGCTCGGGGAGGTAGCGCGCCGAGGACTTCCCGTCGCGGATGAGTCCCACGAGCTTCTTCTCCACATCATCATAAAGCGCGTTGACGCGATTGTCCTCCTCGACGACCCGCTGCGCCCCCTCGACGTCAGACGCGGCAAAGGCGGCGCCGGCCTGCTCCACCATGGCGGCGGCGCACTCGGACATCTCGGTGAACTCGTCGGTGAGCTTCTTGGCCGCCTTGGTCGGAATCTCCTCGACGAGGAAGGCGATGTCGCGAGTCATGCCGTCGATGTGCGTGAGGTCAGAGACGATGCGGAACGCGCCTGAGACAAAGCGCAGGTCCTCGCCGATGAGCGGCTGCTGGAGGAGCATCACGTCGAGGCAGTTCTCCTCGATGGCGTTGCGGAGTCGGTCCTCGTTCTTGCGACCTGCCATGACGCCCTCGGCAGCACCCTTGTCACCCGTGGCGGCGAGACCCGCGGCGCGAATGTCGGAGGCGCACTTCTCGGTGAGACGCCTCAGGTACTCCTCGATGTCGTCGAGCTGCTTGGTGAACTTTGAGCGAGTTGCTGCGGACATTAGCTGAACCTCCCTGATAGGTATTCCTGCGTGCGCTTCTCGCGCGGGTTGGCAAAGAACTCGCGTGTGGGCGCCTCCTCGACGAGCTCGCCGAGATAGAAGAAGACGGTCTTGTCGGCCACGCGGGCGGCCTGCTGCATGTTGTGGGTCACGACGACCACGGTGTGGTCCTCCGAGAGCTCGCACATGAGCTCCTCGACCATGCTCGTGGAGATGGGGTCAAGCGCCGAGGTGGGCTCGTCCATGAGCAGGATCTCCGGGTCGGTGGCGAGGGCGCGCGCGATGCACAGGCGCTGCTGCTGGCCGCCGGAGAGGCCCAGGCCGCTCTTGTCCAGGCTGTCCTTGACCTCGTCCCAGAGGGCGGCGCGCTTGAGGCAGCGCTCGCAGATCTCGTCCCCCTCGGCCTTGGAGAGGCGCCTCATGCGCTTGGGGCCGTAGAGGATGTTCTCACGGATGCTCATGGGGAACGGGTTGGGGTGCTGGAAGACCATGCCCACGTAGACGCGTAGGGCGTTGGAGTCCATCTCAAAGATGTCCTTGCCGTCAAACTCGATCGTGCCCTCGGTGCGTACGCTCTCCACGAAGTCGCACATGCGGTTGAAGGTGCGCAGCAGTGTGGACTTGCCACAGCCGGAGGGGCCTATGAAGGCCGTCGCGCGGTTGCGCGGGATCTCCAGGTTGATCTTCTTGAGCGCCTGGAAGTCCCCGTACCAGAGGTCAAAGTCGCGCACCCTGATGGCGGTGTCGGCACCCTCGAGGGAGCGATAGACCCCGTCGTTAAGCTCTGTGTCCATGTTCTCCCCCCTAGCCAAAGCGACCGGTCAGGTAGTCAACGAGCCGCTGGTCTTGCGGATTCGAGAAGATCTGCTGGGTCGTGCCCGTCTCGACCATGTCGCCCACGTAGAAGAAGGCGGTGCGGTCGGAGACGCGCGTGGCCTGCTCCATGTTGTGCGTGACGATGATCTCGCAGATGCCGCTCGAGGCGATGTCGCGGATCGTCTCCTCGATGGCGAAGGTGGAGATGGGGTCGAGCGCCGAGCACGGCTCGTCGAAGAGGACCACGTCCGGCTTCATGGCAAGCGTGCGCGCGATGCACAGGCGCTGCTGCTGGCCGCCGGAGAGGGCGTGAGCGGACTGGCGCAGCTTGTCCTTGACCTCGTCCCAGAGCGCCGCCTGCCGAAGCGACGTCTCCACGAGCTCGTCCTCCTCGTCCTTGGTCCTCACGCGACCGTGCTTCTTGGGAGCGAAGAGGATGTTCTCGCGGATGGACTTGCGGAAGGGCGTGGGCTGCTGGAAGACCATGCCGATGGACTTGCGAAGCTCGAAGAGGTTCTCCTTGGGCGTGTTGATGTTGCGCCCGTGGTAGAAGATCTCGCCCCCGATGGAGCACTTGGGAATCTCGCGGTTCATGAGGTTCAGGCAGCGCAGAAACGTGGACTTGCCGCAGCCGGACGGGCCGATAAGGGCAGTGACCTGCCCGCCCTCGAAGGAGAGCGAGGTCTTGTGCAGGGCCTCGTGCGTGAGGTCGTAGGTGACCGTCACGTCGCGCGTGGTGAGCAGCGACCCGCCCTTCTCGACCGAGCCCTGGTCCTGGGTGGTGGTGATGTCTGTCATTCGGCGGTCAGCCTCCTCGAGAGGAACTTGCCGAGCAGGCGGGCAAGCACGTTGAACAGGAGCACGCAGAGAAGCAGGATCGTGGCGGTTCCCCAGACGATCTCCGTGGATCCGGCAGTGGGCTCGGAGGTGAGGCGCCAGATATAGACGGCGAGCGAGCAGGCCGGGCGGAAGATGTTGAAGGGGTTGGTGGGGCTCAGGAAGTTGACGGAGGCAAAGTTCAGGCGCGCCGGGGCGGAGCCCGAGGTGAAGATCAGCGCGGCAGCCTCGCCGAAGACGCGACCCGCAGAGAGCACCACGCCCGTGACGATGGCCGGCATGGCGGCCGGGAGCAGCACGTTAATCGTGGTCTCCCAGCGGGTGAGGCCCATCGCGAGGGCGGCGTCGCGCTGGCTGCGCGGCACGTCCTCGAGCGCCTGCTGGATGGTGCGGACGAGGATGGGGATGTTGAACATCGTGAGGGCGCAGGCGCCGGCGATGATCGAGATGCCCCAGCCGAGCGTCACCACAAAGAAGAGGGAGCCGAACATGCC
>CASFQX010000193.1 GCA_949296375.1 uncultured Olsenella sp.
AACGGCATCGACCTGCGCAAGGACCCGATGGCCCTGCAGCGCCTGAAGGAGGCCGCGGAGAACGCCAAGAAGGAGCTCTCCTCCGCCCAGCAGGCCCAGATCAACCTGCCCTTCATCACCGCCGACGCCACCGGCCCCAAGCACCTCGACTACACGCTGACCCGCGCCGAGTTCGAGCGCATCACGCGCGACCTGCTCGATCGCTGCAAGGCGCCCGTCACCAAGGCCCTGCATGACGCCAACCTCCAGATCTCCCAGGTCAACGAGGTCATCCTCGTCGGCGGCTCCAGCCGTATGCCCGCCGTCCAGGAGCTCGTCAAGCAGATGACCGGCAAGCAGCCCAACATGTCCGTGAACCCGGACGAGGTCGTGGCCGACGGCGCGGCCGTCCAGGGCGGCGTCCTCACCGGCGACGTCTCGGGCATCCTGCTGCTCGACGTCACGCCGCTGTCGCTGGGCGTCGAGACCATGGGCGGCGTCATGACCAAGATGATCGACCGCAACACCACGATCCCCACGTCCAAGACCGAGATCTACTCCACGGCCGCCGACAACCAGACGTCCGTCGAGATCAACGTCCTGCAGGGCGAGCGCGAGATGGCCGCGGACAACAAGTCCCTCGGCAAGTTCCAGCTCACCGGCATCCCTGCCGCCCGCCGCGGCGTGCCGCAGATCGAGGTTACCTTCGACATCGACGCCAACGGCATCGTGAAGGTCACCGCCAAGGACAAGGCCACCGGCAAGAGCCAGGAGATCACCATCTCCGGTTCCACCGCCCTCTCCGACGACGAGGTCGATCGCATGGTCAAGGACGCCGAGGCCCACGCCGAGGAGGACAAGAAGCACAAGGACGAGATCGAGGTCCGCAACCAGGTCGACTCGCTGTGCTACGGCGCCGAGCAGACCCTGAAGGATCTTGGCGACAAGGTCCCCGCCGATCAGAAGTCCGAGGTCGAGGCGGCCATCGCCGACGCCAAGAAGGCGCTCGAGGGCCAGGACGTGGACGCCATCCGCGCCGCGGGCGAGAAGCTCACCGAGGCCTCCCAGAAGCTCGCGCAGATCGTCTACTCCACCACCGACGAGGGCGCGAACCCCGGCGCCGGCGCCGGCACCGCGGCTAGTGCCGACGATGTCGTTGACGCTGAGTACGAGGTCGTGGACGACGACAAGAACAACTAGTTCGCGGCCGCGCGACAAGAGACTGGAATCGGGGGCGGCCACGGCTTCGCGGCCGCCCCTGTTGGATAGGTCGGGGGAGCTCCCCGGCCCATTGAGGAGGGTGACGTGAGAGTGCCCATCGAGATAGAGGACGAGAAGAACGAGGCCGTTGAGCCCGATGAGGTAGAGACGGACGAGGCTGCCGAGAAGGACGACGCGCACGCGGCCGCCGCGGCCGCCGTCGGCGAGTCCGACGAGGACGCCGAGGAGCGCGCCCGTGTTGAGGCTGCCATCCGCGCCGGCGAGGAGGCCGCCGAGCGCGAGCTCGCGGCGGACGCCGGCAAGCTCCGTGAGGAGCGCGACGAGCTGCAGAAGAAGCTCTCGGACGTGGAGGACCAGATCGAGGCCGCCAAGAAGGAGGCCGCCGACGCCACGGACCGCATGCTGCGCCTGCAGGCGGACTGGGAGAACTATCGCCGCCGCACCGCCGCCGAGCGCCTTGCCGAGAAGGAGCGCGCCGCGGAGAAGCTGGTCACCAACCTGCTGCCCGTGATCGACGACCTCGAGCGCGCCATCGAGCACGCCGGTGCCACGGATGAGAACGAGCAGCTTAAGCAGTTTGTCGACGGCGTCTCGGCGGTGCACGCCAAGATGCTTGCGGTTCTCGCCAAGGAAGGCGTGGAGCCCATCGACCCCGCCGGGGAACCCTTTGAGCCGCTCAGCCACCAGGCCGTCGGCCGCGTGGAGGACAAGGACGCCTACGACGAGACGGTCGCCCAGGTCTACCAGAAGGGCTACCGCATGGGCGAGCGCGTCATCCGTACCGCCATGGTGACGGTGACCTACGGCGGCCCCAAGCGCCCGGCGGAGACCGCGGACGGCGCAGAGGTCAAGGACGGCGAGAAGGGCGCGGAGTAGCCCGTTCTTCTCGACAGCACAAAATGACGAGTCGGCGCGGGGCGAGCCCCCGTGTCAAAGAGAGGAGGCGCGTGCAGAATGGCAGCAAAGACAAGTAAGACGTTCTATGACGTTCTCGGCGTGAAGCGCGACGCTTCCGACGATGACATCAAGAAGGCGTTTCGCAAGCTCGCCGCCAAGTACCACCCGGACGCAGGCGGTGACGAGCAGAAGTTCAAGGAGGTCAGCGAGGCGTACACCACGCTCTCCGACCCCCAGAAGCGCCGCGAGTATGACCAGATGCTCATGTTTGGCGGCATCCCCGGGGCCGACTTTGGCGGCTCGGGCGGCCGTGGCCGCTACACCTACACCACCAACGTGGGCGGCGACTGGTCGGACATCTTCAGCAACATCCGCAACGGCGAGGGGGCCTTCTCGGGCTTTGACTTCTCGTCGATCTTTGGCGGGGCCGGCGCGGGCGCCCGTGCGGCGCAGAACCGCCCCACCAAGGGCCGCGACCTCACGATGTCCGTGGATGTCTCCGCCGAGGAGGCCTTCCGCGGCGCCACGCGCAAGGCAACCTACCGCGTGCCGTCCACCGGCGAGGAGCAGACCCTCACGATCAAGATCCCCGCGGGCGCCGTTGACGGCGGCAAGCTGCGGTATCGCGGCCGCGGCGAGTACGGCACCGCGGGCGGCGAACGCGGCGACCTCGTGATCACCACGCACGTGGCCGAGCACCCGATCTTCAAGCGCGACGGCGCCGACGTGCGCATGGACCTGCCGATAAGCGCCTTCGAGGCGGCGCTCGGCGCAACCGTGGACGTGCCCACGCCCGACGGCACCGAGGTTCGCCTCAAGGTTCCCGCCGGAACGCAGGACGGCAAGACGTTCCGCTTCCGCGACCTGGGCGCTCCCAACGTCAAGCGCAAGGGCGCACGCGGCACGCTCTACGTCACCGTTCGTGTTAAGGTTCCGACGATGCTCTCCAAGAAGGAGCGCGACGCCCTGACCGCGCTGCGCGACGCGGACACCCGAGACTACCGCGAGGAGGTCATGCGCTATGCCCCGAGCAAGTAG
>CASFQX010000194.1 GCA_949296375.1 uncultured Olsenella sp.
CCTGGATCAACGAGGCGGTCGGGAACCTCAATACCGTCGGTGCCGAGCGCACCTTCACGCGCGCAGACGGCAAGCAGGTGACCGTCTCCGGCGGGTCCTATGGCTGGAAGGTTGACGAGGCCAGTGCCGCCGAAGCTCTTCTCGCTGCCGTCAACAGCGGGACTCCGCAGGTCATCGAGGTGGCCTTTGAGGCTCGCGGCCAGGTTGTGCCCGACGCCGGCGGCCGCGACTGGGGCAACCGCTACATCGACATCGACCTCTCCGAGCAGCACGTTCGCTTCTACGGGGACGACGGCTCCATCATCTGGGAGTCCGACTGCGTCACCGGAGACACCTCTCAGGGCTACGACACCCCCACGGGCGTCAACGCCATCAACAACAACATGCAGCGCGACGCCACGCTCCGCGGCCTCGATTACAACGGCGACGGCGAGCCGGACTACATCAGCTACGTGAGCTACTGGATGCCGTTCGTGGGCAACCTCGTGGCCCTGCACGACGCTGACTGGCGCGGGAGCTTTGGCGGTACCATCTACCAGTGGAACGGGAGCCACGGCTGCGTGAACCTCCCCGTGGACAAGGCAGCGGAGCTCTACGGGATGATTCAGGTTGGCGACGTTGTGGTGACGCACTACTAGGAGTTCATCTCATAGCCCAGCAAGACGACGGGCCCGGGTTTGCCTCGTGCGAATCCGGGCCCGATTCTCTGCGCCTGAGCCCAGGTGGCATTCGGAGCCGTCTGGCACCCGTCCGGCGCTTATTCTGGGCGCGCATCGGACGAGCGGATGCCAATTCTACCGCGAACGCGTGACATCGGTTTTATTGCTTATATGTTTGCTCTAATCGTGTACCGCTGTTATCCAGGAATCATGTCCTCTCCGTCAGTTTCATGACAGGTTGACGCAGACTCATAAACGAGAATCTCTCCCCCTCGTCCGGACACCTCGAGCCTCGGCTAGGCTTTTCACATGGACATTCTGCTGACACATACCACCGCCCTTGAGGCAATGCGCCTTCCCGAGTTCCCCTTCTTCGTGAGACAGTGGGACGAGAGGACGAGCGAGATACCCTTGAAAATCCCCAAGGCCTCGGAGATGCGGGAGCTCGTGGAGAGCGACCCTCTCCTGAGACGCCTCTCACGCCCCATCGAGATCCTGGTCTCGAGCGATGCGACGGCGCACTCCTGCCCCATCTTCACTCGTCGCGTGACCAATCTCATTCACCCGGAGGACTCGTACCTTCGCGTTGGCGAGAAGGTACTCATCGTATGCCCGGAGCTCGCAGCCATTCAGATGTGCCGCAGGGCGAGCAGGGCGGAGGGCGCCCTGCTCATGAGCGAGCTCTGCGGATGCTATGCGACGCACGGCCCTGGGGCCGCGGAGACGAGGCGGGAGCCGCTCGTCAAGAAGAGGGAGATAGTTCGCATGGTAAACCTCATGAGCGGAGCCCACGGGACGAGAAGGGCCCGCGAGGCGATTCCACTTTCCTGCGAGCACGCGGCATCCCAAGCCGAGAGCAGGCTCGCCGCCATCCTGCAGGCGCCGCCCGCCTCGGGAGGCTACGGGCTCAGAGCCACGCCACCGAGCGAGGTCGGCCTGGGACACCTATGGGACGAGTGGGCGCAACGTGACGGCGAGGGCGGAATCCTCATGCTCAGGCCCCTGCCCCAGTTCGGCGCCTCTGGAGGCACCGTCAGAGGAGTAGTCATCTGCTGCAGGAAGGATGCGGGGTCGTCGGGGGAACCTGAAGACCGATGGGTCGCCGAGCTCGAGAGGCTTGGGCTGGAGGCGATCGTCATCACCGAGCGGGAGGCGGCGGACCTCTGCTGTCTGGACGAGCTCGCCCGAGACGTGAGAGCCCGTCTTGGCATGATAGACGTCATCGGATCTGGGACCAGAGAGAAACGGCTCGAGCTCCTCTCGGAGCTCGAGCGCGTCAACGAGTCATGAGGGTCCGCAGATGAGAAGAGACCCTTAGAACGGGCGGTTGCCGCCGCCCATGTTGCGCATCATCTGCTGCATGGCTCGACGGCCCTTCTTGCCTCCGGCGCCAGGCTGCATCATGCCCTTCATCCTGCTCATCATCTTGTTCATCTCATCCCACTGCTTGATGAGCTGGTTGACCTCCTGGACCGTGCGACCGGAGCCCTGGGCGATGCGACGGCGCCGCTGGCCGTTGATGACCTTGGGGCGCATGCGCTCCTCACGCGTCATCGAGTGGATCATTGCCTCGATGCGCACGAGCTGTGAGTCGTCGGCGGCGTCGGGCATCTGCGCCATAGCACGCTCCATGCCGGGAATCATGCCCATGATCTTGCGCAGTCCGCCCATCTTGCGGATCTGCTGCATCTGCGCGAGGAGGTCGTCCATCGTGAAGCCCTCGCGCAGCATGCGCTCGGCATCGGCCATCTGCTGCTCGTCGGCAACCTTCTGAGCCTGCTCGATGATGCCCACCACGTCGCCCATGCCGAGGATGCGCTTGGCCATGCGGTCGGGATGGAAGACCTCGAGGGAGTCGGGCTTCTCGCCCATCGAGACGAACTTGATCGGCTTGCCGGTGACCTCGCGCACGGAGAGGGCGCCGCCGCCACGGGCGTCGCCGTCGAGCTTGGACATGATCACGCCGTCAAAGTCAACGCGGTTGGCAAACTCGGTGACCACGTTGACGATGTCCTGGCCGGTCATGGCATCAACGACCATGAGGATCTGATCCGGGCGCACGGCCTGCTTGATGGCCACGGCCTCCAGCATCATCTCCTCGTCGACCTGCAGGCGACCGGCGGTGTCCACGATCACCACGTCACAGAGACGGTCGACGGCCTCGCGGATGGAACCGGAGGCCACAGCCACGGCGTCCTTGCCATCGCCGCGGAAGACCGGAACGCCGATCTCGCCGCCGAGGGTGGCGAGCTGGTCGGCAGCGGCCGGGCGGTGCGTGTCGCACGCCGCGAGCAAGGGGTTTCTCCCCTGCTTCTTGAGCAGGTAGGCAAGCTTGGCAGCAGCCGTCGTCTTACCGGAGCCCTGCAGGCCCACGAGCATGATCACGTTGGGCGTGCGGTTCTGCGCAAGCGTGAGCTTGGAGTCCGTGGAGCCGAGAAGCGCCGTGAGCTCGTCGAGGACCACCTTGACGACGTTCTGGGCGGGACTCAGCGAGGAGAGGACGTCTGCGGTGAGGCACTTCTCCTTGCACCGGGCGACGAACTCCTTGACCACGCGGTAGTTGACGTCTGCCTCGAGCAGGGCCATGCGAATCTCGCGCATCGCGAGGTTGATGTCGTCCTCGGTGAGACGACCCTTGCCGCGGAGCTTATCGAAGGTGTCCTGAAGGCGATCGGAGAGAGAGTTGAACATGGCTACATCCCTTCACCCACGAGCGCGCGGCAGAATTCGCGCGCGTCGAAGGTCTGGAGGTCATCGAGGGTCTCGCCCACGCCGATGCGATAGATGGGAAGACCCAGCTGGCTGGAGATGGCGAGGGCGATGCCGCCCTTGGCCGTGCCGTCGAGCTTGGTGACGATGATGCCGTCG
>CASFQX010000195.1 GCA_949296375.1 uncultured Olsenella sp.
CCCTGCCCGCGGGAGCCTCGATCGACGACATCGCCAAGGCCATCACGCACGGCTCGCTCATGGGCGCGCGCGGCAACTCGGGCGTCATCACGTCCCAGATCCTGCGCGGCATCGCGGAGGGCCTCACGGACGCCAAGAACCAGGACAAGCCCACCCCGGGTGACATCGCCCACGCGTGGCGCCGCGGCGTGAAGGTCGCCTTCAAGGCCGTGCGCAAGCCCGTCGAGGGCACCATCCTCACCGTCCTGCGCGACGTCTCCGCCAAGGCGGACCAGCTCGAGAAGAGCCGCGACCTCACCTGCCGCGAGATGCTCGACGCCCTGGTGGTGGAGGCCTACGAGTCCGTTGCCCGCACGCCCGAGCTGCTGCCCGTCCTCAAGGAGAACGGCGTCGTGGACTCGGGCGCCTTCGGCTTCGCCGTCTTCCTCGAGGCCTTCGTCAACGCCGCCACCGGCAAGGCCGGCGAGCTCACCGACTTCAAGACCACCGTCGACGCAAAGGCCGACGTCTCCGCCAAGGTCCAGATCGAGCTCAACGACGACTGGGAGGGCTCCGAGTTCCGCTACTGCAACGAGTTCCTCTTCAAGGCCGAGAAGCCCTTCGACGTTGACGAGTCCCTCGCGCACCTGGCCACCCTGGGCGACTGCGAGCTCATCGTGGGCGCCTACCCCGATTTCAAGGTGCACGTGCACTCCAACGAGCCCAACCGCGTGCTCGAGTACATGCTCCAGTTTGGCCAGGTCTACGAGGTCTTCATCCACAACATGGACATGGAGTCCCACGACCGCACGGCCAAGATCGCGGCCGACCAGGCCGGGGCTGCGGGCCAGGCCGAGGAGCTGCCGCACAAGGCCCTGGGCTTCGTGGCCGTGGCCGCAGGCTCCGGCGAGGAGGAGATCCTGCGCTCCCTGGGCGTCGACGTGGTGGTCTCCGGCGGCCAGACGATGAACCCGTCCACCGCCGACATCCTCACCGCCATCGAGCAGGTCAACGCCGACAGCGTGATCGTGCTCCCGGGCAACGGCAACATCCGCATGGCCGCCGAGGCCGCCGCGAGCGCCTGCGAGGGCGCCAAGGTGGCCGTGGTGCCCACCAAGACCGTGCTCCAGGGCTTCTCCGCCATGTTCGTCGTGGACCCCGAGGGCACCCTCGAGGACAACGTCGAGGCCATGACCGAGGCCATCCAGGACGTCCGCGGCGGCGAGGTCACCACCGCCGTGCGCGACTCCCAGGCGGCGGACGGCAGCCCCAGTCACGCCGGCGACGTCATGGGCATCCAGGACGACTCCATTGACGTGGTGGGTTCCGACGTCATGCAGGTCACGCTCGACCTCATCGCCAAGATGCAGGAAGAGGAGGAGGGCGACTCGCTCACCATCCTCGCCGGCCAGGACATGGACGACGAGGCCTTCGAGACGCTCGTGGCCGCCATCGAGGAGGCCCAACCCGACCTCGAGGTGGACCCGCACCGCGGCGAGCAGCCCCTCTACCCCGTGATCTTCTCGATAGAGTAGGTCGTGGGGGAGCGCCCCGCCATACCGTTAGCAGCAGAGAGGGTGCAGCGAACCTGCGCCCTCTCTGACTCTGTGTCGCGCCTGCGCTACGTGAAGGGCGCCCGCGAGGAGGCCCTGGCCCGGTTGGGCATCCGCCGCGTGCGGGATCTCCTGCTCCACGTTCCCAACCGTTATCTCGACTTCTCGCGCATGGAGAAGATCGCCCGAGCAGACGTGGGCACGGATGCCACCATCGTGGCCACGGTCGATCGCGTGCAGGTCAAGCGCCCGCGTCCGCGTCTGCAGATAGTTGAGCTCTCCGTGATGGACGATACGGGCGTGCTCATCGCCAGCTTCTTCAGGCAGCCTTGGGTGGCCGAGCAGGTCCATAAGGGTGATACCGTGGCGCTCTCCGGCAAGGTCACCTTTGGGTACGGCTTCAAGCAGATGCGCTCTCCGTTCTTCGAGGTCGTGGCGACGGCCGACCAGGCCGCCGACTTCGCGCGCGTTCTTCCGGTGCACCCCGTGACGGAGGGCCTCTCCGCGAGCTGGATGCGCCGCATCGTCTCTTCCGCCCTCGCCGATGTGGGCGACGTCTGCGACTGGCTTCCCGCCACGCTCGCGGCGCGGAGGCGCCTTATGTCCCTGGGTCGCGCCCTTCGCGAGGTTCACTTTCCCAAGACCGTTGCCTCGGCAGGGCTAGCGCGCCGCCGCCTTGCCTACGACGAGCTCCTCTGCTTGCAGCTCGCGCTGCTCACGCGCCGCCAGATCGAGCTCTCGGGCGTGAGCCCCACGAGCCACGTGACCGACGGCCCGCACGTTGACGCCCTTCTCGCCGCGCTGCCCTTCACCCTCACGGACGAGCAGCGCGCCGCCGTGGACGACATCCTTGCAGACATGGCCGCTCCGCGCGTGATGAACCGCCTGCTTCTGGGCGACGTGGGCACCGGCAAGACCGCCGTGGCGGCCGTGGCGCTCGCTGCCTGCGCGGATACCGGGACGCAGGCCGCAGTCATGGCGCCCACCTCCGTTCTCGCGCGACAGTATGCGGACAAGCTCGGCCCGGTGCTCGACGCCGCTCGCGTGAGCTGGGCGCTCGTCACCGGCGCCACGCCCGCCGACGAGCGCTCAAAAACAGAGACG
>CASFQX010000196.1 GCA_949296375.1 uncultured Olsenella sp.
CCGGCGAACGTGCGCGCGCCGCGCAGCCCCCGCGACCTCGGCCACGAGAGGAGCTCCCGCCAGCACTCCGACGACTCGGCGAGCCCCTCGGCGGCGCCCATGGCCTCGCGGCAGCCGTCGTCGTTGGCGCCCATGGCCACCATCGCGGCGACGCTCTCGTGGCTGCCGCCCCAGCTGCGCCTCAGGTGGATGCCGTCGACGCAGGCGTGGGGGCAGGCGCGCCCGAGCGGGCGGTTGCGCCACCCCTCGACGGCCCCGAAGGCCTTCTCGTTCAGGCTCGAGACGGTGGCGGCGGAGACGCCGGGGCCCCAGAGCATCTCGCTCACGCCCTCGATCCGCCCGGTGGACGCGCCCGCCAGGCACGTCTCCATCACGGCCCCCTCGACGCTCGTCTCGCGGCGCCGGCAGCGCTCGATGGTCGCCGTGGCGAGCCGCACCCCCTCGGGCCTGGGCGTGCGGATCGTCACCTCGCCGGACGTCGTCGCGGGCCTCCGCTCGCAGTGCCCCGCGCGATGGGCCTCGCGGTCGGCGGCGCGCTCGTATCGCTCGGCGCCGACGAGGTCGCCCGCCTCCTCCTCGAGCGGGCCGCTCGGCGTCTCCTCGACGGTCTTGCGGATGAGCTCCCTCGGGTCGGCCCTCAGGGGCTCCTCGTTCAGTGCTGCGACGGGCTCGGGCATGGCCTGCCTCCAATATGCTTCTTGTCTAGGCAACTCGAATCATACCGGCGCGGGCCGTGCCCTCCTTCCTTACCTGGACGCTATTCCGCTGTCAAAGTGCGCAAGAAATTGTACGTTACCTCGCCACCGAGCGGATGGTCGTGAGCAGCGTCCGCTTGAACGCCGACTCCTCCTTTTTAGCCCTCGCTTAACTCGCGCTGCAGCCTGTTCTTCGGCTCGCCGACCCAGCGGTAGAACGTGGACTCGTGGATCCCCAGCGCGCACACGATGTCCCCGTTCGACAGCCCGTCCGCCTTGAGGCGGATAGCCTCGTCCACCATCTCCTGCGTCAGCTTCGCCCGCCTCGCCCTGCAATCACCCCGTGAAAGGTCGATAGATTCCTTCACGGTGGATTCTCGCCGCGCGTCACAAAACTTATCAACCTTCAATCAGGTCGAAAGGGCTAGGAGGCAGAATTCAGTTTTTCAGCACTTAAGATAATCTCATCAAGAGCGTTCTTCCAGAGCGAGCACTGCGGCATTGCCTCAAGACCCAATTCTGCAACCTTGCAGCCTCCCTGGCACATTGGAAGGAGGATGCAATCTGAGCAGTAATCTGGCAGCGAGGGATTTGACCAGGCTATCCTCTTGGGGTGATATGGATCATGATGCCAGATATCGCCGAAATGAGACCTTTCATCAAGACAGTGAGAACATCCGTAGATGTTTCCATCCGGCGCAATGGTAGCTCCGCGATAATTCGTGGCAAGGCACCGGCTTTGAAGGTAATACAGCTGGTAAACATTGGCCGGCGACCTTAGTCCCAGCGACGCAATCCGTTCTGTGACTCGAATGATTCGCTTAACGGTGTCCTTACTCTCTGCGCGCACAGGAGAAAAGAGCGGATAGGCGTAGAAGCCGATGTTCTCGTTACCGCTCATGAGAGGAGCCAGATTCTCGAGCATCTGAATTATATCCGCTTCATTTTCCGGACCAATGTTGACCCGAATCGATGCGTACACGCCAGCTTCTGCCAGTGCCATAATATTATCGACAGT
The DNA here is from genome assembly GCA_949296375.1 of uncultured Olsenella sp. Taxonomy (GTDB): domain Bacteria; phylum Actinomycetota; class Coriobacteriia; order Coriobacteriales; family Atopobiaceae; genus Thermophilibacter. The sequence goes on from CASFQX010000196.1 coordinate 1,714, forward strand.
TCTAGAGAAGGCGCCGGATTTACCGTTACCGAGCTTGATTGCATCATGACGCGCTTCGGTCCCATCCAGCGTGATTTGTACATGCTCTAGGTGCCAAGTTGTCGCCGCTTTCTCGATGGTGTTGGAATCGAACAGAATTCCATTCGAAGCCATTGAAATCCTAGCGTGGTCGAGAAGCGAGGTCTTTTCTAGGGCCTCTGTAATGATGTCGATAGGCGATGGATTAATCAGAGGTTCTCCACCGAACCATTCGATGTCAAACGACTCCCCCGGTTTAATACATGAAATGATATATTTCGCTACATCGTGGGCAACAGCATCGGACATTGTCGAAACAGGAGTCCCCTTTTCGTAACAATAGGGGCATCGGGCGTTACATCCTGTTGTCGTCATGACACAAAAAGCGGGGGCGCCACACAGCATCGATCTTGCACGCTCAAAATCGACAATGTTCTTTTCAGATACATCATCATCAAGAAGAATTCCAGCTGATACTAAATCGGCTGAAAAAGCAGAGAGCTCCGTAGATGAAACATGTGCAGATAGGCTCTCAACGTCAATAGAGCCGTCAGGCAGGGTTGAAGACTCGAGAAGTCGCAGGAATCGATAAGAGCGTTCGTCGAGTTGAATCAATGCATTATTAAAGGTTGAAAATAAAACACCAGTCCCATCACCATGAGAGACAAGACGATAATATCGAGAAAGTTTCATAGGATTGCCTCCGCATGGTGATGGGATGGGAAAGCAATTAATGTGTTTTTACGCCGCCGCAATGGTCACAATCCCAGCAACCATTGCAAGATGAGCTGGCGTATTGCCCATTAACTACTGCTTCCATATCGATGTCATGAGGGTTCTTGCCGGTTGTTTTGGAGATTTGAACTTCGTCTGCTGGAATAAGAACGTTCATGGCAACTCCCTTCCGCGGAGATATGCGTAAATATAGTGTATCACCGCAAGCGAACAAATAACAGGGACTTCGATTACCTGTGTTTTTGTACGCTTAGTCCGTATCTTCTCTTTAGCCTTGAGTTTCTTTGCCGCATTCTGTTCTGCCCCCTCCGCACGTCGTCGATTTCAGGCGCCTCCTCGGCGGCGAAGCGCTCCTGCTCAAGCTGCTCGTTGAAAGCCCGCTCCTGCTCCTCGGTCCACCAGCTCAAGCGCGCCATCCCCTCAGAGCCGCCGCCACTGCGCCCGTCAAGACGCGGGCGACCCCTGCCACCAGCACAGACGCGTCCCGTCTCGACGTCTCGCCGTTACCGGGGCGGCGCACCCGCAATCCCGCGCGCGTGCGCGTCCGCCCGCGCGTGAGGGGACTTATATACTCGCTTACCGTAAAGACAGAGAGAAGAGAGTGGGGCACCCGCGTCCTCACCAGCCGGAACCTCCGTCTCGACCCGCGTCTCAACATGGGCCGCCTCCCTGAGACGCCGGGACGCCAGGCGCCGAGGCGGCGGCCCGCTCCAGGAACGCCTCGAGCGCCGCGTTGTCGACGCAGACGCAGCAGACGCGCGTGTCGCCGAAGCGCTTCTGCCGCGTGAACCCGCGCCCGGATCCTCGGGAGAGCAGCCCCTCGTCCGCCATGCGCCGCAGCGTCTTCTGCCGGTCGAAGCTCGCGCCGGAGAGCGCCTGGTCGAGCACCGATGAGAAGACCCACCACGAGAAGCCTGGTCGGTTCCGGTGCCGCTCTATCGCGCTCCAGCGCTCCAGCCGGTCGATCTCCGTCGAGCTCTCGAAGTGCAGGCGGTTCCTTACCAGCCACTCTGCGACGAACTGGATGGCCTTGAGGTCGGTGTCGCCGCCGGCGGTGCCCGTTGCGTTCACGAGCGCCCACTGCGCCATGCGCATCGCGCCCTCCAGGCACGCGGCCCAGTCGCTGACCGGCGCGAACACGTAGAACTGCGCCAGCGCGTCGGCCAGCGCGAGCAATGCCACGTTGTCGGCCGAAACCTCGCGCGCCACGTCGCCCAGCCTCGGCTGCGCCGCGAGGGGCCCGCTCGACCACCTCCGGGTTCTCGGCGATGGAGCGGCACCCCTCGAACACGTCGCCCGTCACGGTGAAGTAGCGGTCGTGGTCGTACATCTCCACCACCCGGCCGCCGGGCTGCCCCCTCCGCGAGCGCTGCGCCCCGTCGGGCTTGCCATCCCGGAATATCAGGTGGAGCCCGTCCCCGGAGGGCGAGAACTCGGTGTAGGTGCCCGCCTCCTCGACCACCCAGCGGTACTCGTCGGCGAGAACCTCGTCAACCAGCGCGTTGTCGAGGTCCAACCCCATGAACGCTCTATCGGGTCCGAACACGAACCCCACGCCGTCGCAGCGCCAGCGCGCCACGGTGGCCACGGCCTCCTCGAAGGTCGCCCACGTTGCCAGGTCGGTGCTCTTGGCCATGCGCCCCGTGTGGGCGTCGACCGGCAGCTTCGTCGCCTTCCCGCCGCGCTCACCGATTACGGGCTCGAGACCTCCCGCGACGCGCTCGAGGTCCTGTTCCGCCTCGAGGAGGGCTTCGGCGCGAGGCCCGAGGCCGACGATGGCGGGGCTCGGGTCGTCGTGGACCCCGCGGCGCCCGGCGCCCAGAAGCTCGACGCGGCGATCAGGGAATGGGCCGCGATGCGCGAGAGGCGGGACTCCGGGGAGATCTCCGAGGAGGAGTACCTCGACTGGAAGCGCGGGTTCACCGGAAGGTAGATTTCGGCGGTTAGGGGGGCATTCTTTGCCGGAACGCGAGCAGATGCCCCCTTAACGAAGTATTTTCGACGGCTGGGTGCGCGATCGGTCCCGCGGCGCCGGCTTGACCCCCTTTTGATAAAATCCCTAATGGGCGCTTCCTTGTGGTGTCGGCTTTTTTGCATATTTCTGCCTGGAAGCCCCCGACTGATAGAACGGCGTTGAGTTCAATTTGAGTTCAACTCGGAGATGCGAAATGCGGTTCATTTCGGTTAATTGGAAGACGACGGTATACCACGTAGACGAACGGCGATGAGAGTGCACGATTTGATTACTGAGTGGGAGTGAAACTCCGCCTGATTTTCTCCAAAAACGGCTTTATTACGGCCTTATTTTCGCCAATCTGTGCGAAAATAAGGCCGTAGCCATTTTTAGGGGAGGGATTTGCATGGAACGATTCCTCATGGACGAACTAATTGCCTGGAAGAACAGGCCCCGCCGCAAGCCGCTCATCCTCAACGGCGCGCGCCAGGTGGGCAAGACGTGGCTGCTCAGGGAGTTTGGCAGGACGCAGTTCGAGAACGTTGCATACGTGAACCTCGACGGCAACCCCAGGATGCGCGAGCAGTTCGAGCTGGGCTACGACATCCCGCGCATCGTCTCCGCCATCCAGTTCGAGACGGGGGAGGTCGTGTCCGAGGGGGGCACCCTCATCGTCCTCGACGAGATTCAGGCGTGCCCGAAGGCGCTCACCTCCCTCAAGTACTTCTGCGAGGACGCGCCCGGGTACGCGGTGGCTGCGGCCGGCTCGCTTCTGGGAATCACCGTGCACGAGGGCAGCGGGTATCCCGTCGGGAAGGTGAATGCGCTCGATCTCTATCCTCTTAGCTTCCGGGAGTTCCTCGTCGCGACGGGGAATCGGCCGCTCTGCGACCTCATCGACACGGGAGACACGAGCCTCATCAACGGCTTCTCAAGCAAGTTCGTTCCGCTCCTTCGCCAGTACTACTACGTCGGGGGCATGCCTGAGGCGGTGAGCGTCTTTCTTGAGCAAGGTCTCTTGGAGGATGCGCGCGAGGTGCAGCTCGATATTCTGCGCGGCTACGAGCGCGACATCTCGAAGCACCTAAGCAGGACCGAGACCGAGTACGCGCTCGCCGCGTGGCGGTCGATTCCATCTCATCTGGGACGAGAGAACAAGAAGTTCGTGTTCAGTCACATCGCGCAGGGGGCGCGGGCGCGGAACTACCAGTCGGGCATCACGTGGCTCACCCAGGCGGGGATCACGACCCTCGTCCGCAGGATAACGAAGCCGGGAATCCCGTTGTGCCCCTATGCGGATGACACTGCATTCAAGCTCTTCCTGGTCGACGTCGGTCTGCTGGGGGCGATGGCGGGGCTCGACAAGGAGACGGTTGTCGGGGGCAGCGATATCTTCGAGGAGTTCAAGGGCTCCCTCACCGAGCAGTACGTCTGCCAGCAGCTTGTCTCCGATTGCGGGCTCACGCCGTACTACTGGTCGGCCGAGAACTCTTCAGGTGAGATTGACTTCCTGGCGCAGGGGTCGAACAGCGTCTATGCCATCGAGGTGAAGGCGGAGGAGAACCTGCGCGCCAAGAGCTTGCGGTCGTTCAAGGAGTCCCACCCGGAGATTAATTCCGTTCGCTTCAGCCTGTCGGGCTATCGTGAGCAGGACTGGATGAGGAACGTCCCGCTGTACGCGATGTCAAACATGGGGTTGTGGGGATAGGTGCGTGATGAGGCTGCATGCGTAATGTATACGGAGCTTATTATCTCGGGCAATATGCCGAGCGACGAAGAAATCGCTTTCGCGTTCGAGGTTCTTGACATGGATGCCTCGGATGTACCCTGTGTATGCTGCGGCGACCCCGCAACGGAGTGAGGTCATTTCAATTCCATCGTACGGGACAGGTGCCTAACGGGTTGCATTGCGGAGATGCACAACCTCGTGCCCGCATGAGGAGTGCAATCAGTCCTAGGGAAGCAAGCCCTGGAGCGAGGAACTTGCGGTAACCATCCGGGCAGAGATTTCCACTCAAGTCGAGTTGCTGCAGGACGAGAAGCTCGATTCTGGACATCAATCCGGACAATGATGCGGACATGACCAGAAGCTGTCCCGAATAGGCTAAGGCCCATCTTCAGCTATTGAGAAAAATGCCGCATACGGCAAAAATGCTCAATAGAAATCGCTCGGGGGCCAAGGTGACGTACAAAGGGAAATCGCGTGCTACGATTCCCTAAACTCTGCTCGACCAAGGAGTTCCCATGAAAGCACTGGTGCATGACGGCTGCGGAAACATCGCCCTTCTCGACAGGCCGCGTCCGCGTCTTTTGGAGCCCACGGACGCTATCGTGCGGGTGACGCGCTCAACCATCTGCACGAGCGACCTTCACATCATGCGCGGCGCCGTGCCGCGCGCCAAGCCGGACACGGTGCTCGGTCACGAGTTTGTGGGCGTGGTCGAGGAGGTGGGTGCGGGCGTGCGCTCCTTCTCGCCCGGCGACCGCGTGGCGGTGAACTGCGAGACCTTCTGCGGAGAGTGCTTCTTCTGCAAGCACGGCTGGGTCAACAACTGCGAGAGCGGCGGCTGGCTTCTGGGCTGCACTATCGACGGCTGTCAGGCGGAGTACGCGCGCGTGCCGTTTGCGGACAACGCCTTCACGTGCATCCCGGACGGCGTCTCTGATGAGGACGCGCTCTTTCTGGGGGACATCCTGGCCACGGGCTGGTGGGGAGCGCGTCTGGCGGAGATCGAGCCCGGCTCTACCGTCGCGGTGATTGGAGCGGGCCCGGTGGGGCTCACCACCATGATGTGTGCGCGGCTGGCAAATCCGGCGCAGGTCATTGCCCTCGACGTGGATGAGTCGCGCCTTGAGATCGCGCGCGGTCATGGCCTTACGGATGTCGTCATCAACCCTGCCGAGAAGAACCTCAGCGACGTCGAGTCCATCGTGCGCGCCACGACGCACGGCCGCGGAGCAGATGCCGTGATTGAGGCGGCGGGCGGTGACGACACCTTCGAGATGGCCTGGCGCATCGCCCGGCCCAACGCCGTCGTGGTGATCTCCGCCATGTACGAGCGCGACCAGGCGCTGCCGCTGCCGAGCATGTACGGTAAGAACCTCACGTTCAAGACCGGAGGCGTGGACGCGTGCGGCCTCGACGAGGTGATGGCGCTCATCGCGGCCGGCAGGCTGGACACGAGCCTCCTCATCTCGCGCCGCTACCCGCTGAACGATATTCTGGACGCCTATCGCGCCTTCGAGGCGCACGAGGACGGCTGCCTCAAGGTCGTCATCACTCCGTGGGAGTTGCGGGCCTGACGTTCTTCTCGCCAGCGCTTTTGGAAAACCTCGCACCTAGTATATCTTGCATCAAGTAGAAGTTTATAAACTTAACGCAAGGCCGCTCAAACAAAGACTAGGTGCGAGGTTTGGCGGGGCGAGAAGGACCAGCACGCCCGGCCGCGTTGCGCGCGCCACGGCGCGCGGCTATGCTAGGTGGCTCTTGCACGCAACCGTTTGGAGCCACAAGCACATGGACCTTATCACCACGCTCGCAAGCGAGCTCAACCTCAAGCCGGAGGCCGTCGACGCCGCCGTAAAGCTCATCGACGAGGGCAACACCATCCCCTTTATCGCGCGCTACCGCAAGGAGGCCACGGGCGGCATGGACGACGTCGCCCTGCGCGCCCTTGACGAGCGCCTTTCCTACCTGCGCAACCTCGAGAAGCGCAAGGAGGACGTCCTTGTCCTCATCAACGCGCAGGGCAAGCTCACGCCGGAGCTCGAGGCGGAGATCCGCGCGGCCACGCAGCTCCAGCGCGTGGAGGACCTCTACAAGCCCTACCGCAAGAAGCGCATGACCCGCGCGCAGAAGGCGCGCGAGGCGGGCCTGGAGCCGCTGGCAAACATGATCTTCATGCAGGTGGCAACAAGGGGCTCCGCGACCGACGAGGCGGCGCGCTTTGTGACGCCGGAGGCCGCCGGGGCCGGCTTTGACACGCCGGAGAAGGCGCTTGCGGGCGCCGCGGACATCGTGGCCGAGGTCGTGGCGGAGGACGCCGAGAACGTCGCCGACCTGCGCGCCTTCACGGAGGCTACGGCGGACGTCGTCTCCGTGGCAACAAACGCGGACGAGAAGACACCCTACGAGCCCTACTACGACTACGCCGAGCCCGCCGCCAAGATTCCCAACCACCGCGTGCTGGCCATCGACCGCGGCGAGCGCGAGGAGAAGCTCCGCGTGCGCGTGCGCGTGGACGAGGCCGCGGCGGTGGCGCGCCTCGGCGGGCGCTGGCCGCGCCGCCAGGGCGTCTTCGCGCCCGTCTTTGAGGCGGCCGTCGCGGACGGCTACAAGCGCCTGATGGCGCCCTCGCTCGAGCGCGAGGTCCGCGCCAAG
>CASFQX010000197.1 GCA_949296375.1 uncultured Olsenella sp.
CGTGGTCGGGTTGACTGGATTCGAACCAGCGACCTCTCGGTCCCGAACCGAGCGCTCTACCAAGCTGAGCCACAACCCGTAGCGAGGGGATATTCTAGCAGACTTCCGTGGAAGAACCAAGGGTTTTTGTCGACCACGATCGCCAGCCGCGCTCAGCGGCGGCCGAGGCAACGGCATCTGCGGCGACTGCGCTCTCGCAGACCGCAAACGAGCAGGTCCCCGAGCCTGTGACCTGGGCGCCCAGCACGCCCGGGCAAGAGCGAAGCCATGCCTCGACCTCGCCCACCTCAGGGCAGAGCGCCCGCGCGGCAGGTGCGAGGTTGTTTGCGAGGTTGGCGGCGATGTCCTCCGCACTCCCCGCGTGAAGGGCCTCGATCAGGGGCGCAGGATCGGTTGGGTCAGTGCCCGAACGGTCGAACTCCGCGTAGGCCGCAGGGGTTGAGCCACCCTCGGCGCGTGGCATGACGAGCGCGACGGGGAGCTCCGGCGACGGGAGGGCCCGCTCGAAGACGTCGCCGGCGCCCACGTAGAGCGCTGGACGAGGATCGAGGAAGAAGGCCACGTCCGCGCCGATGCGGCGCGCGACGGAAACAACTCGCGGGTCGAGGGGGTCAACGCCCCAGTGCGCGGCAAGCGCCCTAAGCGCGGCCCCAGCATCGGCCGATGAACCGCCCAGCCCCGCACGCTCCGGGATGCGCGCCGTCACGCTCAAGCGAACGCCGGGCTCGCGACCCAGCTCCTCGGCGAGCAGCGCCGCCGCCCTCCACACCCCGGTCTTCTCGGCAGGGATGCTCAGATCCGGCGAGAAGCACACGGAAAGTCCCGACGCCTCCTCGGCGGCAACCTCGTCGAACAGCGCCACGGGGACCATGAGGGAGTCCACGCGGTGATAGCCACGCGCGTCCCGCTCCCTGTGGACGCCGAGATAGAGGTTGACCTTGCAGGGGGTCTCGATGCGAACGGCCCCTGCCACGAGCTACTCCGAGATCGTCTCGGCGAACTCGAACATGCGCTCGCCCGTCTCGATGTCGTAGAGCTCGACGGTCCCGGTGAGGACGTCCACGTACTGGTAGGACTGGCGCGCCGTGCGGCCGCGGCGCTCCTCGACCTCAACGACGAACAGCGACGGGTGCGCGTGAACGAGCGTGCCCGAGCGCTCGACGATCCTGGAGCGGCCCATGTTGGCCTTCACCTTGAGACGCTTGCCCTCGAGGGCCTTCAGCGTGTCGCGAATCTCATCGAGGCGGTTAACGGGCGGGATATCGTTCTCCATGCCAATCCTCCGTAGGACAGAGGCAAGAAGCCAAAATACAGGAGCGTTTATCATACCGCCCGGTTCTCGCAAGCGCAAACCGCCTCAACGAGGCATCGCGCAGAGCCGCGCTACAGGAAGAGGGGCGAGAAGATCTCTCTTCTCGCCCCTCCAAAGGTGTGGATATGAGTCCTGGCGCTACTCCGCCGGGCAGAGCGCGAGCGCGGCCTCGTCGGCCACGACCACCACATTGGGGTGGAGCTGCAGGATGGAGGCGGGGCAGCTCGGCACGACCGGGCCATAGCACATGTCGTGGACGGCCTGAGCCTTGGCGTCGCCGTTGGCGATGACGAGAATCATCTTGGCGCCCATGATGGTGCCGATGCCCATGGTGTAGGCCTGACGTGGGACGTCGTCGATGCTGTCGAAGAGGCGGCTGTTGGCCTGGATGGTGGACTCGGTGAGGTCCACGCAGTGGGTGCCCTTGATGAAGGAGTCGCAGGGCTCGTTGAAGCCGATGTGGCCGTTGTTGCCGATGCCGAGGAGCTGGAGGTCCTGGTGGCCGGCGGCGGCGACGGCGGCGTCGTACTCGGCGCAGGCGGCCTCGTAGTCCTCCATGAGGCCGTCGGGCACGTGGGTGTTGGCCTTGTCGATGTTCACGTGATCGAAGAGATTCACGTTCATGAAGTAGCGATAGCTCTGGTCGTGGTCGCCGGGCAGGCCGCGGTACTCATCGAGGTTGTAGCTCTTGACTTCAGAGAAGTCCAGGTCGCCGGCCTCGTAGGCGGCGACGAGGTTCTTGTAGGTGCCGATGGGCGTAGAGCCGGTGGCAAGACCGAGCACGCAGTCGGGCTTGAGCTGGACCTGGGCCGCGATGATGTTTGCGGCCTTGCGGCTCATGTCGTCATAGTCCTTGGCGCGAAGAATCCTCATGATGCTTCCCTTCTTTCTCGGCGGGCGCCCCCGCCGTGCGGCCGCCCGGCCGCGGCCAACGTGACTGCGACCACCAGGGCGAGGCCGCCAAAACACTATGGGGGACACCGTCGAGTCGAGGCCCCTGCCCGTCCACGACGGCCCGGAACGCAAGCTCCGGACACTCCATAATCATGAACCTTTCGGAAGGCTTGGGCCACCGGCTATTGGGCGAACGGCACCCCTTTGCGGGCGAGAAGAGCGGACATGGGCCGCGGCGTCGCTAGAGCTTGGAGGCGAGGTCCTCGAGCGCGTGGAAGCGGTGCGAGATGGCGTTCTTCTCATCCGCCGTGAGCTCGGCCATGGTCTTGCCTGGGGTGTCGTTGGGCAGGAAGAGCGGGTCGTAGCCAAAGCCGCCGTCCCCGCGGGGCTCAAAGCCAACAAAGCCCTCGCAGTCTCCGTCCCCGCGCAGGACCTCGTTGCCGCGCACGAGCGCAATGCTGGAGTGGAAGCGGGCCGTGCGCGCCTCCTGCGGGACGTCCGCCATCTGGGCCATGAGCTTCTCGTTGTTGGCGAGGTCGTTGCCGTGCTCGCCGGCCCAGCGAGCGGAGAAGATGCCCGGGGCACCGTCCAACGCGTCCACGCAGAGGCCGGAGTCATCGGCCACGGCCATGGGAAGGCCGGTCTCCGCCTGCGCAGCGCGGGCCTTGATGAGCGCGTTGTCAAAGAAGGTCTCCCCATCCTCAACGGGATCGGGGTAGTCCCCCAGCTCGCCGAGGGCCACAAAGCGGACGCCCGGCATCTCGGGGGCGAGAATCGCCTCGATCTCGGTGACCTTGTGAGCGTTGCCCGTGGCCACGACCACGGTCTTGTTGGGGTCCAGCTCTTGAAGCGTAATCATCGACGCACCATCCTCTCGGAATGCAGCCGTCAGCTGCGTTTGCGAACCTCGTCCACTCTTTCACATTGCAGGCCCAACGACAACCGCCGGGATATGGCAGGCGCCACTTTGCGCAAACACCTCCTTGATGCGAAAAACGAACGTCCGAGTGTGCAATCACGTCCTTGGTGCGAAGCTGTTTGGGGACCGTCTGGAGTCCCCTTATGGAAAAGCCCAGGTAACCGCTTTAATGTTTGATTCATAGACGGGGTTTGATCCAAAATCCCTTCGCATCAAGGGGCTCATTGCGCATGCGGGTGCCATTTTTTCGCATCAAGGACGTTATTGCGCATGTGGGCCGTTATTGCGCATGCGGGCTTCCGCAGCCGCATACGCAAGGTCGTCGGCGCCCGCGGACGAGGCGCATGACGAACGTTTGGCCAAAACCCGGGGAGGCGCTCAGTCGAGGCCATGCCCAGTGGCGAGGGACTGCGCGCGCACGAGCTGCGCGATGCCGTCCTGGCAGAGGTCGAGAAGCTCGTCCAGCTGCGCGCGGCTGAGCGTGGAGCGCTCGCCGGTGCCCTGGACCTCCACGATGCCGCCGTCCGAGGTGCCCACGAGGTTGAGGTCAACTTCGGCGTGGGAGTCCTCGGGGTAGTCGAGGTCGAGCAGGGCGCGGCCGCCCACGATGCCCGCCGAGACAGCGGCAACCTGCCCCGTCAGCGGGAGGCGCGGGAGCTTGCCCGCGTCGACGAGACCCATGAGCGCCTGGTGGAGCGCCACCCACGCGCCCGTGATCGAGGCCGTACGGGTGCCGCCGTCCGCCTGGATAACGTCGCAGTCCAGCGTAATCGTGATCTCTCCCAGGCGGTCAAGGCGCGTGACTGCGCGCAGGCTGTGCCCGATGAGACGCTCGATCTCCATGGAGCGGCCCTTGCGGCCGCGATACTCGCGCGGCGTGCGGCGGTTTCCGGCAGCGGGGAGCATCGCGTACTCTGCCGTAACCCAACCCGCGTGGGCGTTCTTGCGCCAGCCGGGCACGCCCTCCTCAACGGAGGCGGAACACAACACGCGCGTGTCGCCAAACTCCGCGAGACAGGAGCCGGCGGCGTTCTTCATGACGCCCGGCGTGAGAGTGATGGGGCGCAGCTCGTTGTTGGCGCGGCCGTTGGTACGGGAGGGCTCGGGGTTGGTGTTCATGGGCTTCCTTTCGACGGTGCCAGTGTAGCCCAAGGTTCTTCTCGACTGGAGACGAGAAAAGCACGCACGGTTTGCAATGCGTGTTATTATTATCTACGTATATACAATGTTGAAGCATACTGTGCGTGGGTGAATGGTCATTCCGAGCGCAACGCCCCCGAGCGGGGCGAGAAACGCAAACGGCCCCGTCGCGGGGACGGGGCCGGGCAGGACCTGGTGGGCGATGACGGATTCGAACCGCCGACCTTGTGCGTGTAAGGCACCTGCGCTAGCCGCTGCGCCAATCGCCCGAACACGTGAAGTCTAACATACGTGCCTCATATCCCACCGGTCGGACGGGGAGGACAAGCTTCGGCACTCAGACAGCTCACCGCAGAGAGCGCGAGAGGGACTCGCGGCGAACCTTGCCCTCCCCGTCCGTCCGACCTATGCATATACTGGTGCGTATGGATACTGTGACGCTTTCTGATATAGCGGCGGCCGTGCAGGCAGCTGGAGCTGGGGTCTCGAGCGTGGGGGCCACGAGCAGCGTGACCGTTGCGGGCACGTCATGCGACTCGCGCACCACGCTGACCGGCGACCTCTTTGTGTGCAAGGGGGCCGCCTTCAAGCCGGCGTTTCTCGCCAGTGCCCTGGAAAAGGGCGCGGTTGCCTACCTCTGCGACGAGGCCCACGCCGCCGAGCTTTCCGCCGTGGCGCCGGGTACGCCCGCCCTCGTGACGAGCGACCTGCGTCGCGCGATGGCCGTTGCCTCTGCCGTGGCGTTCGGCCGCCCCGATCACGATCTTCCCATCATCGGAATCACGGGCACCAAGGGCAAGACCACGGCGGCATACATGGTCCGTTCGATCGTCGAGGCGGCCCACGGAAAGGGCTCCTGCGGGATCATGGGCACAGTGGAGACCTACGACGGCGTTGACGAGACGCCCTCGAGAAACACCACGCCCGAGCCGCCGGACCTCTGGCGCCACCTCGCAAACGCGCGCGACGCCGGCCTTGCCGCCCTGGTCATGGAGGTCTCCAGCCAGGCCCTGAAATACGATCGCACGCTCGGCGTGGAGTTTGCCGCCGGGTGCTTCCTCAACATCGGACTTGACCACATCTCCCCCGTCGAGCACGCGGACTTTGAGGACTACTTCTCCTCCAAGCTGAGGATCTTCTCTCAGAGCCGCGTGGGGGTGGTCAACCTAGACTCGGACCATGCGGAGCGCGTTCTTGGCGCCGCAGGCGCAGCTGGCAGAACCCTCGTCTTTGGCCTGAACCACCCCGACGCGGACATCTGGGCGGACGAGCTCGTGCCCTCCGAGGACGGCATCTCGTTCACGCTGCACCTCCATGGCAGCGAGCGGCGCGTGGCCCTTCCCTTCCCCGGAGAGTTCAGCGTCTCCGACGCCCTTTGCGCCGCTGCCTGCGCGGACCTTCTGGGCATCGGCATCGAGAAGATCTCCCAGGGACTGGCGGTCACGCACGTGCCGGGGCGCATGGAGTTCCACCGCTCGGCCGACCGCCAGCTCACGGTCGTGGTGGACTACGCTCACAACGGCTTTGCGTTTGAGTCCCTGCTCTCGTCCGTAGCGGGCACGTTTGCCGGGGCAAAGACCATCGCGGTCTTTGGCGCCGTGGGGCACAAGGCGCCCGAGCGGCGCCACGAGCTGCCGCGCGTTGCCGCGCGCTACGTTGACTACATCATCTTCACCTCGGACGACCCCTGGACCGAAGACCCGCTCGACATCTGCCACCAGATGGAGCGCGAGCTCCCCGAGGGCTTCCCGCACGAGATAGTCATCGATCGCGAGCAGGCGGCAGAGCGGGCGCTCGAGCTTGCGGAGGGGCAGCGGTCCGTGGTGCTGCTGCTGGCAAAGGGACACGAGGCATACCAGCTCACGAGCACGGGCTTTGTGCCCTGCGTCTCTGACTGCGAGCTCGCCGAGCGCGGGGTGCGTGCCTACGACGAGCGGCACGGCGCGTAGGCGGCGGAGGGCCGAGGGGCCTGAGGGACCGAAGACCCTGCCTAGATGAGCCCAAAGCGCTCGAGCGCGGCCGGGACGCCCTCCTCGGCTGCAGTGCCGGTCACGTAGTCTGCCACCTCGCGGACGTTCTCGAGCGCGTTGCCCATGGCAACGAACGTCTCCACGGCACCTCTCATGGGAAGGTCGTTCTCGGAGTCGCCGAAGGCGAAGGTGTCCTTGACACCGCGCCCCAGATGGGCGAGCGCAGCCTCGATGCCGGTGCCCTTGTCCACGCCGATGAGCGAGAGCTCGAACACGCCGCCCTGGAGGTCGCAGAGCGTGAAGTGCTCGTCGATGAAGTCGCGCAGGGGCTCCAGCTCCTTCTCGCCCGCGCCCTCGGTGCAGAACTTGCTGTAGCGGTGGCGTCCCAGAAGCTCCTCGACGTCCCCCACCGTGCGCGCGAGACGCGAGCCGGGCAGGCGCGCCGGCCTTCCGGAGGGGTTGAGCTCCACGTTGTCGTCGTCGCCCTCGAGCGTGATGTCCACGCCCGCCTCCACAAAGCGCGCAGCCGTCTCGAGAAGCAGGTCGCGCTCGATGAACTCGGCGCGCACCACCTCCTCGCCCACGCTCACAAACGCGCCGGCGCCCGCGACAAAGCCGTCGGGGTTGAGGTCGCGGATCGTCTGCGGGATGAAGGGCAGGTGGCGGCCAGTGCAGATGAACGTGAGGTTGCCCGCCTCGCGCATGCGGGCAAACGCCTCGTACACGGCAGGCGACGGCTTGATGGGCGGAAGGGCCTGGACCTCCTCCGGCGTCATCGTCTTGATCTTCTCGTAGTCGTGCCACACGAGCGTGCCATCAACGTCAAAGAACGCCGCCGCGCCGGTGATTTCCGCCATCATGCCTCCCGTTTGTCTGCCTCCAGCGAGGCATTGTAGCGGAAGGAGGTAAGCGCGAGGTCAAGACATCCGCTGCGGCACCCAACGTGACAAAGGGACGGTCCCTTTGTCACGTTTGCCGCGAAGGGGCTGCCGCGTCACGCAAAAAGGGGCCGGGCGCAATGCCCGACCCCAAAGTCGCGCGTTGGCGAGAAGAACCTCTGGCTTAGAAGTCCACGTCGACGTCGTTGTAGACGCACTCGAGGAGCTTCTCCATCTCCTCGGGCGTGGGCTGGCGCGGGTTGGAGCCGGTGCAGGCGTCGCCGATGGCATCGACGGCGATGCGGCTCTTCTTCTCCTCGAACTCGGCGTAGTCGATGATGGACTCGTCGGCCTTGACGCCGCCCTTGCCGTAGTTCTTGATGCCCTGCGGGATGTCGATCTTGTCGTTGAGGTCGCGGATCATCTGAACGAGCGCGGCAACGAGCTCGTCCTCGGTCTCGCCGGCAAGGTGGAAGACCTCCTTGGCGATGTAGGCGTAGCGGCTCTTGGCACGAGCGTCCTTGGAGTTGAACTGGATGACCTTGCCGAGGTACATGGCGTTAGCGCAGCCGTGGATGATGTGGTCGCCGGTGAAGGCGGCACCGGTCTTGTGCGCCATGGAGTGCACGATGCCCAGCAGGCCCGAGGAGAAGGCGATGCCGGCGATGCACTGCGCGTCGTGCATGTGCTGACGGGCCTCCTTGTCGCCGGCGTAGCTCTTGGGCAGCCACTCGACGATCTCGCGCATGGCGTAGAGGGCGTTGGCGTCGGTGTAGGCGGAGCCGGCGGTGGAGACGTAGGCCTCGATGGAGTGGGTCAGGGCGTCCATACCGGTGTGCGCGCAGAGCTTGGCGGGCATGGTGTAGGTGAGCTCGGGGTCGACGATGGCCACGTCAGGCGTGATCTGGAAGTCGGCGATCGGGAACTTGATGCCCTTGGAGTAGTCGGTGATGATCGAGAAGGCAGTGACCTCGGTGGCCGTGCCGGAGGTGGAGGAGATGGCGCAGAAGTGAGCCTTGGTGCGGAGCTCGGGGAGGCCAAAGACCTTGCACATGTCCTCGAAGGTGGTCTCGGGATACTCGTACTTGATCCACATGGCCTTGGCGGCGTCAATCGGGGAGCCGCCACCGATGGCGATGATCCAGTCGGGCTGGAACTCGGACATCACGGCAGCGCCGTTCATGACGGTCTCGACGGACGGGTCGGACTCGACGCCCTCGATCAGCTTGACCTCGAAGCCGGCCTCCTTGAGGTCGTTCTCGACGTCCTGCAGGAAGCCGCCGCGACGCATGGAGCCGCCGCCGGTGACGATGAC
>CASFQX010000198.1 GCA_949296375.1 uncultured Olsenella sp.
AAGGCCCCGGCGGACGCGGACCTCGGCGGGCTTCTCGGCGCGTGCGTCGCAAGCCTGGGGCGCCGCGTGGGTAGTAACATTGCAGTGGACATTGACGCCTACGACCTGATGTAGGAGATGCAGGAGGAACCGTGAAGGAACTCGAAGACATCGTGCTCTCGCCCGACCCGCGCCTCTCTGAGGAGTGCGCGCCCATCGAGGAGATCGACGACGAGGTGCGCGCGCTGGCCAAGCGTATGCTCAAGGTCATGTACGCCGCGGACGGCTGCGGCCTGGCCGGCCCGCAGATTGGCGAGATGCGCCAGATTGTGGTCATCGACGTTGACTACGCCGGCAAGAACACCAAGAAGAACCCCTACGTGCTCATCAACCCCAAGATCGTGACCGCCGACGGCCCCGAGGTGGAGGGCAGCGAGGGCTGCCTCTCCTTCCCGGGCGTGAGCGTGCGCGTGAAGCGCCCGAGCCACGTTGTGGTGCATGCCCGCAACCTGGACGGCGACCTCATGCAGTACGAGGCGTCTGACAACCTGATGGCCGTCTGCCTTCAGCACGAGATAGACCACGTGCACGGCGTGACGATGTTCGACCACCTGGCGCCGATTGCGCGCGCCGAGGCCGAGCGCGAGTACAAGGCCGCGCTGGAGGCCGGCGCCAAGCCGGGCGACACCGAGGTCGAGTAGGGGGTCATATGGCTGGCGAGAAGAACGCGGGCGCGGCGGCCGGCGTCGAGAAGAACGCGGGCGCGGCGGCCGGCGTCGAGAAGAACGTGGGCGCGGCGGCCGCGAGCGGGCTGCGCGTTGTCTTCATGGGAACGCCGGGCTTTGCCGTGCCGTCGCTCGAGCGGCTGGCGGAGGCTTGCGACGTGACGCTCGTGCTCACGCGCCCGGACGCGGTGCGCGGCCGCGGCAAGGCGCTCGTGCCGTCGCCGGTGAAGGCCCGCGCGCTCGAGCTGGGGCTCCCGGTGCTGGAGACCTCGCGCATCACGCCGGAGGTGGCGGACGCCCTGCGCGCCGCCGGGGCCGACGTCTTCTGCGTGGCGGCCTACGGATGCATCCTGCCCGACGAGGTGCTCACGATGGCACCCGGCGGCTGCGTGAACGTGCACGCGTCGCTTCTGCCGCGCTGGCGCGGTGCGGCGCCGATCCAGCGCGCGATTCTCGCCGGTGACGAAGAGACGGGCGTTTCCATCATGCGGATCGGCCACGGCGTGGACACCGGCGCGTACTGCGCGCAGGCCAGCGTGACGATCGGCGAGAAGGACACCGAGGCCCTCGCGGCGGAGCTCGCTCGCGTGGGTGCGGAGCTCCTCGTGGAGACGCTGCCCTCCGTGGTGGACGGTACGGCTGTGTGGGTCGAGCAGGACGAGGCGCTCGTGACGCACGCGGCAAAGATCTCAAAGGCCGAGCTCATGCTCGACCCGTCGGACGACGCCCGGACCAACGCCCTACGCGTGCAGGCGTCCGGAGACACGGCGCCGGCGCGCTGCATGGTCGCCGGTCGCGGTGTGCGCGTGTGCGCGGCGCGAGTCGACGCGAGCAAGAAGGGCGTGGCGCCCGGGGTCGCGGTGGCACAGCGCGGGCGCGTCTGGCTGGGATGCGCGGACGGCGCGATCGAGGTCCTGCGCGTGAAGCCGGACGGCAAGCGCGAGATGGAGGCCAATGCGTGGGCCGCGGGCCTGCGCGGAGACGGGCTCACCTGGGAGCGGGCGTAGTGGCGCGGCTCTCTGCGGCACGGCGGGCGGCGCTTGCCCTTGCGGGTGAGCGGCGTCGGCGTGGTGCGCGTGCGCGCGACTTCCTGCGCGGCGCGGACGCGCTCTCCGAGCTCGACGAGCGAGACCGCGGACTCGCCGTTCGTCTCGTCATGGGCGTGACCGCGGCCGAGGGTACCCTCGACGCCCTGATCGACTCCCATGTGCAAAAGGGGGGCGCGTCCAAGAGGGCGCGCCTCGAGCCGCGCGTGCGCGACGCCCTGCGGATCGCTGTCTTCGAGCTCGTCTACCTGGGCACGCGGCCGGACGTGGCCGTGAGCCAGGGCGTGGAGCTCGTGCGCTCGGTCGCGCCGCGGGCGGCCGGCCTCGCCAACGCCGTGCTGCGCCGCGTTGCCGAGAAGGACGTGGCGCTCGTCGCAGCCGCGCGCGAGCGCGTTGCCGCGGGAACCTTCGATGCCTCTGACCTCGCCCTCGTTGGCGCCCTGCCCGAGTGGCTCGCCGAGCGCGTCGGCACCCGTGCCCTGACCGCCCTCGCCCCCGCCGCCCCCTGGGTCGCCGCCAACGTGGAAAAGGGACTGTCCCTTTTCCACGTTCTCGAGGAGGCGGGGTGCGAGCCGGAGGAGGGGCCGCTGCCGCGGTCGTATCGGCTGGGGGCTCCCTCGCGCCTTGCGCCCTCAGGCCTAGTGGAGCGCGTGGAGGTCATTCCGTGCGACCTTGCAGCTCAGGAGGTCGTGCTTGCCTGCGCGCCCGCGCCCGGCGAGCGCGTGCTCGAGGTCGGTCAGGGCCGCGGCACCAAGACGCTGCTGCTCCAGAACGCGGCGATCGCCGCTGGCGGCCCGTGCGAGATCACGGCCGTCGAGGTCTCCCCGCGCAAGTCAAAGCTTGCCGCGTGTCGCATGGAGGCGGCGGGCCTCGCTGAGCATGTGCGCTGCGTCTGCGCCGATGGCCGCGCCCTGCCCAATGACCTCGGAACCTTTGACCTCGTGTTTCTCGACGCTCCCTGCACGGGAACCGGCACGCTCTCGCGCCACCCTGAGATAGCTTGGTCCCTCGAGCCATCCGCGCCCGCCGAGCTCTCCGCCCTCCAGGGGGAGCTGCTCGCCTCGGCAGCCGCTCACGTGGCGCCCGGCGGCAGGCTCGTCTACGCCACCTGCTCGATCCTCGCCGAGGAGAACGACGCGGTTATCGCGGCGTTTCTCGCCAGCCCATCAGGCGCCGGCTTCGAGCTTGTCCGTTCCGGCCTCACCGAGGTCCCCGGCGGCTCTGACACCCACTTCCACGCGCATCTCCGGCGCGCCCAGGCAACGTGAATTCGTGCTGAAGGCGAGAAGAGCGGCGCATCTTCAAGCGCGTTTTGGGTAACGTAAACAACGTTTGCCGCACGTTCGCACGTCGCGCTCGCGCCTGCGCACCCGCACGCCCCCGGAAGGACCGCCCGTCATGCTCGAGCTCACAGACATCTGCAAGCAATACGTCACCACCGGCTTCACGCAGGTCGCGCTCGACCACGTCTCCGTTGCCTTTCGTGACAACGAGTTCGTGGCGGTTCTCGGCCCCTCCGGCTCCGGCAAGACCACGATGCTCAACATCGTGGGCGGCCTAGACCACTTCGACGACGGCGACCTCGTGATTGACGGCATCTCCACCCGCGAGTACAAGGACCGCGACTGGGACGCCTACCGCAACAACCGCATCGGCTTCGTGTTCCAGAGCTACAACCTCATCCCGCACCAGACGATCCTCGCCAACGTGGAGCTCGCGCTCACGCTCTCGGGCGTGGGCCGTGCCGAGCGCCGGCGCCGCGCGCTGGACGCCCTCGCGCGCGTGGGTCTTTCCGATCACGTGAACAAGCGCCCGAGCCAGCTCTCCGGTGGCCAGATGCAGCGCGTGGCCATCGCGCGCGCCCTCATCAACGACCCGGAGATCCTGCTCGCCGACGAGCCCACCGGCGCCCTGGACTCGGCAACGTCCGTGCAGGTTATGGACCTCCTCAAGGAGGTCGCGCAGGACCGTCTGGTCATCATGGTCACGCACAACCCCGAGCTCGCCCGTCGCTATGCCACGCGCATCGTGGAGCTCGCTGACGGCCGCATCACCTCGGACTCGCGACCCTTTGACCCCGCCACGGCTCCCCGCCGCGACGCCAGGCCCTCCCGTCGCACGTCCATGAGCTTCCTCACGGCGCTCGGCCTCTCGTTCAACAACCTCATGACCAAGAAGGGCCGCACCATCATGACGGCCTTTGCCGGCTCCATCGGCATCATCGGCATCGCGGCCATCCTCGCGCTGGCAAACGGCGTCAACGAGTACATCGCGCGCGTGGAGGAGGACACCCTCTCAAGCTATCCGCTCACGATCACCAAACAGAGCATGGACATCTCGGGCCTGCTCTCTGAGGAGGGCGGTATGCTCGGCGGCTCGGATTCCGGGGCCGGCTCCCAAGGGGCGGGCGCCCAGGACGGCGAGAAGGACCTCGGCTCGCAGCGGATCCCCGAGTTCATGATGCTCACGGACATGTTTGCCTCCGTGGGCTCCAACGACCTCTCCGGCCTCAAGGCCTATCTCGAGACGAACCCAGACGACCTGGACTCCTACGTCAACGCCATCCAGTACGACTACGGTCTCACGCCGCTCGTCTACAAGGCAGACACCTCGGGTGGCGCGGTGCAGCTCAACCCTAACGCGCTCGCAACCACGATGACCGGCGGCGCGTCCGGCACCGCTACGGCCGGCATGACCGGGGGCGGGATGTCCGTCTTCAACGAGATGATCGACGACCAGGCGCTTCTCGAGTCCCAATACGACGTCGTCGCCGGCCGCTGGGCCACCGCGGCGGACGAGTGCGTGCTCGTGCTCACTCAGAGCGGCCGCATCAGCGACTACACGCTCTACGGCATCGGCGTGCTCGACCCGGCGGACCTCACGAAGATGGTGAGCAGTGCCATGAGCGGGACGGCGGGGGAGACCACGATCGAGCAGGGCGAGGTGAACTTCACCTACGACGACGCCCTCGCGCTCTCCTTCAAGGTGATCGCCCCTACCGACGAGTACCGCAAGAACGAGGAGACGGGCGGCTGGACCAACATGTCCTCGGACGCTCAGTTCATGACAGATGCCGTGAACAACGGTCTTGACCTGCACGTGGTTGGCGTCGTGCGTCCCAACGAGTCCACGGACGCCAAGGCGCTCTCCGCGGGCATCGCCTACACCCCGGGCCTCACCGAGGAGCTCATGAGCCGCGCGGCGGATTCCGCGATCGTCAAGCAGCAGCTCGCCGACCCCGAGGTCGACGTCTTCACCGGCAAGAGCTTCTCCACGCTCCAAGAGGAGGCGCGCCAAGGCGTGGACCTCGGCAGCCTCTTCACGGTGGACGAAGACGCGCTCTCCTCGGCCTTCTCGTTCGACACGAGCGGCCTCGAGGGCGCTTTCGACCCCTCGGGCATCGACCTCAGCGGCATAGACATAGACCTCTCCGGCGTCGCGGACTCGCTCGACGTGGACTCGCTCGTCGCAGGCGTGCCCGCCCCGGACTTCTCGTCCATCCTGGACCAGGAGCTCGCGGACCCTGCGCTCACCACCGAGCAGCTCGAGGAGGTCACGCGCCTCGGTGGCGAGCTCACGCGCGACTTCGTTGCCTGGTGGGGCGCCAACGCAGGTGCCCTTGACCCGGAGGACCCGGACTTCGCCCAGAGCGTCTCCGGCTACTTTGAGCAGTACCTTGCCACCGAGACCGCGCAGGCGCTGCTCACGCAGATAGACGCCGTGGCGGGCCCCGCGGTCCGCGAGCGCGTCCAGGAGATCGTGAGCGCCTATGTCTCCGACCAGCTCGCGCCCTACCTGCAGACCTTCCTGCAGAGCATGTCCGAGCAGGTCTCCTCCGCCGTTTCCGCGCAGATCCGGGAGGCGGTGGCGCAGGTGATCGCGAGCTACGCGAGCCAGGTTGCCGGCGGCATGTCCCAGCTCCAGAACGCCTTCTCCGTTGACGGGGACGCCCTCGCCTCCGCCATTCACTTCAACATGGATGCCGAGGACCTGGCCTCCCTCATGGAGAGCTACGCCAACGCGTCCCAGCTCACCTATGACAACAACCTCCAGACGCTCGGCTACGCCACCCCGGACGACCCTGCGGCGATTCAGATTTACCCCAAGGACTTTGAGGCCAAGGAGCGCGTGGCAGACGTCATCGACGCCTACAACGAGCAGCAGCGCGCCGCCGGCAACGACGACGCCGTCATCAGCTACACGGACTACGTTGGCGTCATCATGGGCAGCGTCACGGACATCGTGAACATGATCTCCATCGTGCTCATCGCTTTCGTGAGCATCTCGCTTGTGGTGAGCTCCATTATGATCGGCATCATCACCTACATCTCCGTGCTCGAACGCAAGAAGGAGATCGGCATCCTGCGCGCGATCGGCGCCTCCAAGCGCAACGTGGCCAACGTCTTCAACGCGGAGACCTTCATCGAGGGCCTCATCTCCGGCGTCTTCGCGATCGCCTTCGTTGTTCTCGTTTCGCTTCCCGTGAACGCCGCGGTTCTCGACGCCTTTGCCGTGGAGAACATCATGAGCCTGCCGTGGACCTCCGCCGTGGTGCTCGTGTGCATCTCGGTCGTCCTCACGCTGACTGCGGGCCTCATCCCGTCGAGCGCCGCCAGCCGGCGCGATCCGGTGGAGGCCCTCCGCAGCGAGTAGGGGAGGCGCGGTCCTTCTCGCCGCCGCCATCACCGCCCGCCGAATACTCTCGAAACAGAGATACTGCACAGAATGGGTCTGATTTAGGGCTCATTCTGTGCCGTTTCTCTGTTTCGGCGCTATTCGGTGGGCGCTATCGGGACGAGCAGCGAACGTGGCGAGAAGAGCGGACCGTGCTTCGCGTGGCAGCGGTAAGGCTGTGGCGGCACCTCGAGCCGACTTGTGCTTGACATGCAGAACTATGCAGATAGACTGATATGCAAAAGTATGCAGATTAGTTAGTATGCAGAACTATGCAAGTCAGCGAGAAGACGAGAAGGCGAGAAGAACGTGGACACGATGCCCATCAGCGCTCCCCGTCAGGCCGGCATCTACGTGCGGCGCTCCCGCGAGGCCCAGGGCCTCACGCGCGCGCAGCTGGCTGCGATGTCCGGCGTCTCGGAGCGGCTGCTCGCCTCGCTCGAGCTGGGCGACGCAACGGGCATCAGGCTGGACAAGCTGCTCGCGGTCTTCGACGCCCTCGGGCTCTCGCTTGCGGCGCAGGGCGAGAAGATCGCGTCGCCCGCGGCCGTTGTCTCGTCCGCCCCGACGCCCCAGAGGAGCGTTGTCGCGCCGGTGTCCTCTTGTCGAAACCGTGAGTTCGGACTTCTCGACTACGGCGTTGCCCTCAGGGATTTCATCGTCAACGACATCGGGATTGTGCTTCCTGAGGAGGCGATCTAGCCATGGCCGTTCTCGACCTTTGCGTCCTTGTTTCCGGCGTGCCTGCCGGGACCGTCCACCAGGACGAGCACGGTTTCATGACCTTCGCCTACGACGAGGGCTACCAGGGTCCGCCCCTCTCGCTCTCCATGCCCATCTCAAACCGCTCCTACGGACCCGACGTGCTGCGGCCCTACCTCTTTGGCCTCCTGCCGGACAGCGAGCTCCAGCGGCGCGCCATCGGACGCGAGTATGGGGTGAGTGCCAACAACCCCGTGACGCTGCTCGCCCACATTGGCCTCGACTGCCCGGGTGCCGTGCAGCTCTGCGCGCCGGAGCGCGTTGACGAGGCGCTCGCGCGCGAGTACGACCTCCGCGAGCTCACGGACCACGAGATTGCGCTGCGCCTTAAGACCGTGCGCGACGAGCCCGAGGTCTCGTGGATGGGGCTCGAGGAGCGGTGGTCGCTCGGCGGCAACCAGGGGAAGTTCGCGCTCGCGGGGGAGGGCGGCCGCTGGTACGAGTGCCGTGGCGCCGCACCCACCACGCACATCTTCAAGAACGGGGTCATCGATTTCAGGCTGCAGGCGCTCAACGAGTACGTGTGCATGCGCACGGCCGAGCGCTGCGGCGTGGCCACGGCGCACGTGGACTATCGCTTCTTCGAGGACGAGCCCGCGCTCATCGTGGAGCGCTACGACCGCGTAAGAGACGCTTCGGGCAGGGTGGTGCGCCTGCACCAGGAGGATCTCTGCCAGGCGCTCTCCGTCATGCCGGACAGCAAGTACACCGAGGACGGCGGTCCGTCGGTGCGCGACATACTGCCGCTTCTGGCAGGGACAAGTCGCCGCAAGCTCAATCTGCTCACGTTCTCTCACCAGCTCTTCTTTAACGCGCTCGTCGGGGCGCCCGACGCCCATGCGAAGAACTACTCCTTGCTGCTGGGCGCTGGTGGTGCCGCAATGCTCGCCCCCATGTACGACGTCGCCTCCGGCCTTGCCTACGAGAAGCTGCGTCGCCGCCTGCGCCTCGCCATGTCCGTCGGTGGCGAGAACCGCGTGGGACGCGTCGGCGCGGGCGCCCTCGAGCGCTATGTGGGCGCCGGAGATCCCAAGCTCGCCGCGCTGCTCGATCGCGCGGGCCTCACGCTGGCGTCTTGCCGCGCCCTCATGGCCGACCTCGCGCAGGAGATCCCCGTCTCCATGGCGGAGGTCTTCGAGGAGTCCGCGGATTTGCCCGGTGCGGGCGAGCTTCGCGAGCACCTCCTCGAGACCGTTTCCGCCAACTGCCGCCGCACCCTCGCGTTACTCTAGCCTGCTCGTCGCCGAATACCCCCGAAACAGAAAAACGGCACAGAATCGGGCTGATTTGAGGCCCGTTTTGTGCAGAGCTTCTGTTTCGAAGGTATTCGGCACGCACCGCCGATGCGCGTTGCGAGCACGTGTCGTGAGCGCGCGGCGCCGTCCCCGGATTAACACGCACGGTTTGTTTAGACTTTGCATATCCGCAGATAAAAATAACGCGCATTGCAAACTGTGCGTGTTAATCCGTTCCTCCCGTCGGCGCCGGGGCGACCGGCCTTCCCGCCCTCGCTTGCGCTATGCTGGGGGAGTCGAAGGGGGCATACATGCTGCAGAGGGACTACGTGCTTGAGATCGTGGGACAGTTCGTGGACGGCGTCAGCGTCGCGCTGCGTCGCGCCGCCCTTGGCGAGAAGATCGGTCTGGTGGAGACCGAGCAGCAGATCGGCGATCTGCTCGAGCTGGAGCCACAGACCGCGCTCGCGCTCGCACCGGACTCGCTCGTCACGATGATGCTGCTCTCCGGCATGGGCGACTCGGTTGCGGAGTATGTGGGCTACGCGCTCGACCGCCTCGCGCGTCTCTACGAGACCGCGGGCGACGAGGACACGGCGGGGCTGCGCCGCCTGCAGGCCAAGGCCGTGGGGGAGTCCTTTGGGTGCGACCCGTCGACACCGCCCAGTGAGCTCGCGGGCTTGGACGCAGAGGTGTTTCAAACTCTTTAGCTCGGGCTACTGTCAACCTCCTCGGGCGTGATTCGTGAATCTGCCGCTCCTGACACGATTCAAGTTTGTCGCGTGAGCCCCACTCAAGAATGAAAAAAGGAGGGCAAAGAGAGCGGAAGCGCGAAGGATTTAGCTGATGTCACTTCTCTTATCGCGCCGCTTGAGCGCGCCAAGAAGCATACCGTCTGACACATTTCAGGGCGCTTCTCTAATTTAGGGACCATTCAGCGCTACTATTGTCGAAAAGGGTATGTTGACTGGAGGTTTACTTGGAGAGGCTACGGGTATCTCGAAAACTACGTCTTGCTGCTTTCTCGGTTCTAGCGGCTCTGCTTTGTTCGCTTGCGCTGTCACCGCTGGTAGTGTATGCGGAAGAGCCTGAGTCTCCGAGCACCGCTACGCCGACCTCAACAACAATAGGGGACGATTACGAGGTCGAGTCAAGTGACGTGTCTTCCGATGTTATCGAGACCACCGGAGAGTCATCTATCTTGGATGGCTCGGTGGAGGAGACACCATCTGCTGAGCCCAATGGTGACCTGGAGACGCCTGCGGATACCACTGATGACTCGGAGGTGGGCGGTGAAACTGAGCCGCAGCTACCCGAGGTAGGTCTCTATGACGACGGCACCGGTCTCAGGTATTCGCTTGGGGACGGAACCTTTGCGATTGATTCTTGGCAGGTAGTTGACGGTAGTACTTACTACTTCAAGAGAGATGGGTACGCTGCGCGCTGGGGCCGCACGATCGACGGGGAGTACTACTACTTCGACTCCCAGTGCAGGATGGTCACCGGCTGGGTCGTGTGGTCCGACGACGGCGCCCGCTCCTACTTCGGCTCCGACGGCGCCGCGCTCTCCGGGTGGAAGGACCAGGGGGGCTACCGCTACTACCTCGATCCCGACCGCGCCGACCACCGGTCGGTCCGCTGGGGCCACACGATCGACGGGGCCAGCTACTACTTCGACTCTGCGTGCCGGATGCACGTCGGGCCGCTGCGCTGGGGCTCCACGGGGAAGTGGTCGCTCTTCGGGGCGGACGGCCGACAGGTCCTCTCGGAGGGCTGGCAGACCTACGGCGGCAGGAGGTACTACGTCTGCTCCGACGGCTACTGCGCCCAGTGGGGCCGCACGATTGGTGGCAAGTACTACTACTTCGACTCCCAGTGCAGGATGGTCACCGGCTGGGTCGTGTGGTCCGACGACGGCGCCCGCTCCTACTTCGGCTCCGACGGCGCCGCGCTCTCCGGGTGGCAGACGGTCGGCGGCAGCCGCTACTACTTCGACCCCTCCGACGGCTTCCACGCTGCGCGCTGGGGCCGCACGATCGGTGGTAAACGGTATTACTTTGACTCCCAATGCCGGATGGTGACGGGATGGCTGAAGTGGAACGACGGCTCAGGTTGGTCTTTCTTCGGGTCTGACGGAGCTGCGTATACGGGAACACATGTTATTGGCGGAATTAGCTATACCTTCGATGCTTCCGGTAAGACTAAGCAGAAGGTGTATGCAGGATTCCAGAATCCTCCTGGGTATTATCAAGTCTCTTGCTACAGCGTAAAGGTTAAAAATCAGGGCGTGAACCAATTTGGCTATGTGAGTCCCTCGGAGATTTCTGAGACAGCAACAAAGAACGAGTGCATCGAGGTCATGATTGCTCGTGCCTACGACTATCTTGGAACGCCCTATATTTGGGACTATTCTTGCGCTCCTGGTGTTGGTATTGATTGTGCAGGTTTGGTCATGCAGGCACTCTATGCTACTGGCATGGACCTGTCACCCATGAACCCATGGGACCATTACTACACTCCCGGACACGATCAGTATGCAAACTACATGTGGAATAGTGGCCGCTTCCAGAAGTTGTCTTTTGGTCAGAGAAAGCGTGGAGACTTAATTAGTTGGCAGGGCCACATTGCTATTTATCTTGGGAATGACATGATTATTGAGGCCATGCCACCTAACGTTAGAATTAGTAGTGTGTATGCCTACGGCATACCGCGTGGAGTTCTTCGTCCCTTTATTTAGTAAGATGATTTACATCTAGAGATTAATGTAAATTAAATCCTTTTGGGAATGCCGCCGAAGCTCGTCGAAGCTTCGGCGGCATTCATTGTGCGCTTTGGGATAGTAACGCTCTGGCAGAGCTAGGTGTTGAATGGGGAGCCACACATGGTTGGCCGATTACTCCATGTGCCCATTCCGCTTGTTTTCGATATTGTGGGTATCGTTTGAATTGGTATTGGAATTACCGTCTGTTGTCTCGGAAGATTGTACTGAGACAATACTGAGATTTACATCGTTAAAGTGCCCTAAGCGCCTGTTTGGGTGGTGTAAAGAAGTGTCTGGTCTCCTCAAACCGGGATTGGCACTCGTATTGCAAATAGAGGCCCGGGTAATATTTCCGGTATAGTATTTCGCCGTTGTATTCCAAGGTGAAACCAGCTAGGAGATATACATGAGCTTCTGCAGGAGATTCGTTTCGAGTGTTCTGTGTGGATTGTTGATTCTGAGCAGCGCCCTCGCGCTTCCATCAGCGGCTTTGGCTGCTGACGAGTACGATTTCATTAATGCTAAGCATGATGACGGGGTCAGGCATGACTCTGGGGATCAAAGTACTGTTCTCGAAGATAGCACGGATCCAGAAGATGAAACCTCCCTTGACGATACATCCTCCGTTGAGGCTGTGGGAGAGCTTTACCAGAATACGGAGAATGATGACGACAGCCTCAACGGGTCATCGTCTT
This sequence comes from uncultured Olsenella sp., assembly GCA_949296375.1. Lineage (GTDB taxonomy): Bacteria > Actinomycetota > Coriobacteriia > Coriobacteriales > Atopobiaceae > Thermophilibacter. The sequence continues at coordinate 11,878 of CASFQX010000198.1, forward strand.
CTTATCAGTATTTGTACATTGCTTATCCGGATCTGACTGCGGGCACCAATCAAGAGATTGCTTTCTCCTCTGATGACCCTACCGAGGTGATAGTCAGAGCGGTGTTGCTCGTTTTGGATGAGTCGGGTAATTCAATTGAAGTTGAGGCTTCAAGCTATAGCGGCAACCTTGCCGGTTTTATCTTTGGAAAGACTTATTCTGAGGGCACCTATAGGATTGAATCAATTAGCTATTGGACCACTGAAGATGACGTCGAACATTTCGTTGACTTTGGTGACTCTGCTTCTTCATTCGTAGTGACGGAGGTTGGTCCCGAGAATCAGGATCTTGTTACCGATGTCTACTACGCAGATTCCGCTGGAGAAATAGTTGAAGCTGACTCAATTGAGGATGCGATTGAAAATGCTGAGCTTTCTGCTGGCTTGGGATTCAGTACTTTTTCTCTTGAGGGAAGAAGCTCTCTAAACGCAACAAATGGGGCGCCTGTAATTGCCTTGGATCCGGGACATGGTGGGCTGGACAGCGGCGCTATTGGTAATGGAAAGACAGAAGCTGAGCTTACTTGGAAGATCGCCGTAGCTTGTCGTGACCGCTTGGAGGAGTACGGCTTTAATGTTGTGATGGCTCGCGACGAGTTTGGCTCGTACGATGGCAACGACTTCCTTCACAGGGTCGATCGAGTACTAGAACAGGGCGCTCAGGTCTATGTAAGCCTTCATATCAATTCAGCTACTCCTTCTGCCAAGGGCGCTGAAGTGTATGCTCCGGAAGATGATGGCTCAAGTAATACCGTTGTTTCCAACGAGCTTGCTCAAAAGGTGATGGACAATCTTGCGGCCCTTGGCCTTACGTATCGCGGAGTTAAGGAGATGGAGGTTGGCAATGAGTTTGCTGTGATTCGCTGTGCACGTGAGGCGGGAATCCCTGGCATTCTCATAGAACATGCCTTTATTTCTAATGCGAGTGATGTCGCGGAATACTTAAGTGACGAGGGCTGCGTTCGTTTGGGCATTGCCGACGCAGATGCGATCATCGCTCAGTTTCCAAAGACGAGCTGGTATGACTATTCCTCTGTATTTGATGCAGAGTATTACCTAGAGCACAATCCTGATGTGAAAGCGGCGTATGGTGACGACGAGGATGCCGCTCTTCAACACTTCGTCCGCTGGGGCATGTCCGAGGGGCGGCCCAGCTCTCCGGACTTCGACGTCGTCAGCTACTACAACGCCAACCGGGACCTGCGCGTCGCGTACGGGACCGACCTGGGGCGCTACTACGAGCACTACATGAGGTGG
>CASFQX010000199.1 GCA_949296375.1 uncultured Olsenella sp.
GGCCTGCGGCGGCCGACACGGGCGCGCACGCCGTCGTCACGCCCGCCCGGCGGCGCGCGCCTTAGCGCCGTCGGCCCCGGCGCTGGCGGATCCGGCTCGCCCGCGCCCGGCGTCGCCGGTGCCCGACCGGGCGGCGCCACCGCGGGCCGTCGCCTCGTCCTCGCCGTACCACTTGCGGCGGTACTCCCACGGCTCCAGAAGGCCCGCCGCGACCTCGTCCATGTCCTGCCGCTTCTCCGCCGTCGTGTCCGTGATGATGCTGTCGTCGAACGTGACGCGCACGAGCCCCTCGTCGGGCAGCCCCACCCCGAGCCAGCGCTCGGCCGCGAGCAGCGCGCGGCAGATGCCCGCGATCGCGCCCTCGAGCGCACGCTCGTGACGGCGGATGTTGCGCATCAGCGCCGAGTTGTCCGCCGACACCTCCGTGGCCGTCTTCACGTACCCCACGTTCTCGAGGTCGAAGTAGTTGATGCCGAACCCGCAGAGGTCGCCGAGCGTCTGCAGCGCGACCCTGAACGCCCGAGCCTGCGCCTCGGTGCGCAAGGTGGGCGCGAACTCGTGGATCGTGTCCTCCGTGCTCATGACCTTCCTGAACACGGTGCAGTCCTGTCGCCCGAAGGGGATGGAGACGCGCCCGCCCTTGCCGTCTCGCTCCGTATCGAACATCACGTCCGAGAGGAACACGCGCATCTTCCCGTTGTCGATCTCCGACATCATGGCGTCGTAGCAGAGGTCGACGGCCTGAATGGCATCAACCGCATCGGCGAACACCGACTGCCCATAGGGCGACATATCCACGCGCGTGTTGTCGATGGCCGGCTTCACAAGCGAGAAGGTCGGCCACACGCTTCCCGTGTCGTACACCGGGCACACGCCCTCCGGCTCGACGCGGTTGCCGTCCCGGTCGAAGCACGCCGTGACGATCCGGTACGTGCCCTCGCTTTCATCGTCAGTCAGGCGAGAAGGACCCGCCGCCGAAGCCCCTCCAGATGATCCGCTTGGCGAGAAGAACGCCCCGCCCGAACCCTTCAGGTGCAGCTGCACCTGGTCGACCGCGCGACCGCGCCAGAACGCCCGCGTCACGAACGCGCACTCGGTCACGCCCTCCTCGTCCCACGTGAGCGGCACCACCATCCGCGCGTCGTAGCGCCGCACGCGAACCTCGCCCGCGCCCGCGTCCACCCAGAGCGCCCACGCGCCCGTCCCCAGGCCGAACGCCCGCACCACGCACTCCTGCGCAGAGGCGAGAAACCCGGTGCGAGCCATCCACGCCGCGAGCCAGTCTGTGCACGCCTGCTCCGCGCACGCCACCTGCGTCCGGTCGTTCAGCAAGAGCGACCCCCACTCCCGGCACACGCGCATCGCCGGGTGGATCGACCGACGGTGCACCTCGTACACCCGCCCCACGCCGTCCGTGTCGCGGTAGTCGTAGAAGTCCCCGAGCGCCCGCATCCACCTATCCCACGCCCGGATGTGCGGCTCCATGTCCTCCAGCGGCAGCGAGAACCCCAGCGACCTCAGCCACTCCCTCACATGCTCCGGCACCCAGTACTCGTCATCCAGCCCCTGCACAGCGCACCTCCCTCCTCGTCCGAACACGCCCATTGAACCCGCCCGTCACAAAGGCCGAGAAGGACCGAGATTCAGTAGCCAACTGAATTGCGCCATGGGTGAGAAGAGCGCCCGCGCACGCATCGCCACCAGCGGTTTTGCACATTCCCGCGAGAACTTGTCGATAACCTCCCGGCGCTCCGCGCGAAGCGTCGCCCCGTGTTCCAAAGCGTCTCATGCCGAGAAGAACGCGCCGCAGGCAATTCAGTTGCCAACTGAGTTTTCACCACGGTGAAGAGCCCGTCTGCGAGCCAATGACAAAGACCTTCCAACGTCGGATAATGTGGGGGCAGACGAAAGCTGCGCACCCTGTGCTCCATTAGGAGGAGATATGGCAGAGGAAAAGGCCGAGAAAGAACTCAACGACGAAATGACCGGCGAGAAGGCCGCCACCATCCTCGCGGCGGTCTACGAAAAGGCGCTCGACGGCGTGCCCAAGGTCAGCCGCTCGATAGACGACTTCGCCGACGATTACACTCAGCGCTACCCCAAGCCGGCGCGAGCGGCCAAGGAGCTCGTCAAGTACCAGGTGCTCAAGTGCGGCACCTCCGGCTTTATCACAGGGCTCGGCGGCCTCATCACCCTGCCCGTCGCCATACCGGCGAACATCGGCAGCGTCCTCTACGTGCAGATGCGCATGGTCGCCGCCATCGCCAAGATAGGCGGCTACGACGTCCACTCCGACCAGGTGCAGACGCTCGTCTACATGTGCCTCACCGGCACGGCGATCACGGACATAGCGAAGCAGGCGGGCATCAAGATAGGCGAGAAGATGCTCGTCGCCGCCGTGAAGAAGATCCCCGGCAACGTCCTCATCAAGATCAACCAGCGCATCGGCTTCCGCCTCCTCACGAAGTTCGGCGAGAAGGGCGTCATCAACCTCGGGAAGATGGTCCCGCTCGCCGGGGGCGTCATCGGGGGCGCCTTCGACGTCGCGACCACCTCCGCCATCGCCAAGAACGCCATCAGGATGTTCATACAGGGGGAAGATGCCGAGGATGACGCGACCACGGAGGCTGAGGTCGAGGAGCTGGTGGAGATAATCGAGGAGAAGGCCGAGGAATCAGACGGAGAGGAGACGGCCGAGAACGGCGAGAAGGACTAGCCCCTCAGCACGTCGTCCATCATCGCGTAGCGCACCGCGTCGATGCTGTGGTCGTTGCCGTCCGGGATCTCGTCCACCCACGTGCCGTCCCGGTCGCGGTCGTACTCCTTGAGGCGGAACTCCTCGTAGGCCAGCGGCGCCCGCTCCGGGTCGATGCAGATCTCGCGCAGCCCCGCCAGCCACTCGTAGGAGAGCCGCCGCATGTTGCTCTTCCTCGCCGGCCGCACCCGCAGACCCGCCTCGCGCCGCCACACGGCCATCGACTGCTTGCCGTCCGGCGTGTCGTCGCACCATATCAGCTCGTCGTGGAGGTATGCGTCCTCGCCGGGCTCGTCGGCGTAGGTGAGCGCCGAGACCACCATCGCCGCCGTCTCCGAGGGCGTCTTCCTGTTCACCGAGAGCTCGCCGAAGATCGTGAGCCTGCGCTCTCCGGGCTCCCAGCCGCACCTCACGAAGCGCCACGGGTCCGGGAACCAGCCCCAGTCCACGCCGTTTCGCGTGCGCGAGAAGCCCCGGCACGCCGCGTCGGACAGACGCACCGAGACCACGTTGTTGAACACCGAGCCGCCCGTCCCCGTGACCTCGCCCAGGTACTCCGAGCGCCACGCCTGCTCGTCCACCTCGCGCAGGTACTCGGCCTCCTCGACGAAGGGGCCGCCCAGCCACTCCGGGTGGCTATCGATCACGTCGAGGTACGAGCTCTGCCGCACGAGCGTGTCCGCCCGCCGCTCCCGCTCCAGCTTCTCGCGGTTCACCCAGCCCCACAGCGTCCGCGGCGGGTTGTAGCTGTAGAAGATCCAGAAGTCCTCGCCGCCGCGCCTGAGCGAGTTCAGGATCGAGCGCACCGCGTCGATCCCGTCGAACTGGTCGAGCTCCTCGAACCACGTGACGGCGCAGTACCCGCGCGTGAACTTCACGCCCTTGAGCTTGAGCGGGTCGTCCGCGCCCCGGAACACGATGCGCTGCCCCGTGGGCAGGTACGTGATCTCCATCGGCGAGATGCGCGCCCGGAACCACCGCTCGAGCCCGAGCTCCGCGATCGCCCACGTCACCTGCTGGAACACCGAGTCGCGCAGCGTGTTGCTGAACCGCCGCACCACCACCGCGTTCGCCTCCGGGTGGGCCAGGAGGAGAAGGACGATGCACACGGAGATGAACGAGCTCTTCGTGGAGCCTCTGCCCCCGTGCAGCCAGTAGTGCGTGTGGCCGTGGGCCATCACGTCGCCGAGCACGTCGTGGAAGGCCGGGATCACGAGCGAGGAGGCGTCAACCATTCGAGCCGCCCCCGTCGAGGCCGGGCAGCCTCTCCTGCACCGGCTGGGCAACCACGCCGAGCACGATCCTCGGCGCCGCGTCCTCGCGGCCCTCGTCGCCCTTGCGATCCGCCTTGCCGAACTCGTCGGGGTACTTGCGCTCGAGCAGCCATGCGGCGGCCGTCCAGTACTGGTGCCTCGCGAGCGCCGCCGAGCGGATCGTGGTGAGCAGCGTCCTCTTGAACGCCGACTCCTCCTTTTTTAGCCCCTCGCTTAACGCGCGCTGCAGCCTGTTCTTGGGGTCGCCGATCCAGCGGTAGAACGTCGACTCGTGGATGCCCAGCGCGCAGATGATGTCGCCGTTGGAGAGGCCGTCCGCCTTGAGACGGATAGCCTCGTCCACCATCTCCTGCGTCAGCTTCGGACGCCTCGCCATGCGAATCACCCCCGTGGATGTCGATAGACCTCGTCACGGTGGATTGTCCGGGCGCGTCACAAAAGCGCCCGGCCTCAGTAGTCGAGCAGCCTCCCGTAGTCGTTCCAGTTGCCGAAGGTCTCGCCGCGCCGCGCCGTCTCCACGACGTGCGAGAGCATCCTCGGGTAGGTGTCCGGGTGGTGCGAACGGTAGTATGCGAGGTTGGAGAGGCGCACCCGCTGGTAGAGGGCGGGCAGGCGCCGGACGGCGGACCAGGCGCGCGCCCGCTTGAGGTCGGCCTCGACGTCGGCGTCCACTCGGAAGCTTCGCGGGCCCATGGGAGGGAGCGTCGCGCGGCCGGCGTCGGTCATGAGACCGAGGCTCTCCAGGCGGCGGACGCGCTCCTTGTTGAGCTCGGTCCAGTTGCTCCCGCGCTTGCGGGGCGAGAAGCGCTGCATGTTGCGACCGTCGACCATGCGGATGGTGCTGTCGATCCACCCGAAGCAGAGGGCCTCCTCGACGGCGTCTACGTACCACAGGACGTCGTCGCCCTGCGGCCTGCCGCGCCGCGCGTCGACGTAGCACTCGCGCTCCGTCGCGGCGTGACCCTCGAGCCACGCGCGGAACTCCGCTCGCGACGCTATGTCCAGGACGTTCTCGTGCGCCATCTTCCCCCTGCCCTTCTCCGCGCCCCCTGCTCGCCCCATTATCCCACGTCGGGGGCGCCCCTCCGCTCCCGCCGCCCCTTGAGCCCGTACTTCCTGCACAGGCGGCTGTTGCGCTGCCGCATCATGTCCCGCTCGCGCCGCACCTCCTCGAGCTCGGCGGACTCCTCCGTATGCGCCCGCTCGCGCTCGAGCTGCTCGTTGAAGGCGCGCTCCTGCTCCAGGTGGTAGCGCTCGGTGCAGAGCGGGCACATCCCGGTCTGCCGGTTGATCTTCACGCCAACGGCCCCGCACTGCGGGCACACCGTCTGCACGGCGAGCGAGCAGTGGATCCGCGAAGCCCGCATCTCCACCGCCCGCACGGAGTGGCGCACGCCGCATCTCCGCTCGATCTCGGCGGCGGCGAACGCCGCGCCCCGGAAGCTCACCTCGCGCAGGACGTCGTCCTGCTCCTCGGTCCACCAGCTCATCGCGCGCACCTCCCGCCTCGTCTCAAGCCGCCGCGCCCGCGCTTCTCGCACACGCCTGAGACGCCGACCAGCCCCACCACCAGCGATAACGCCGCCCGTCTCAACGTCTCGACCGAAAGCGCGCCCAAGGCCCCCGCCCGCGCGTGCGCGCGCCCGCGCCCGCCCGCGCGCGAGGACCCCTCATGTCTCGTCCCCGTCAAGACGTCGAGACGGGAGGAGGGGACGCGCACCCTCACCAGCCGCCAGGGGCGTCTCGACCCGTGTCTCAGCATGGCCCGCCCCCTTGAGACGGCGCCACCGAGGGCGGCGCGCCCGCCGAGCGCTCGAGCATGGCCTCCAGGGCGGAGTTGTCGACGCACACGCAGTACACCCGCGAGTCGCCGAAGCGCTTCTGCCGCGTGAAGCCTCGCCCGGAGCCGGGCAGCAGCACGCCCTCGTCGGCCATGCGCCTGAGCGTCTTCTGCCTGTCGAAGTTGGCGCCCGCGAGCGCCTGGTCGAGCACGGACGAGAAGACCCACCAGCAGAAGCCCGGCCGGTCCCGGTACTGCTCGACGGAGCCCCAGCGCTCGAGCCGGTCCATCTCCGCCGAGCTCTCGAAGTGAAGGCGGTTGCGCACCAGCCACTCGGCCACGAACTGGATCGCCTTCACGTCGGTGTCGCCTCCGTCGGCGCCCGTGGCGTTCACGAGCGCCCAGCGCGCCATCAGCATCGCGCCCTCCAGGCACGCCGCCCAGTCGCTGCCCGGCGCGAACACGTAGAACTGCGCGAGGGCGTCCGCGAGCGCGAGCAGCGCCACGTTGTCGGCCTGCGGGTGCCCGCCGGCGGCGGCGCACACGGCGTCGCGCACGGAGGAGAACTGCCCCGCGTAGAAGGCCGCGTCGTTTCGCCGCAGCGCCGCCACGTAGGCGCGCCCGGCGGTGCCGTGCTGCGCGGAGACGAGGTGGTGCATCGCCTGGGCGGCGCGCACGTCCTCGAAGGGCTCCGCGCAGAGCTCGAGGGTGCGGTTCGCCGCTCCCTGCTGCGTCGAGGAGCCCACGATGGGGATCTCGCCCGTGGCGATCGTGAGGCAGCGCCACGAGCCCGCCCTCATCATCGTCCGGTCGCTGTTCAGCGCGCCGCGCTCGTGCCCGAGCGAGAGCGAGTAGAGCAGGTCCTCCACGACCTGGCGCTTGCCCGCCTGGCCGCCCACGGCGCCCTTGCTCTGCAGCTCGTCGATGATCACGGGTATGTCGTGCAGGAGCGCCGCCGCGCGCACGATGCTCTTGGGCGTGTCGGCGAAGGTGCGGAAGTAGCTGTCCGCGCCCTCGGTGGGGTCGCCCCACACGCTGCCCGCCGCCTTGAGCGTCGGCGTCTTGCCGGAGCGCGAGCGCCCCCAGAGGTAGAGGATGAAGGTCTGCACTCCCAGGAGCGACACAAGCGGGGAGGCGAAGCTCGCGGCCAGCACGCACCTAAACGCCATCGATGCCGCCCGCGCCGGCGCCACGCCCTCGACCCACGCCGCGAGCGTGCCCGCCGGCTCCATGAAGGGGCGCGCCTTCACCGCCTCGTCCGGGCTGGGGTCGAAGCGCACGCCACCCCCGCCCAGGTCGTAGGGCATGAAGGCGGAGAGCGGGCCGTCCGCCCAGCCAAGGTGCACGACGCTCCTCGCGCGCGGCCTCGCCCAGCCGAACCTGCGCTCCACGTCGGTCAGGTAGCGCACGACGTCCTTGGCGTTGGCCGACGACACGTTGGCGCCCAGCGGCGCGAGCGCGCCGATCACCTTGCTCTGGTTGAGCAGGACCTCGCGGTCGAGAGCCCGCTCGCGCACGCCGCCGGGCACCGTCACGCGCACGAGGGCGCGCACGTCTCCGGTGTCCACGTCCACGAGGTCGGCCGCCACCCAGGGCGCCGTCGAGGTCACCGAGCGCGCGGGCTCCCCGTCGCGCCCGCGCACCCAGAGGCGCCCGCGCGCGTCGACGAACCACCCCTCCACGGAGGGCGCGCTCTCGAAGTCCGGGGCCTCCTCGTCGGGGTAGACCCCCTCAGCCGTGCCCGGCGCAGCAGTCGAACACATGTTCTTGTCATTGGCGCGGGAGGTGCGCGCGTGGCGAGAAGGACGGTCCGCCCGCCGCTCCCTCGGCCGGTAGAACTCCGTGCAGCCCTCGACGGCGCGCTCGATCGTCTGAGCGCCGTAGGTGGTGCCGCCGCGCCTGCTGTCCCACTTGTCGCGCATGAGGCCGCTTGCGCGGAAGATCCTGTCCATTCGCGCGGCGTCGCCCGCGCACCAGAAGGCGAGGTGCGAGCACAGCGCCATGTCGGCCGCCGATCGGTCGCCTCCCTGGGCGGATGCGTCGCCGGCCATGAGGGCGCGGATCGCGTCGCCGCTGCGGGAGGCGTACATGCGCTCGAGCAGCGCCCCGTCGTCCACGGAAACGTCGGCACCGTGCGTCGCCGCCGCCGACAGCGTCGGCTGCGCGGCGGCCCGCCCCGGCTCGATCCACGTCCGGTACGCCTTCTCGATGACCTCGGGGTTGGACCCCAGCGTCCCGCGCCCCTCGAAGACGTCCCCCGTCACCGTGAAGTAGCGGTCGTGGTCGTACATCTCCACCACGCGCCCGCCGGGCTGCCCCCTCCTCGAGCGCTGGGCCCAGTCGGGCTTCGCGCCCCGGAAGATCAGGTGCAGCCCGTCGCCGGAGGGAGAGACCTCCGTGTAGGTCCCGGCCTCCTCGACCACCCAGCGGTACTCAGCGTCCAGCACTCCGCCCTCGATCACGTGGTCGAGGTCGAGCCCCGTGAAGGCGCGGTCGGGCCCGAAGACGAACCCCACGCCGTCGCAGCGCCAGCGGCCCACGGCCGCCACGGCCTCCTCGAAGGTCGCCCAGGTCGCCGGGTCCGTGCTCTTGGCCATGCGCCCGTTCGCCGCGCACACCGGCAGCTTCGTCGCCCTGCCGTTCCGCTCCTCGCGCCGCCAGCACACCCAGCGCGGCTCCTCCTTCAGCTCCGCAGGGACGCGTGCCAGCGCGTCGGCGAGGGAGCCCGCCCCGCGTGGGCTACTCGCGGCCCTCTCCGTCATTCGAGGCCCCCTTCTTCGCGTTCTTGAAGATCACGTCGCGGCAGATCCGCCAGCGACCGTTCAC
>CASFQX010000200.1 GCA_949296375.1 uncultured Olsenella sp.
CAGCCCGTGCGCACTCGCCCGGCCTCCCGGCGATACGGCGCCGCTGCCGCAGCCGCAGCGCCCGCAGGCGCCACGCGCTAGTGGGCGCCGCCCGCCCCCGCGACGCCCCTGGCGGTCTCCTCGTCCTCGCCGTACCACTTGGCCCGGTACTCCCACGACTGCATGAGCCCCGCTGCCACCTCGTCCATGTCCTGCCGCTTGTCGCTCGCCGTGTCCGAGATGATGCTGTCGTCGAACGCCACCCGTATCCCGCCCTCGTCGGGCAGCTCGGCACCGAGCGTCCGCTCCACCGCGAGCAGCGCGCGGCAGATGCCCGCGATCGCGCCCTCCAGGGCGTGCTCGTGGCGGCGCACGTTGCGCATGAGCGCCGAGTTGTCGGCCGACACCTCCGTGGCGGTCTTCACGTACCCCGACCCCTCGTCTATGTCGAAGTACTTGAGCCCGAACCCGCACAGGTCGCCGAGGGTCTGCAGCGCGACGCGCAGCGCCCGCTCCTGCGCCTCGGTTCTGAGCGTCGGCGCGAACTCGTGGATCGTGTCCTCCGTGCTCATGACCTTGCGGAACACCGTACAGTCAGCCTTGCCGAAGGGGATGGCCACGCGCGAGCCCTTGCCGTCCCGCTCGACGTCGAACATCACGTCCGACAGGAACACCCTCATCTTCCCGTTGTCTATCTCGCTCATCATCGCGTCGTAGCAGAGGTCCACGGCCTGGATGGCGTCCACCGCGTCCGCGAACACGCTCTGCCCGTAGGGGCTCATGTCCACCCTCGTGTTGTCGATGGCGGGCTTGACTATCGAGAAGGTTGGCCACTCCGAGCCCGTCTCGTGCACCGGGCACACGCCCTCGGGCTCCACCCGGTTCCCGTCCTTATCGAAGCACACCGTGACGATCCGATAGCCACCCTGCTCTCCATCATTCGATAGGCGATAAGAACCCGACGCCGCACTTCCACTGGGCGAGAAGTTCGCAGGCGAGAAGGACGCCCCGTCCGAACCCTTCAGATGCAGCTGCACCTGGTCGATAGCCCGTCCCCGCCAGAACGCCCGCGTCACGAACGCGCACTCCGTCACGCCCTCCTCGTCCCACGTGAGCGGGATCACCATGCGCGCGTCGTAGCGCCTCACGCGCACCTCGCGAGATCCCGCATCGACCCAGAGCGCCCACGCGCCCGTCCCCAGGCCGAAGGCGCGCACCACGCACTCCTGCGCGCTGGCGAGAAAACCCGTCCGCGAGAAGAACGAGGCGAGCCAGTTCGTGCACTCCTGCGCCTCGCACGCCACCTGCGTCTTGTCGTTCAGGAGGAGCGATCCCCACTCCCGGCACACCCGCATCGCCGGGTGGATCGAGCGCCGGTGCACCTCGTACACCCGCCCCACGCCGTCGGTGTCGCGGTAGTCGTAGAAGTCCCCGAGCGCCCGCATCCAGCCATCCCAAGCCCTGATGTGCGGCTCCATGTCCTCCAGCGGCAGCGTGAACCCCAGCGACCTCAGCCACTCCCTCACGTGCTCCGGCACCCAGTACTCGCGATCCAGACCCTCCACAGCGCACCTCCCGCATCATGCCGTTCAATGCGCCCCAGCCTACCCGCCCGTCCCAAACTCCCGCCCATACCGCAGTCCGTGCGGACACGCGAGAAGGCCGTGCCCCTATAGCCGCCGCTCTCTGCCATGCCATCTTTGCCGCCAGCGCCTCTATTCGTGCCTGCGCTTATGCTTCTGCTCTTCCCGTCTACCGCGTCCACGCCTATACCGCTCTTCCCACAGGTGCATATGCACGCGCGCAAAAGCCCCGTCGTATGGCCGCTACCTCTACTATTGCAGGTAAAGGCACTCATGTTCCTGCTTATGCGGGCTGCATAAGCAGGCTCCTCGCGCCCAAGGTCGCTCGTCCGTCGCGCCGCCAAAGTCGGCGCTCCAGCTCCACGCGCCGGCAAGCCGTCGCGTTCCGCACTCCGTTAGCCAGCCCACGCCGCCGCAAGGCATGTCCGCACCCGCCGCAGACCCTCGGCGGCATGGTCTGTCTAACTCCGTAGCTCCGGCAGCCCGCAAGCGGTCTGCCTCCGCAGCTACGGGTGCCTGCTACGCAGTCACCCTCCGCACCGCTCCAAGCCCGCTACGGTCGCTCGCGCTCCCTCCGCGGTCTTTCCGCGGGCTCCGCAAGCCCCCTTCGGGGTCTTGCTCCGCAGGGCGAGAAGAACGAGAAGAACGAACCATCCATGCACGTCAGCCAGCGCTTTTGCACATTCGTTCGAGAATATGTTGATAACCAACCGGCGCGTCCGCGCGTTTCGTTGCCGTCCGTTTCAAAGCGTTTCATGCGGAGAAGAACGCGCCGAGAGGCCCCTGTGGAAAACACGCCATGCGGGCGGCGGGCCTTCCCGTTTTCATGCCGAAGGTTCCACACGGCGCCAATCGGCGCTCACGCAGATCGCTGCTCTCGCCCTTCCGCTAATTAAGCTGCCGAGAAGGACGCCCGCGGGCCTACCCCCTCAGCACGTCGTCCATCATCGCGTATCTCACCGCGTCGATGCTGTGGTCGTTGCCATCCGGGATGTCGTCCAGCCACGTCCCGTCGCGGTCGCGGCCGTACTCCTTGAGCCGGAACTCCTCGTAGGCGAGCGGCGCCCGCTCCGGGTCGATGCAGATCTCGCGCAGCCCCGCAAGCCACTCGTAGGAGAGCCGCCGCATGTTCGACTTCCTCGCCGGCCGCACGCGAAGCCCTGCCTCGCGCCTCCACACGGCCATCGACTGCTTGCCGTCCGGCGTGTCGTCGCACCAGATGAGCTCGTCGTGGAGATAGGGATCCTCGCCTGGGGCGTCCGCGTAGGTGAGCGCATCGGTCACCAGCGCCGCCGTCTCGGCAGGCGTCTTGCGGTTCGCCGAGAGCTCGCCGAAGATCGTGAGCCTCCTCTCGCCGGGCTCCCAGCCCATGCGCACGAACCGCCAGGGGTCGGGAAACCAGCCCCAGTCCACCCCGCAGCGCGTGCGCGAGAAGCCCCGCACCCGCGCGTCGGACAGACGCACCGAGACGACGTTGTTGAACACCGAGCCTCCCGTGCCCGTCACCTCGCCCAGGTACTCGCTCCTCCACGCCCGCTCGTCGACGCTGCGCAGGTACTCCGCTTCTTCGATGAACGGAGCGCCCAGCCACTCCGGGTGGCTCTCGATGACGTCCAGGTACGAGCTCTGCCGCACGAGCGTGTCAGCCCTGCGCTCCCGCTCCAGCTCCTCGCGGTTCACCCAGGACCACAGCGTCCTCGGCGGGTTGTAGCTGTAGAAGATCCAGAAGTCGTCGCCGCCGCGCCGAAGCGAGTTCAGGATGCTCCGCACCGCGTCGATGCCGTCGAACTGGTCGAGCTCCTCGAACCAGATCACCGCCGCGTAGCCGCGCGTGAACTTCACGCCCTTGAGCTTCAGCGGGTCGTCGGCTCCGCGGAACACGATGCGCTGCCCGGTCGGTAAATAGGTCAGCTCCATCGGAGAGATGCGCGCGCGGAACCACGCGTCGAGCCCCAGAGCCGCGATCGCCCACGTCATCTGCGAGAACACGGAGTCGCGCAGCGTGTTCGAGAACCTGCGCACCACCACCGCGTTCGCCTCGGGGTTCAGCAGGAGGAGAAGGACGATGCACACGCTGATGAAGCTCGACTTCGTGGAGCCGCGCCCGCCGTGGAGCCAGTAGTGCGTGTGGCCGTGCGCCATGACGTCGCCGAGCACGTCGTGGAAGCGCGGGATGACGAGCGAGGAGGCGTCAACCATTCGGGCCGCCCTCGCCGAGCCCGTCCAGCGGCAGGGTCTGCTGCACCGGCTGCGCAACCACGCCGAGCACGATCTTCGGCGCGGCGTCGGCCCTCGCGTCGTCGCGCTGGCGCTCCGCCTTGCCGAACTCGTCGGGGTACTTGCGCTCGAGCAGCCACGCCGCGGCCGTCCAGTACTGGTTCCTCGCCAGGGCCGCCGAGCGGATGGTCGTGAGCAGCGTCCGCTTGAACGCCGACTCCTCCTTTTTTAGTCCCTCGCTTAACTCGCGCTGCAGCTTCGTCTTGGGCTCGCCGATCCAGCGGTAGAAGGTGGACTCGTGGATCCCCAGGGCGCAGACGATGTCGCCGTTGGAAAGGCCGTCCGCCTTGAGGCGGATCGCCTCGTCAACCATCTCCTGCGTCAGCTTCGGACGCCTTGCCATGCGTATCACCCCCGTGAAACTCGTTGGTTCTCTCACGGTGGATTCTCACGTCACGTCACAAAGGCATGGAAAAGGCGGAGCCGTGTCCCGTCGTTTTCCGTCGGGGCGTGCTCCGCCTTCCCCCGTATTCTATCGCCTAGCGACGCTCCCGCTTCCCCTTGAGCCCGTACTTCCTGCACAGCCGGCTGTTGCGCTGCCGCATCTTGTCCCGCTCGCGCCGCACGTCGGCGAGCTCGTCCGACCGCTCGCAGGCGGCGCGCTCGCGCTCCAGCTGCTCGTTGAAGGCGCGCTCCTGCTCCAGGTGGTAGCGCTCGGTGCAGAGCGGGCACATCCCGGTCTGCCGGTTGATCTTCACGCCCACCGCGCCGCACTGCGGGCACACCGTCTGGATCGCCAGCGAGCAGTGAATCCGCGACGCGCGCATCTCCACGGCCCGCACGGAGTGGGCGACGCCGCAGCGCCGCTCGATCTCGGCCGCCGCGTAGGCGGCGCCCCTGAAGCTCACCTCGCGCAGGACGTCGTCCTGCTCCTCCGTCCACCAGCTCATCCGCGCCCCCTCCCGTCGCGTCTCATGCTCGAGCGCCGCGCGCCATCGCGCCCGCGCCGCGCCCTTGAGACGGAAAGCAGCCCGCCTGCCAGCGAAAACGCCAGCCGTCTCAACGTCTCAAGCGCCCCGCCGCCAGAGCCCCTCGCGCCCGTGCGCGCGCGTGCGCCCGCGCGCGGTGCGGCCTTGTTCCTCGTTCCCGTCATGACATTGAGACGCCCGCCATAAACCTCCATCCTCACCAGCCGGTACGGCCGTCTCAAGCCCCGTCTCAACATGGCGCACCGCCTTGAGACGCGATGACGGCCGCACCGGCGCCCGTGGCAGCCCGCTCCAGGAACGCCTCCAGCGCCTCGTTGTCGATGCAGACGCAGTAGACGCGCCCCGCGTTGCGGAACCGCTTCTGCTTGGTATAGCGGTGCCCCGAGTCGCAGACGAGCAGCCCCTCCTCCTCCATGCGGCGAAGGGTCTTCGCCCGGTCGTAGTTCGCGCCCGCGAGCGCCCGGTCGAGCACGCTCGAAAACACATACCAGAGGTAGCCCGTCGCGCAGGTCTTGTCCTCGATCGCGCCCCAGCGCTCCAGCCGGTCGTTCTCGCAGTAGTCGTCGAAGTGGATGCGGTTGCCCACAAGCCACTCGGCCACGAACTGGATGGCCTTGAGGTCGGTGTCGCCGCCCTCGGCACCCGTCGCGTTGCCGAGCGCCCACACCGCCATCGCGAGCGAGGCGTCCAGGCAGCCCTGCCAGTCGCTTCCCGGCGAGAACACGTAGAACTCCGCGAGCGCGTCCGCGAAGGCGAGCAGCGCGATGTTGTCCGCCTGCGGGTGTCCGCACGCGATCGAGGCGACCGAGTCGCGCACCTGCGCGAACTGCCGGGCGTAGAACTCGGCGGGGTTGCGCCGCAGCGCCTCGACAAAGGCGCGCCCCGCCGTGCCGTGCTGCGCGGAGACCAGATGGTGCATTCCCTGCGCGGCCCTCACGTCGGAGAAGGGCTCGGCGTTGAGCTCGAGCGTTCGGTTGGCGGCTCCCTGCTGGGTGGACTCGCCCACGATGGGGATCTCGCCCGTGGCTATCGTGAGGCTGCGCCAAGAGCCCGCCCGCATCATGGAGCGGTCGGAGTTCAGCGCCCCGCGCTCGTGCCCGAGCGAGAGCGAGTAGAGCAGGTCCTCCACGATCTGGCGCTTGGAGGCCTGCCCGCCCGGCGCCCCCTTGCTCTGCAGCTCGTCGATAATGACGGGGATGTCGTGGAAGAGCGCCGCCGCGCGCACGATGCTCTTGGGCGTGTCCGCGAAGGTGCGGAAGTAGGAGTCCGAGCCCTCGGTCGGGTCGCCCCAGACGCTGCCCGCCGCCTTGAGCGTCGGCGTCTTGCCGCTGCGGCTCCTGCCCCACAGGTACACGATGAAGGTCTGCACGCCGAGCAGCGCCACCAGCACGGAGGCAAAGCTCGCCGCCATCACGCACCGGAACGCGGGCGACGCCGCCCGCGCGGGCGCCATGCCCGCCACCCAGTCCGGGAGCGTCCCCGCGGGCTCCATGAACGGCCGCGCCTTCACCGCCTCGTCGGGCGAGGGGTCGAAGCGCACCTCGCCGCCCGCGTCGTAGGGCATGAACGAGGAGAGGGCGCCCTCCGCCCAGCCCAGGTGCACCACGCTGCGCGCGCGGGGGCGCGAGCCCGCGCACCGGCGCTCGCAGTCGGTCAGGTAGCGCACGATGTCCTTCGCGTTCGTGCTCGACACGTTCGCGCCGAGCGGCGCCAGCGCGCCGATGATGCGCGTCTGGTTCAGCAGCACGTCGCGGTCGAGCGCCCGCTCGCGCACGCCGCCCGCCACGGCCACGCGCACGAGCGCGCGGACGTCGCCCGTGTCCACGTCCACCAGGTCGCACGCGATCCAGGGCGCGGTCGCCGTCACGGTGTAGCGCAGCCCGCCGGCCGCGTCCGCCGCCCAGAGTCTGCCGCGCTCGTCCACGTACCAGCCTTCGACCGAGGGCGCGCCCTCTGTGGCCTCCCTCGGCGCGGCGTCATCGTCGGGTACCCCTTGCTGTTCGCGCCGCGTTGACATCGAACAAGTGTTCTTATTATTAGCACGAGGGCGAGAAGAACCATCACGCCTCGCAGCCCTCGGCTTGTAGAACTCCGTGGCTCCCGATATGGCCCGCTCTATCGTCTGCGCGCCGTAGGTGGTGCCGCCGCGCCTGCTGTCCCACTTGTCGCGCATGAGGCCGCTTGCGCGGAAGATCCTGTCCATGCGCGCGGCGTCGCCCGCGCACCAGAAGGCGAGGTGGCTGCAGAGCGCCATGTCGGCAGCGGAATGGTCGCCGCCCTGCGCCGAGCAGTCTCCCGCCAGAAGGGCGCGGATGTCGCCGCCGCTCCTGCTCGCGAGCATGCGCTCGACGAGCTCGTCGTCGCCCATATCGCCCGGGGAAGCCTCGCGCACCGCGTCTTCCAGGCGCGGCTGCGAAGAGCGCGTCTCGGGTTCGATCCAGGTGCGGTACGCCCTCTCCACGACGCCGGGGTTCTCCGCGAGCGCCCCGCGACCCTCGAAGACGTCCCCCGTCACGGTGAAGTAGCGGTCGTGGTCGTACATCTCCACCACGCGCCCGCCGGGCTGGCCCTTGCGCGAGCGCTGGGCCCAGTCGGGCTTCGCGCCCCGGAAGATCAGGTGCAGCCCGTCGCCCGAGGGCGAGACCTCCGTGTAGGTCCCGGCCTCCTCGACCACCCAGCGGTACGCGGGGTCGAGGGCGCCATCCGAAATCACGTGGTCGAGGTCGAGCCCCGTGAAGGCGCGGTCCGGCCCGAAGACGAACCCCACGCCGTCGCAGCGCCAGCGGCCCACGGCCGCCACGGCCTCCTCGAAGGCCGCCCAGGTCGCGGGGTCGGTGCTCTTGGCCATGCGCCCGGTATGGGCGTCCACGGGCAGCTTCGTCGCCCTGCCGTTCCGCTCCTCGCGCCGCCAGCACACCCAGCGCGGCTCGGCCTTGAGCTCCGCAGGGACGCGTGCCAGCGCGTCGGCGAGGGAGCCCGCCCCGCGTGGGCTACTCGCGGCCCTCTCCGTCATTCGAGGCCCCCTTCTTCGCGTTCTTGAAGATCACGTCGCGGCAGATCCGCCAGCGACCGTTCAC
>CASFQX010000201.1 GCA_949296375.1 uncultured Olsenella sp.
GAGCATGCGCGCTCGGTGGCTGCGGACCGCATCCTCACGGGCAAGTACACCGCCATCCCGGTGTTCATCGGCATCATGGCGCTCGTTTTCTGGCTCACGTTTGACGTGGTTGGCCAGCGGCTCTCCGACCTTCTCGCCCTGGGAATCGATTGGGTGACTGTCCAGGCGGATGCTGCACTCACGGCCTTTGGGCTCAATCCCGTTGTGCACAGCCTCGTGATCGACGGCGTCTTCGCCGGCGTGGGCAGCGTGCTCTCCTTCCTGCCCATCATCGTGGTTCTCTTCATCTTGCTCTCGATTCTCGAGGACTCCGGCTACATGGCGCGCGTTGCCTTTGTGATGGATAAGCTGCTGCGTCGCCTGGGCCTCTCCGGCCGCAGTTTCGTGCCCATGCTCATCGGCTTTGGCTGCAGCGTGCCCGCCATCATGGCCACGCGCACCCTGCCCTCCGAGCACGACCGCAAGATGACGGTCATGCTCACCCCGTTCATGAGCTGCTCGGCCAAGGTGCCGGTCTACGCGCTCTTCTCGGCAGCGTTCTTCCCGGAATGCGCGCCGCTCGTGATGATCGGGCTCTATCTCATGGGCATCGTGGTGGGCATCCTCGTGGCGCTCGTGCTCAAGGGGACAGCCTTCAAGGGCGACCCGGTTCCCTTTGTGATGGAGCTTCCCAACTATCGCATGCCCGCTCCGCGCACCGTGGCGCGTCTGGCCTGGGACAAGGCCAAGGGCTTTGCCACCAAGGCGTTCACGATCATCTTTGTGGCGAGCGTGGTGATTTGGTTCCTGCAGACCTTTGACGTGCGCCTCAACGTGGTTTCCGACCAGTCCCAGAGCATGCTCGCCGCACTGGGCGCCCTGCTGGCGCCGCTCTTCGCGCCGCTCGGCTTTGGCAACTGGCGCGCGGCGGCGGCCCTGGCGGCGGGCTTCGGTGCCAAGGAGAACGTCGTTGCCACGCTGACCGTCCTCATGGGCGGGTCCACCGCGGGGCTGCCCGAGCTCTTCTCGCCGCTCACGGCCTTTGTGTTCCTCACGTTCACGCTGCTGTACACGCCGTGCGTGGCTGCTGTCTCCGCCGTGAAGGGCGAGCTGGGCACTCGCATGATGTGGGCTGTCATAGCCATGCAGTGTGGCGTTGCCTGGGTTGTGGCACTCGCGGTGCGCCTGGTTGGCATGGCACTCGGTCTGGGGTAGGCCTGGCGCTCAATCAGGTTTGAACAGAAGTTGCGCAAAAATTCCGACGTGGGGCCCGGTAGATTGACGTTGACCAAAGTCAATCGAGAGGAGTCTCCCATGTTTTGCCCAAACTGCGGCAACCTGCTACCGGACGGTGCGTCATTTTGTGGCAAGTGCGGCAACCGGCTAAGCGCCGCCTCGACGCGTCGCGGTCCTGATGCGTCGGCGACGGGTTGCTCCGTCCCTCGTGTGGGGTCATACGCCTCGCTGGGTCATATCAGCGCCCCCATCAGCCTTACGACGGGAAAGATCGTGTCTCTCGCGGCGCTTGCCATCGTGTTGATCTTGAGCTTTTTGCCCTGGGTGGACCTCTCGACGATCCATGTTAATTACTATGGTGCCGCTCGAGACGCCGCGGAGGCGTTCCGCATGTTCGGCGCGGAGAGCTCCTACTCGCTTTGGAGCCTGCCTTCGCTTGGCGACTTGATGGATACCTACAATGCTTTGCTGGGCTACTCATCTGGTACGTATGGTCCGGTGCTCATGGGGCTTCTCGGAGTGTTCATCGCATTCCTGCTGCTCGCCGCGATTGGCGTCGTTCGATTTGTCATTACTGGCAAGCGTCTCGTAATGAACATCGGGCTCGCACTCCTGCTCCTCTTTTCGGTGCTCTTCTTTTTCTTCTTCGTGTTGGCACGCATGGGTGGGGTGATCCCCGTCATCCTGTTCTCTGCGCTGTCCTGTATCGCGGGAATCGTCGGCAGCGGTTTGGGTGCGACGAAGTAGACGTGGCCATCTGTGCCCAAAACGGGTACACAAAGGCTATGGCGCAGCTTACCCGCAGATGACGCAGCGCTCGTAACGTAGTGTGCCCGGTTAAAGGAGGGACCATGGCAGACGAGAAGGACCTGGGTGCTGCGAGCGCTCCCGTTGCGTACGACGATTCCCTGGGCGCGACCTATCACCGCGGGCCCGTGATCTTGCGCGGGCCGATGATTCCCAAGAAGACCACCACGACCAACCTGCTGGAGCCCGAGGCAGATACCGACTGGCTGCACATGGACCCGTGGCGCGTCCTGCGTATACAGGCGGAGTTCGTGGACGGCTTTGGAGCGCTCGCCGAGCTGGGGCCGGCGGTGACCGTCTTTGGTTCGGCGCGCACGTCGCGGATGGACCCGATGTATCGAGCCGCTCGTCATGTGGGTCGCAAGCTGGCAGAGGCGGGCGTTGCCGTGATCACGGGCGGCGGCCCGGGCATCATGGAGGCTGCGAACTGTGGGGCGGCCCGTGCGGGTGGCAAGTCCGTCGGCCTTGGGATCGAGCTCCCGCACGAGCAGGAGATCAACAAGTGGGTCAACCTTGGCATGACCTTCAGGTACTTCTTCGTGCGCAAGACGATGTTCGTCAAGTACTCGAGCGGCGCAATCGTGTTCCCCGGCGGCTTTGGCACGCTCGACGAGGCCTTTGAGCTGCTCACCCTGGTGCAGACGCATAAGGTTGCGCGCGTGCCCGTGGTGCTCTTCGGCACCGAGTACTGGCACGGCCTCATGGACTGGATCGAGGACACCGTGCTCGAGGAGGGCAACATCTCGCCGCTCGACCCAGAGCTCGTACTGGTGACTGACGACGAGGACGAAGCCGTTCGCGTGGCGCTCTCGGAGATCCGGGGGTAGGCTGCCGGCGGGCTATTTTGCCAGCATCGTGTCCGGATTGAGCGCTAGAAAGACGCCATGATCTTGCGGATGGCCTCCGAGGCAGTGGCCTCGTCGGGACCCGCGACGCGCACGATCACGTGCTCGCCCGAGCGCACTCCGAGCATCATCATCTCGAGCGGCTGGGAGGCGTCGACCACGCGTCCGGCGTACTCAAGCGTCACGTGGCTGCGCCAGCGCTGGACCTCGCTCGCAAGCAGGACGGCGAGCTGAACGTGAAGGCCGATGGGATCGGTGATGTCGCACGGAATCTCGAACATGGGGTCCTCTCGGGGGCCGAGGCGTGTACCCATTAGCATAAGCTAAGCTCAAGCGTGCCGTCTTGGTAAATTCGCATCGCCAGACGCCATGACGTCTCCGGTGGGCGGCGGCTGGGCTACCATGAGCGGTATGGCAGACTACCAGCACATATCCCATGGGTTCGATCCCGTCTTCGACGAGCGCAGTCGCGTGCTCGTGCTGGGCTCGTTCCCCTCGGCGCTCTCGCGAGAGAACCGCTTCTACTACGGCAACCCGCGCAACCGCTTCTGGCGCGTCATGTCGAACGTGCTGGGCGAGCGAGAGCCTGCGGCCGACGACATCGAGGCCAAGCGCGCGATGCTGCTGCGCCACGGCGTCGCTCTCTGGGACGCGATCGAGAGCTGCGACGTGCGGGGCTCTTCCGACGCCTCCATCCGCAACGTGGTTCCCGCAGACGTGGCGAGAATAACAGGCGTGGCGCCGATTCGCGCCGTGCTCTGCAACGGCGGCACAGCGGGGCGCCTGTATCACCGCTGGCTGGAGCCCGTGACGGGGCTGCCGGCGGTCACGCTGCCGTCCACGAGCCCCGCGAACGCGGCGTGGTCCGCGGAGCGGCTTGTCGAGCGTTGGCGCGAGGTTCTTCTTGCCGCGCTCGAGGCGTAAGGGACGTCACGCCGCCAGGAAATGCGTCCAATGCGCGCAGAGAACACGTTCAAGGCGCGCACTGGGCGAGAAAAACGTCCGTTTGGACACAAATCGCGCCCAATGCGCCCTGGCTGGCGCGCATTGGGCGCGATGTTTGGCAGGGTCTGGCCCGGCGGCGTTAGGCGAGAAGCGCCTCGACCTCGGAGCGCGTGGGCATCGCGGGGATGGCGCCGCGCTTGCGGACGCAGAGGGACGCCACCGCGTTGCCCAGGCGCGCGAAGCTCGCGGCGTCCTCGACCGTCACCTCGCTCGCTGCCTTGCCGCTCTCGCAGAAGCCCGCGAGGAAGCCGCCCCAGAACGAGTCGCCGGCGCCCGTGGCGTCCACGGCGTCAGCGGGGAAGCCCGCCACCGTGGCGCCGCCGCCGGCCGTGCGCACGTAAGCGCCCGAGCCGCCGAGCGTGACGGCAACGACCTTGGGGCCCTGCGTCAGGATCGCCGCGGCCGCGGCCTCCGGGTCGGCCTCGCCCGTGAGCAGTGCGCACTCCTCGTCGGAGAGCTTCATGAGGTCCATCTGCGGCACCACGGCGCGCATCTGCTTCACGGCGGCGTCGACGGAGGGCCAGAGGTTCGCGCGGTAGTTGGGGTCGTAGGAGAGGGTGCAGCCGGCCTCGCGCGCGCAGGCGAGCGCGGCGAGCGTGGCGGAGCGGGCAGGCTCGTCGGTGAGGGAGAGCGAGCCCACGTGGAAGACCTTCGAGGCGGCGATCACGTCGCGCGTGAGCTCGTCGGCCGTGATGCGGGTGTCCGCGCCGGGCTTGCGCGCGAAGGAGAACTCGCGCTCGCCGTCCGGCGAGAGGGCCACGAAGGCCAGCGTGGTGAACGCGTCGGGGTCGGAGATCAGGCCCGTCGTGTCGATGCCCTGCTCCTCCAGGGTGGCGCGCAGGAACTCGCCGTGCATGTCGCACCCCACCTTGCCGAGAAACGCCGTCTTGTGACCGAGCTTCTCCAGCGCCACGAGCACGTTGGCCGGCGCGCCGCCGGCGTTGCGCTCGAAGAGGCGCTGGCCGCCCGCCGAGGTACCGGCGTCGGTGAAGTCGATGAGGAGCTCGCCCAGTGAGGAGACGGAGAACATCGCAGGGTCCTTTCGCTTGCGGAATCGATTCCATGCCTATTATCGTCAGATGGGGTGACGCGACGGCGCCGGATCGTCTTTTTTCGGCCAGCGGTGGGGCGCTCGCCGCGTGATTCAGGGGGCCTGCGTTTGCAGTGTACTTTGCGGCGGGACATCGAAGTACACTACAAACGAGGTAGCTCAACTAGCTGGGGATTTGTCGCAAAACGTTTGTAGTGTATCGGCAGTTCCCGCCGCAAAGTACACTACAAACGAGCGTCGCCCGGAAAACGCCGCCGCCGGGGACGCGCCGACGACGCAACGGGCACCGTCATGTGTTCGCGCCGTGCCGCCAATGCGCCGCTCGCCGGTTGATGCTTGACGAAGAACTCAACGTCAATGAATATGGGAACGATACCACACGCAATAAACCGGAGAGGAGCGGGACACATGATCAAGCTCATCGCGTCAGACATGGACGGCACCCTGCTCGACGAGAACACCCGCGCCCCGAGGAGACCTTCGACCTGATCTTGGCTCTGCGCGAGAGGGGCGTCCACTTCGTGGCCAGCTCCGGCCGGCGCTACGACACGCTGCGCTGGTTCTTCGAGCCCATTGCGGACAAGATCGACTACGTGGCCTCGCTCGGCACGCAGGTCTACGCGGACGGGCGCCTACTCGACCGCGAGGTCTTCTCCACGCTCTCCGTCATGAGGCTCTTCGAGACCTGCACGATGTTCGACTGCCTGCACCTGGCCGTCTACGAGGATGACGCCACCTACCTGATCGACGACCTCAGCTCCTACATCAGCGAGCTCGACAAGGACCTCGGCTCGGCCATCCGCGTCTATGACCCGCCGTCGCCCGAGGTCAACATCATCAAGGCGGCCGTCTGCTGCGACCGCCCGGAGCTCATCACCGAGATGGCCTACGTGCTGGAGCGCGAGCTGGGGGAGTGGTTCACCTTCCTGCCGAGCGGCTCTCGCTGGATCGACGTGGCACCCGTGCACGTGAACAAGGCCGTGGGGCTCTCCCAGGTGATGCGCTACTACGGCGTGGGGACAGACGAGGCCATGGCCTTCGGGGACTCCATGAACGACTACTCGATGCTGCGCTTCGTGGGGCACCCGGTGGTGGTGGAGAACGCCTGCCACTCGCTCAGGCAGATAGCCGAACGCGTGATCGGGCCCAACACCGAGCACGCCGTCCAGCGCACCCTGCGGGAGCTGCTCGAGGGGCTCTCGTAGGGGCGCGGCGCCTACGCCCTCGGACGACGCACGGAGAGGCGGCTCGCGCGCAGCGCGCCGCCCTCGGCCACGAGGGCCAGCGCGCGCGGTCCCGGGCCGGGCAGGCTGTAGGCGCTCAGCACCTGCTCGCCGTCCCCGACGAAGACCTCGACCGACCCGCGGTCGAGAAGGACGCGCAGCGTGAGCTCGCCGCGCGCGAGCGCCCCCGCGGGGACCGGGGCGGAACGGTAGCCGCGCTCCCCGACGCGCGCCGCCTGGCGGTCGAGCACGACGCGGCGGGTCTGGTCGTCGTAGGCGACATAGGTGAAGCCGCCGTCCCCCGTGGCGTGAAGCTTGAGACCGGCCCGCTCGGCGGGGGAGGACGCGAGGTCGATCGTGAGGTCGACGCAGCCGACGGCCAGGTCCTTCTCGACCACGAGCTCCTCGTCCGCCGCGAGTTCGAGCGCCCCGAGCTCGCGCGCGGGGCCCCAGAGCGCGTCCAGCTCGCGCGCCGGCGCGCAGCGCAGCTCCCCGTCGGACGTCAGGGAGAGCTCGCGCGGAACCGTGAGCTGCCCGCACCAGCCGTCCCCCTGCGTGGGCAGGGCGCCGCCGTTGGGGCTCATCCAGCCCATGAGGATGCGCCGCCCGTCCGGCGCCCCGAGCGTCTGCGGGGCGTAGAAGTTCTGTCCCCAGTCGAGCGGGCGAAAGTCCCCCTCGGGCACGAAGGGCCCGCCGGGTTGCCACGCTCCCACCAGGTAGCCGGCGTTGTTGAAGTTGCGGAAGCGGTAGCCGTCCGGCCGCGCTCCCATGGCGGAGAAGCAGAGCACCCAGCGGCGGGCTCCGCCCGGCGCCTCGAGCTCAAAGAGGTCGGGGCACTCGAGCATGTAGACGCTCGGGTCCGGGTGGCGGTAGAGCACGCCCTCGGGGCGCCAGGCGAGCAGATCCTCCGAGCGATAGAGCACGATTTCCCCGCGGCCGTCCGGCGAGCGGCGGCCCACGACCATGAGCCACGCGCCGCCCTGGCGCCAGACCTTGGGGTCGCGGAAGTCCCGGAGGCCCTCCGGGTTTTCCACGACGACGCCGCGCTTCTCAAAGCGGATGCCGTCCGCGGAGGTGGCCAGGCACTGGACCTCGAGGTTGTCCTCGTCCTCGTTGCGCCCGTTGCGCCAGCGGTGCGCGGTGTAGAAGACGTAGAGGAGCCCGTCCGGCCCGGTCACGGCCGAGCCCGAGTAGACGCCCGCGCGCTCGGCCACGAGGCTCGGGGCCAGGGCGACGGGCTCCGACCGCCAGCGCGCGAGGTCGGCGCTCGAGGCGTGCCCCCAGTGCATGGGCCCCCACTGCGCGCCGAAGGGGTGGAGCTGGTAGAAGGCGTGCCAGCGCCCCCCGAAGTGGCAGAGGCCGTTGGGGTCGTTGATCCAGCCGCCGGGTGAGGCCACGTGGAACGTGGGATACCAGCGGTCGCGCCGCGTGGCGGCGAGCGCGGCCACGGACCGGTCTGCGCGGGCGAGCTCCCGCTCGTGCGATGCGAAGGGTGCGTTGGGATTGTCCTGGATCATGGGCCCTCTCTCGTGCGGCGCCGCCTGTATGTGAAATCGATTCCATTTCAGTATGACGCATGCGGGAGGGTATGTCGCCCATGGCGGCGAGCGGACACGAGGCGTTCAAATACGCGACGAGGGGGGTGCGGCCACAAGGGGAGCCCCGCCGGAGGGGGCCGGCGGGGCTCAAAGGGGGATGGTGCGCCAGGAGGCTAGCGCACGACGCGGAGGATCGGGCTTCCCACGGTCACGGCGCCGTTGTCGCGGGGCGTGACGCTCTCGAAGTCATCCGAGTTGGTGACGATGACGAAGACCGTGTCCCGCTTGCCGGCAGCGGCAACTTTCTCCTTGGAGAAGGTCACGATGGGGTCTCCCGCCGCCACGCGCGAGTCCTGCGCGACGTGGCAGGTCAGGCCGTCGCCACCCATCTCCACCGTGTCGATGCCCACGTGGACGAGGACCTCGGCCCCGTCGTCGGAGAGGATTCCCACGGCGTGCGGCATCGCCGAGAGGACGGTGCCGGAGACCGGCGAGAAGACCGTCTCCCCGTCAGGGACGACCGCCACGCCCACGCCCATCGCGCCGGAGGAGAAGACGGGGTCGGGGGTCTCGGAGAGCTGGACGACGGTTCCGGTGACGGGGGAGCAGGCGGTGCCGCGCTCGTA
This sequence comes from uncultured Olsenella sp., assembly GCA_949296375.1. Lineage (GTDB taxonomy): Bacteria > Actinomycetota > Coriobacteriia > Coriobacteriales > Atopobiaceae > Thermophilibacter. The sequence goes on from CASFQX010000201.1 coordinate 8,311, forward strand.
CTGCGTGGGAACGGGCGCGAGCTCGGGGGCCTCCTCCCGGTCGGGCCGGTAGGTGACGAACTCGACCACGAAGGCGATGACGGCCGAGACGAGCGAGGCGATGATCGCGAAGACCATGGAGGTGATGCCCGCGCCGCCCGGCGTCTCGTCGATGAAGTTGAGGAGGTTGAAGACGCCAAGGCCGCCCGAGATATACATGAGCGAGTTGGTGGCGCCCACGATGGCGCCGCCCACGGCCGAGCTCAGGCACGCAACGACGAACGCGCGCTTGTTCGGGAGCGCGACGCCGTAGATGCCCGGCTCGGTGACGCCGAAGAAGAACGCCGAGACCATGGCAGGCAGCGCGATGCCCCGGAAGCGCTCGTCACGGTTTCTGAGGTACATGGCAAAGATGACGGCGCCGAGGGCAAAGCCGTGGCCGATCGTCGCCGCGAGCACGTAGTCGTGCCCGATGGTGTTGAGGTTCATGATGGAGATGGGGATGAGGCTCCAGTGGAAGCCAAAGATGACGAGGCACATCCAGAGCCCGCCGACCAGGGCGCTGCCCAGGACCGCGCCCACCACGGGGAGCTGGAAGATGAACGAGAACGCCGCGCTCAGC
>CASFQX010000202.1 GCA_949296375.1 uncultured Olsenella sp.
TCGAGGGCGTGCTCGGCATCGATGAAGGCAACGACACCGCCCATTGCCTGAGCCTCAGCGAGGATCTCGAGGGAAAGAGTGGTCTTGCCAGAGGACTCGGGGCCGTAGATCTCTATGATGCGCCCACGAGGAACGCCACCGATGCCGAGCGCGATGTCAAGGGCGATAGAGCCCGTGGGAATGGCCTCGACCTCAAGGCTCGGGCCCTCGTCGCCAAAGCGCATGATGGCGCCCTTGCCGAACTTCTTCTCGATCTCGTCGGTAGTTGCGGCGAGAACCTTCTCCCGCTCCTCTCCCGTGGTACGGGGCTTAATCTCCTTGGTGGATCCCTTGGTCTTGGTCATGCTCACTCCCTCGTTTCGCGTTCCGTGCAGATGATAGGCGAACAACCGTTCTGTGTCAACTTGATACCTAAAGCCTAGCCAAGCAATCTTGCACTAAACTGACGTGAGAGCACGAGAAACGCCCCTCGCGCTTGCACTCGCGAACTAGAGCCCCTCGAGAGGGAGGTACAGGACCCATCCAAACAAGCCGAGGAATTGGGTCAAGCGAAGTGGCCTCACAGCATCTCCATGAGCTCGGCGCGGAGAAGGTTGATCGCCTCATAGACGGCGCGGTGACGAACCTCGGCTCGCCCCCCGTCAAATCGGAAGAGGGTGGCGCGCGCACCCCGAGGCGAGCAGACACCCAACCACACGGTACCGACAGGCTTGCCGGGCTCCTCTCCCCCGGGTCCGGCAATGCCAGTCACCGAGACGGCAACGTCGCAGTCAAGGACCCGACGTGCCCCCGAGGCCATCTGTTCCGCACACTCACCGGAAACCGCCCCGAGCGAGGGGTCGTCGAGAATCTTCGAGGAGACTCCGAGAACCGAGCGCTTGACCGCGATGGCATAGCTCACGACTCCCCCGCGGACCACGTCGGAGGACCCGGGAACCGCGGTGAGGCAGGAGCTCACGAGCCCGCCGGTGCACGACTCGGCGGTACCGAGCGTCAGCCCGAGCCCGCGAGCAAGGTCAAGCAGGTCAGAGCAGGCGTCGTATAACGCAGGGTCGTCGGAGAAGATCGAGCGCTCCCCCATCTCCTTACCTCCCGAAAACCACGTGACGGGCGTTCCAGAAGTACTGCACCCCCGAGACGACCGTCAGAACGACGGCGGCGATCATCAGCGCCTGCGCGACGAGGAGGAAGAAGGAGGCGATGGAGAGGGACGCGCCCTCAGCAAAGAACGCGAAGAGGTAGACGCAGAGCGAGACCATGGTAACTGCGGTCTTCGCCTTCCCAAGCGCGTCTGCGGCGATGACCTCGCCGTTGGCACTTGCCACCATGCGAAGGGCGCTCACGAGGAACTCGCGGAGGAGAATGATGAAGACGGCCCAGAGGCTCACCCTCCCGTGCTCGAGGAAGAGCAGGAGCGCCGAGAAGACGAGCAGCTTGTCGGCGATGGGGTCGAGGAACTTTCCGAAGTCGGTAATCTCGCCTCGAGACCGGGCGAGATAACCATCCACCTTGTCGGTGAGCGAGAGGGTCACATAGATGACGAAGGCGAGGCCCATGAGGATTGGGCTGATCTCCCCGCCCTCGGCCCATGCGAGTGACCCGACGAGCATGAAAACGGGTATGAACGCGATTCTCACGCAGGTCACGATGTTGGCCGGAGTCCAGATGCTCTTCTCGTCAGCCACCTCACTCACCCTCCTCGACAAGCTCGCCGATGAGCTCATAGCAGAACGAGTCGACGAGGTCCACGGTCACGACGTCGCCCACCGTGGCCTCACCATACGGGATGTGCACCGCGCCATCGGAGTCGGGCGCCTGGAACCAGGCGTGACCGATGAGCTCGGGCCCATCTTCGGAATCCTCAATCCCGTCGACGATGACCCTGACGCGCTCGCCCACATGCTGCGCGGTGGCGGCAAAGCCGAGCTGCTCGGTGAGGTCGATGAGGCGCTGGGTGCGCTCGAGCTTGACGCCCTCGTCGACCTGCCCCTCCATGCGGGCGGCCGCAGTGCCCTCCTCCTGAGAGTAGGCGAAGACGGAGCAGTAGTCGAACCCCTCCTCGGAGATGAAGTCGTAGAGCTCGTCAGCCTCCTCGTCCGTCTCGCCGGGGAATCCCGCCATGCCCGTGGTGCGCAGGACCATCCCGGGAATCTCTTCGCGAAGGCGGGTGAAGAGCGCGTGCAGCTCCTCGGGCGAACCAGAGCGCCCCATGGCCTTGAGAACGCGAGCGGAGCAGTGCTGGATGGGGATGTCGATGTAGGGCAGGACCTCTGGCACGTCGCGAATCGTGGCGATCAATTCGTCGGTCATGCCCTCAGGCTGCAGGTAGAGAACGCGTACCCAGCCGCCATAGGGGCGGACGGCCTCAGCCACGCGACGAAGCAGGGAGGCGAGCGTCTCCCCCTCCCCGAGGTCACAGCCCCACACGCCGGTGTCCTGGCCGATGAGGACGACCTCGCGAACGCCACCCTCCATGAGGTCGCGCACCTCGGAGACGATCTCCTCGGCAGCTCTCGAGTGGTAGCGACCGCGGATGTAGGGAATCGCGCAGAAGGTGCAGAAGCGGTCGCATCCCTCGGAGATCTTCACGAACGCGCTGGTGCCCTCGACGGTGCGCAGGGTCTTGGGCAGCTCCGCCCCCTCGTCAGCACCCATGCCGAGCACGTCTCGGACGACGCCGACGATTCCGTCCTCGTCCTCAGCCCTGACGAATGCGGCGACCTCGGGAAGCTCGTCAGAGAGGGCGTCCCCGTAGCGTGAGGGAACGCATCCGCACATGACGATCGGGCAGGCGCGGACTCCCTCCGAGCGCTCCTCGGCGAGAGCGAGCGTCGCCTCGACCGACTCCTCGGTCGCGGAGGCGAGGAAGGAGCATGTGTTGACTATCGCGACATCCGCATCACCGGCGTCGAGCGTCTCGGAGAAACCGTCGGCGAGCAGGAGGGCCCGCATGCGGTCGGAGTCGACCTCGTTCTTGGCACATCCGAGCGTGACGATGAGAAAGCGCACGATATCGACCTCACTAGCGATAGTTGACGAACTGCAGGGGCTGACCGTAGTCGTTCTGCCTGAGCGTCGCGATGACGGACTGCAGGACGTCCTTCGAGGCGGAGCTCACGCGAAGCTTGTCACCCTCAACGGTAGCCTTGGCCTTGAGCTTGAGGTCGCGGATATCCTTGGCGATCTTCTTGGCGGTGTCCTGGTCGATGCCCTGGATCACGGTCCCTGTCTGGCGCACGCTCATGCCTGACGCGGCGACGGGGTCGGACCAGCGGACGGCCGTCAGGTCGACCCCGCGCTTGACGAGCTTGGTGCCCAGGATGTCGCGGACCTGCGAAGCTACGAACTCGGAGGGAGCGGAGATCTTAAAGACCCCGTCCTTCTTGGAGAGCTCGAGCGTCGAGCCCGTGCCCTTGAGGTCGTAGCGCTGCGTGAGCTCGCGCGCGGCCTGCTGACAGGCGTTGTCCACCTCCTGCATGTCCACGACGGACACGACGTCAAAGCTCGATTCCTTGGCCATGGGTACTCCTTCCGGGTCTCCCCGTACGAAAACTCCTACTGCTGGGCAGCCTCTCCATCAGCTACCTGCCCGTCCTGCGCCTGCGCATCCGTCTCGGGAAGGGGCGTTCCCTCGATCGTCAGTGACCCGATGCCGCCGGCACGCGGCGAGAAGTCCACGACCTCGCCGTTCTCGGTGACCGTGACGACATCCGGGCTGGCAACCTGAACCGTGATCGAGTCATGGACGTTGTAGCTCTGCCTCCACGGGCCCGAGACGCTGTCGGCGACCTCGCTTCTCCCGTCGCAGGTTATCTCGATCCAGGAGACGGACCCGCTCGCTACGCTAACCTCGACGATCGTCTCCTTGGGCTCCTCGGGCTCCTTGTCCGCATCGGCGTCGTCACCGGTGGCGGCATTCTCGCCCTCCGTGTCCAAGGGCTCTTCGGTCGCATTACCATCGTCGGTCGCATCAGCGTCCGCGTCGGTATCGTCTGCGGGCGCATCATCGGCGTCCTTGGAATCGTCTCCCGCATTGCCCGAGACATCCTCGACGGGAACGACCTGCGAGGGCTCCGCTCCCTGGTTCCTGCCGTTGACGCAGGAGCTCACCGAGAACGTGAGGATGGCGGTGAGCACGATGCAGAGAAGGACGATGATGAGCAGGAGCGCGCGACGGGGATCCGAGAGGAACCTGGCGAGAGGACCGCCCTGAGGCGGACGTCGCGACGGAGGCATCGAGCCCCCGCGGGACGAGCGACGACGGACGTTGGGTCGCTCGACGCTCGCAATGTTGCGGGAGGATCGCCTGCCGGAGACGGTGGAGGCCGGAACCGAGGGCCGCGGCCGATCGTCGAGACGAAGGTCGTCCGTGTACTCGCCGCGACGGACGCGCCGGGTGCTCACGTCGTCACGGAGATAGCCCCTGCCATCATGTGCCCCGGAGCGATACTGACGCTCGGTTATGAGCCTGCTCGCCTTGTCGTCCGCGCGTCGGCGCGACGAGGGCGGACGGTGACGAGCCGTGCTCGCGCCCGCTCGCTCGCGCGAGGAGGGGGCGTTATAGGGTCTGACAGACCCCCCGGAGTCGACGGAGCGGCCATCGGCCCCTTCCCTGCCGGAATAGGAGGGCCTGGCGGCGCCGGAGTATCTCTGGGAACTCGGGGCGAGGCTGGTCGAGCCAACCAGGGGAACCGAGGCTCGGGGGCGTGCCGGGGCGGTCGTGGCAAAGTCGCCCATATCGCCGGCGGGACCGCCACCGGAGGGCAAAAGAGGACGATACTCAACGTAAGCCTTGGGGCGCGAGCCAGCCTCGTTGGGCATCTCGTAGCCGGAGATCCCCCTGCCGGACTGCGTCTGTCGCGTCCTTCTCCTCAGCTCGTGAGAAGAGGTCCCGTGACGGTACTCATAGACCTCCTCCTGAAAGAGGTCTACGATCTCGCGGGCGTTGAGGCCGAGGTAGCGGGCATAGCTGGAGAGCATGCCCTGGGCGTAGCCGCTCTGGGGCATGTGGTCGTAGTCGCCCTCCTCAAAGGCAACGAGAACGTCCTCCCTGAGCTTGAGCGTTCGTGAGGCCTGGGCGATTGAGAGCCCGAGCTCGCGACGGCGCTCCACGAGCGCCTCGCTGAAACGCGGCAGCGGCATCCTACTCCACCTCCCTATAGGCCTCTTCCTGGACCCTGAGCTCCTCGAGAGCCTCCTTGTCGAGGAGGACCTCCCTCGGCTTAGATCCGTTTGCAGGTCCGACGACCCCCTTGGCCTCGAGCATGTCCATTATTCTACCCGCACGGGCATAGCCCACCGAGAGAGCACGCTGCAGACTCGAGGTCGAGCCAAGCTGAGACTCAACGACGATTCTGGCCGCCTCCCAGACGAGGGGGTCATCCTCCTTCGCCCCACCGGGCTCGCCGGAGCCGGGCGCGCTCGGCACGACGGCGGTGAGGATGTCCTCGTGATAGTCTGCCACGACCTGCTCGCGGATGAACGAGACCGTGTTCTCAATTTCCTCGTCGGAAACCCAGCACCCCTGGGCGCGCCTCGGCTTCTTGCCGCGGAGCTTGACGAGCATGTCACCCTTGCCCAGGAGCTGCTCGGCGCCCTTCTGGTCGAGGATGATGCGCGAGTTAAGCGAGTTGTCAACGGAGAGTGCGACGCGGTTGTCGATGTTGGCGCGAATGAGGCCCGTGACGACGTCTGCCGAGGGGCGCTGCGTGGCCACGATGAGGTGGATGCCCGCGGCGCGGCCGAGCTGGGCGATGCGCACGATCGAAGACTCCACGTCCTTGCCGGCGACCATCATGAGGTCTGCGAGCTCGTCGATGACGATGACGAAGTACGGCATGTGCTTCGGCGGGTTCTCCATCTCCGCGTACTTGTCGCCGTCCACGTTGTTGTTGAAGGTCTTGATGTCGCGCACCTTGTAGTGCTCGAAGACCTTGAGGCGCCGCTCCATCTCGGTGACGCCCCACTGAAGCGCGCTCGCGGCCTGGCGAGGCTCGGTGACGACGGGCACGTAGAGGTGCGGGAGTCCCGCGTAGCCCGTGAACTCGACGCGCTTGGGGTCAACCATGATGAGGCGCACCTGCTCGGGCGTGGCGCGCATGAGCATGGACATGATGATGGCGTTGAGCAAAACCGACTTGCCCGAACCGGTGGTACCGGCCACGAGCAGGTGCGGGAGTCCAGCGAGATCGACGACGATCGGCTTTCCCTCGGAGTCGCGGCCAAACGCGCAGTCGAGCGGGCCGCCCGTTGCGTACGGCAGGACGTCGGAGAGGAAGACCGGCTGGGGCTTCTCGTTGGGGATCTCGATGCCAACGAGCGAGGTGCCCGGAATCGGGGCGAAGATGCGCACGGACTTAGCGGCGAGAGAGAGGGCGATGTCATCCTCGAGGTTGACGATCTTGTTCACGCGCTCGCCCTCGCCCATGGAGATCTTGAACGTGGTGACCGAGGGGCCGGCAATCCAGCCCTCCACGCGAGAGGTGAGGCCAAACTCCTCGAGAGTGCCCTGGAGCTTGGTCGCGGTGGCTGCAAGCTCGGCCTCGCCAGCGTATGCGCCGCCGGCGTCGGGGTTGTCGCGCAGGATGGAGAGCGGCGGGAGCTGATAGCTCTCATCGGCGTCACCGGGACGCTGGAGGTTCTTGGGAGGCGCGGCCACGGAGCCCTTCTCGCCCTCGGAGGAGCCGTCTTCCTTCCCCTTGCGGCGCTTCTTCGTCTTGCCGGCGGAGGCGTCCGCGCGAGCGGCGAGAAAAGCCGGGAGGCCCGCGCCCTTCTCGTCGCCATCGTCCTTGCGGGACGACCCTCGCTTGGACTCGTTCTTGGGAAGCACCGTCGTTGCAGGGGCGGTCACCGTCTCCTCGGTGGCATCCGCTCCGAGAAGTGCGGCACCCGAAGTGCCAGACCTCCTGGCAGGGCGCTTGAGCACGGTGGTCTTGCGGTTTCCGATGAACGTGGTGGCGGCCCCCTCGTCGGCGGCGTCGAAGAGGGACGCTTGAGCAGCCTCGCCCTGGAGGTACTCCTCGTCGGCAGCGGCGTCGATGATGTCGCGCTCCCTGCGCTCACGCGCGCGCTCCTCGTAATCGCGGACGGCGGCCGAGATGCTCTCGCGGGCGCGACTCACGGCGCCGGAGACGGAGAACCCGCAGACAACAACGCCAGAGGCAGCGACGCCGACGAGCACGATGTTGCCCACGACAACACCAACAAGCTCGAGGAGCCCGTATGCCACGGCGCCGCCCACATATCCGCCGCACTGCCGCGCGATTGCGGGCTCAAAGATGACGGCGGCGTCCTCCGAGGCTGCGGGGAGGTTGAGTGAGATCATCGCCAGGATGGCAAGCACGACGAGGCCCAGCCCGAGCGCGACCCTTCCGGAGACGCCCTCCTTGTCGTCAAGGAAGAAGGTGACGGCGCACACGAAGATTGCGCAGGGAACGAGCGGCGCCGCAACGCCAAAGGAGAGGGCGAGGAAGTCGTGCACCGCACTCGTCACCACAGCCGTGGACGGAAAGAGGATTGCGGCTAGCAGCGCGAGCGAGAAGACAGCGAGAAGGACACCGATGATGTCTCCCCTCACGGTCCCCACGACGGCGCCACCCGAGGATCCGGAGCGCGCCGGACGCTGGGGCGTGCGCGCCTTGGCCTTTGACTTCGACTTGTTTGCTGCGTTTGAGGTGCGTTTTGCGGGCATGTGTTAGACCTCCATGACGACCGGGATGACCATCGGTCGCGTGTGAGTCCTGTTCCAGAGCAGATTGGAGAGAGAGTTTCTCACGCCACGCCTGAGGGCGTCGATGTTCACGCCGTCATCGGCGCCGACGAGCTTCTCGACCTGGGAGCGGACCGCCTCCTGAGCCTCGCCGAGGAGCAGCTGGTCGGCCGAGGAGGACAGGCCGCGACCGAAGACCTCCACGGCACTCACGCCACGGTTGTGCTTGGAGATGACGACGCTCGCCGTGATGACACCGTCTGCCCCGAGCTTCTGACGGTCACGCAGGACGACGGGGTTGGCCTCGGTGACGGTACCGCCGTCAACGTAGACGACGCCGGACTCCACGGCACGGCCGCGACGGACCTTGTGCTTGACCATCTCGAGAGAGTCGCCGTTGTCCAGCACGAAGATGTTCGAGCGCGACACGCCCATCTGGACGGCGAGCTCGGCATGGGCACGCAGGTGCTGCGCCTCGCCGTGAACGGGCATGAAGGAGCGCGGCTTTGCCATGGCGAGCATGAGCTTGAGCTCCTCCTGGCTCGCGTGTCCAGAGACATGCACCGTACCCTTGGACTTGTCAAAGATCTCGCAGCCGATCTTGGAGAGCGCGTTGATGATCGACTGGACGCTCTTCTCGTTGCCGGGAATGGGCGTGGCGGAAATGATCACGGTGTCCGACTCGTGGATGGAGAGGGACTTGTGCTCGCCGGTGGCCATGCGCGCGAGTGCGGAGAGAGGCTCGCCCTGGCTGCCCGTGCATAGCACCACGACCTTCTCGTCGGGGATGCGATCGACATCATAGGCGTCGATGATGTTCTCTTCGGCGATCTTGAGATAGCCGAGCTCGCGCGCAACCTTGGTGTTTGTGAGCATGGAACGGCCGGTCACCACGACCTTGCGGCCAACGGCCACACTGGCGTCGCAGATCTGCTGGAGGCGGTGAATGTGGCTCGAGAACGCCGCAACAAAGACGCGGCCGCGGGCGTTCTTGATGACGTGACGGATGTCTCTGCCGACGGCAGCCTCGGAGGGCGTGAAGCCCGGACGCGTGGCATTGGTGGAGTCCGAGAGCAGGAGGTCGACGCCCGCGGCACCAAACTTGTTGATGGCATGGAAGTTGGGACGGCGTCCGTCGATCGGCGTCTGGTCGAACTTGAAGTCGCCGGTGTGCATGACCGTGCCGGCGGGCGTCTGGATGAAGACGCCGAAAGCGGCAGGGATGGAGTGCGTCATCGAGAAGAACGTGACGGTGAAGGCACCGAGCGTGATCGTGGAGCCATCGCTGACCTCGCGAGTCTTGGGGTTCTTGATGCCATGCTCGTCGAACTTGCCCTGAATGATGCCGAGCGTGAGCTTGCTCGAGTAGACGGGGACCTTGCGCGTGAGATCCTGGAGCAGGTACGGCAGGGCGCCGGTGTGGTCCTCGTGGCCGTGCGTGATGATGATGCCGCGGAGCTTCTGCTCGTTCTCGAGGACATAGGTGTAGTCGGGCAGGATGAGGTCGATGCCAGGCTGGCCCTCGTCAGGGAACATGAGGCCAGCGTCGACGAGAATCATGTCGTCTCCGTACTCGAAGGCGGTCATGTTCTTGCCGATGCCGTCCAAGCCTCCCAGCGGGATGATCTTGAGCGCGATGTCTTTCTTGGGCATTCCTTGGTGGTTCCTTTCGAGAAGCGAATCAGCTATATCAGACGGCTCATGCCGTGCAAATACTCAGACCCGTCAATTCTACCCGAGAAGTGCTCGGAGCCCATAGGTTCCACGAGGGTTTCACGCGATGCGAAAGAGGAGGATTGAAGGGGCCTCCCGTCAAATAACACGCAGAATTGACAATCTTCTTAAATCTCTCCTTTTGTTATATATGTTTTAAGGTAATTCTGCGTGTTATCTTATTCAGGAGAAGATCGGGCAAGCGTGACAGCTCACCCCGGCAGCTATCACGCCCACAAAGACAAAGGAGGCGCGATGATTCTCCCGCTTGACGGACCGAGTGCGTTGCGCGCGCTCCGCGTTTATCGCCGCGGGGGCCAGGACCTCCCAAGGTCCCGGATCGACCTTCCAGAGCCAGACCCCTCGCCACAGCGGCGATGGACGGAGAAGCTCGTGCCGCTCGACCTTCTCGCCCTACCCTGCGCCCCTTCTGCAGAGCGCCCCCTGTTCGTGCTGTCCCCCACTGCCGTCGGCAGGCCCCAGGCATCGTTTGTCAGAGCGCGCGTCCTCGGGACGCTGCCCGAGGAATCGTTCGTCGACCTTCGGAACGGCCTCGTCATACCGTGCCCTGAGCTCCTCTTTCTGCGCATGGCCACCCACCTCTCCCCCGAGGCGCACACGCTTCTGGCATACGAGCTCGCGGGAACGTACGCGCGCGACCCGGACGACCCTCGCCTCGGACCGGCAGTCTTTGGCGTCCCTCCCGTCACGAGTATCGAACGCATCAGGTCCTACCTCGAGCGCTACGGGCGGAGGAACGGGTCGGTGCTCTGTGCGCACAACCTCGCCAGCGCGCGAGACAATGCGTGGTCGCCCATGGAGGCCATCATCGCGCTTCTCGCCCTGCTGCCCCCAAACGAGCAGGGATACGGCCTTAGGCAGATCTCCCTCAACGTGAGGCACGAGACCTCGGAGGACCTGGTCTCGCTGGGAGCGCGGGCATCACGAGTGCCGGACATTGAGATCGTGGGCTCACATGTTGGGTTCAACTACGACGGAAGCCACCACCTGAACCTTGATGCCATTCTCGAGTCCGCTCGCACAGGAGAGGATGCTGAGGAGATCATCCGCAAGGTTCGGGAGAAGAGCCGCGACGACATTCTGAGAAACCGCGAGCTCATGGCCATGGGACGCCTGATTCTTCCGATCACGTCCGCAGACCTCTTTGCCCCGGGCGGCCTTGACGCCGTCATGCTCGAGGCGGCACTCGCCCGAGAGGAGATAGACGGGATAAGCGCCGCCAGCATTCGTCACCTTGTCGAGAGCAAATGGTATTCCGACACACGCCAGCAGCTCATATGGTCATTGCTCCCCTGGGAGCCGGGAAAGGGCCACGCACGCCGACTCCTCGAGGCCATGCCCTGGCGGGCTCCCGGAATACGCTACTCGCTGCGGTGGTAGGGCGCGCCCCCGACGGCCGCGTCGCAAACATCACCTCTAGTCCGCCGAAGATAACACGCAGAATTGACTTTTTCCTCAAAACTTTGCTGGGGGTATATAAAGTCGAAGGTAATTCTGCATGTTATTTTCCAGGGGGAAGCACGGAGGGCCGAGAAGGACGACGGGCCGAGAAGGACCGCGCACCCCTCACCCTCTCGGCAAGCAACCCAGCCGACTGACGGAGCCGCCCCCGGCGTTCCGGAAGGAAGTTTCGCAGAGCGCACTTCCTGAAGGAACGCCGGGGGCGGCTCAAGTCGCGTCAGAGAATGACGTCGCGCTACGCTCCGTGGTGGCGGCGCGGCTGGCGGCGCTCGCCGCCGTCACCGTCCTCGCCCTTGTCGCCGGGACGACGGCGAGGACCGCGGTGCTCGCGGCGCGGGCGGTCCTTCTCGCCCTCGTGGGAGCGGCCGTTGCCGGAACCGGCGGGCGCCTCGGGCTTGTCGAGGCGGTCGAGACTGATCTTGCCCTTCTCGTCGACCTCGAGAACGCGGACCTTGACCTCGTCACCGATGTTGAGGACGTCCTCGACCTTGTCAACGCGGCCCTGGGCAACACGGGAGATGTGAAGCAGGCCGTCCTTGCCGGGAACGAGCTCGACGAAGGCGCCGAAGGGCTGGATGCCCACGACGCGGCCGGTGTACTCCTCGCCGACCTCGGGAACCTTGACGATGGCCTTGATGCGCTCGGCGGCCTCCTCGGCAGCGGTGCCCACGCCCGCGACGAAGACGGTGCCGTCCTCCTGGATGTCGATGGAGGTGCCGGTGTCGTCCTGGATGCCGCGGATGACCTTGCCGCCCTTGCCGATGACGTCGGAGATCTTGTCGGACGGGATGGAGAGCGTCAGGATCTTGGGCGCGCACTCCTTGGTGTTCTCGCGCACGGCGGGAACCGCGTCGAGCATGGCGTCGAGGATGAACATGCGACCCTCGTGCGCCTGCATGAGCGCGGAGCGCAGAATCTCGGGCGTGAGGCCGGTGGCCTTGTTGTCCATCTGCATTGCGGTGATGCCCTTGGTGGTACCGGTCACCTTGAAGTCCATGTCGCCGAGGAAGTCCTCGAGACCCTGGATGTCGGTGAGGACGACAGTCTTGCCCTCCTCCTGGATGAGGCCCATGGCAACACCGGAAACGGGGCGCTTGATGGGCACGCCGGCATCCATGAGAGCGAGCGTGGAGCCGCAGGTGGAGCCCATCGAGGAGGAACCGTTGGACTCCATGACCTCGGAGACCACGCGGATGGTGTAGGGGAACTCGTCCTCGGACGGGATCACCGGGAGCAGGGCGCGCTCGGCGAGGTTGCCGTGGCCGATCTCGCGACGCTTGGGGCTGCCCATGCGGCCGGTCTCGCCGGTGCAGAACGGCGGGAAGTTGTAGTGGTGCATGTAGCGCTTGCCGTCGACGGGCTCGATGGTGTCGAGGCGCTGCCACTCGTTGAGCATGCCGAGGGTGCAGATGGAGAGCACCTGAGTCTGGCCGCGCTGGAAGAGGCCGGAGCCGTGGACGCGCGGGAGGTAGTCGCCCTTGACCATGAGCGGGCGCACCTCGGTGGGCGTGCGGCCGTCGACGCGCTCGCCGGTCTCGACGACCATGAGGCGCATCGCGTGCTTCTCGAGGGACTTGAGCTCAACGGGGATGGCACGGCTCCACTGGGCCTGCTCCTCCTCGGTGAACTCGGCCTTGATGGCGGCCTTGAGGGCCTCGACCTTGCCGATGCGGGAGAGCTTGTCGGCGTCCTTGAGGGCGGCCTCCATCTCGTCGTAGTGGGCGAAGA
>CASFQX010000203.1 GCA_949296375.1 uncultured Olsenella sp.
CTGCCCGCTCTGCTGCTGGGACGGCACCTGGCCTTGACGGTCCGAACGCTGCTCGCCGCCCTGAGCCGAGCGCTTCCTGCGCGAGGGCTGCATCCCGCGCGGCTGGGAGCCGGCTGCAGCCTGGCCGCCCTTGTCGCCCGGGCGACGCGTGCGCTTCGCAGGCTGCTGCTGGGACTGGGCCTCGCCGCCAGCGGACTCTGAGGCCTGGTGATGCCTGCGACGACGGGTCGACGCCTGCGACGGGGCGGCGTCGCTCGCCATATGGGCGGGCGCGCTCGGAGCGCCGCCGTCACCGGGGCGACGCTTGCGGCGACGGCGCGAGGGAGCCTCGTCGTCGGACGACGCGTGGGCGGACGCGGGCTGAGCGCCCTTCTCGGCAGCCGGCGCACCACCAGACGAGCGGCGACGCTTGCGCTTGGGCTCCACGAAGATGTCAGAGGCGTCCACCTCGGGCTCGGCGAGCACGCCGTTCTTGCGGTCGAGCTCGGCAAGCGCCATCTGGACGTCCGGGGACTCCAGCCTGTCCAGCACCTCGCGCGTCACGGTGTCGGGGCGGCACGGGCAGCCCAGCTCCTCGCTCTTCTTGTGCGCGGCCTCGGAGGCCGTCATGTCGGCGAGGGCCACGCGAATCTGCTTGCCGCTCTCCAGGCGCAGGCAGAGCTGCTCCTTGGGCGTGTCGTACTCCATGATCTTGGCCTTGCCGAGCGGCGTGTCGATCACGGCGTTGCGCTTGGGCGCACGGCTCTTGAAGTCGCGGTAGGCCTCGAACTCGTAACGCAGGCAGCACATGAGGCGGCCGCACGCGCCCGAGATCTTGGTGGAGTTGAGGGGAAGGTCCTGCTCCTTGGCCATGCGGATGGAGACCGGGTCAAAGCCGGTGGCAAAGCGGCGGCAGCAGAGCTCCTGGCCGCAGTGCCCGTAGCCGCCCACGATGGCGGCCTCCTCGCGCACGCCGATCTGGCGCATGTCGATGCGCACGTGGAACTCGCGCGAGAGGTCACGCACGAGCTGGCGGAAGTCCACGCGCTCCTCGGCGGCAAAGTAGCAGACGGCCTTCTCGCCGTCGAAGAGGTACTCCACGCCCACGGGCTTCATATCCAGACCCGAGGCGTCGATGTGACGGCGGAACGCGGGCATGGACTCCTCGCCGCGTCGCGCGAGCTCCTCGGCGCGCTCGAGGTCCTCGTCGGTGGCGATGCGCACGACCTCGCGCAGCTGCGCGTGACCGATCGTGGCGGACAGCTCCTCGGCCGTCACCTCGCGGGCGTCGGCCGTGGCAAGGCCGATCTCCTGGCCTCGCTCGGTGGTGCAGATGACGTGGTCGCCCTCCTGAGCCTCGCTCTTGGCAGGATCGAACCAGAGGTCACGGGCGGCATAGGCAAACTTCACCGGAATGACGGTGGGCATTCGAAGGCCTCCTTGACGGAAAGAAGCATGACCTCGAGGGTCAGCTGGGGTGATACGTTGTGCGACAGGTCGTCCGCCGCGCGCGAGACGGCACCAAGGGCACGCACGACGGAGCGGGTGGTGGCGCGCGACGCGAGCCGGTCCACCACGGCGGCGGCGTCCTCGTTGACGATGGGCAGTCCCGCACCCTCCGAGCGCACGAGCACGTCACGCAGGAGCGACTCTGCCGCGGCCAGAGCCTCCATCATACCCGAACGCTCGCGCGCGGTGAGTTCGCGCTTGTTTGCGTCCGCAACCTGCTTGAGGGCCGTTGCGGTGAGAAAGTCCTGGGTCTCGCTCAGAGCGGCCTCCTGCGCCTTCTTGATGTCCCCGAGCGGAACCTCCACGGCAGCCGCTATCTGACGCGCGGCGAGAAGCACGTCCCAGGAGTCGTCACGGGCAAGAGAGTCGAGGGTGTCCACGACGAGCCTGCGAACCTGGGAGCGCGCCGGGGACCTCAGGTACTCGACGGCGCGTCCGGACGAGCCGGCCACCGCCAAGGCCACGCGGGCCTCGGTCTCCGTGACCGAGCACGACCTCATGAGGGCGGCGAGGCTGGACGACTGGGAGGGTGCGCGGAAGGGCACCTGCTGGCAGCGTGAGACGATCGTGGGCAGCATCGCGTCTGCCACGCGGCCGCAGAGGATGAACATCGTGTGCGCCGGAGGCTCCTCGAGAGTCTTGAGGAGGGCGTTCGCCGCGGTCCCTCGCAGGAGCTCCGCACGCTCCAGCACGTAGATCTTCGTGGCGGCGCGCACGGGCGCGAGGCCCGCGTCCTCGATGACGTCCCTCACCTGGTCGGCGAGGTATCCGGACGCACTCGCCGGCCTGAGCCAACGCACGTCCGGATGGGTGCGATGCGCCACCCGACGGCACTCGTCACAGGTGCCGTCTCCCCCTCGCGCGCAGACGACGCACTTGGCGAGAGCCTCGGCGGCCTCGTGCTTGCCCGAGCCCGGAGGGCCGAGGAAGAGATAGGCATGGGAGAGGCGCCCCTCGGAGAGCGCAGTGGCGAGAAAGTCTCGAACGCGCGGCTGGTCGGAGAGGACCTCGAGGGCCGCCGGGATGGGGGCGGAAGCGCTCACGTCAGCTCACCCACAGATCCTCGAGGGCAGCCATTATGCGCGCAGTGACCTCGTTCTTCTCGCCCGAGGCGTCCACCACGCGCACGCGCGCGGGCTCCTCCGCCGCAAGGCGCAGGTAGGCGTTGCGCACCCGCTCCTGGAAGGCCAGGCCCTCGGCCTCCATGCGGTCCGCGCCGCCCGCCGTGGCGCGCGCGTAGCCGAGCGCGGGGTCGAGGTCGAGCACGATCGTGCGGTCCGGGACGCGGCCACAGCTCCCGAGGACGTTGAACTGACGGACGAGCGTCTCGTCCAGGCCCCGCCCGCCAGCCTGATAGGCGTAGGTGGAGTCGTAGTAGCGATCGCACAGGACCGCGGCGCCGCGAGCGAGCGCGGGCTCGATAACCTGGCGAGTGAGCTGGGCACGGCTTGCCTCGTAGAGCAGGAGCTCACACTCGGGCACCATCTCGGCGTTGGCGGGGTCCAGGAGAAGCCCTCGAATCTTCTCGGAGATGGCGGTCCCGCCGGGCTCGCGCAGGCGCACGACCTCGCGCCCCTTGGCGGAAATCGCCGCCTCGAGCAGCGACGCCTGCGTCGACTTGCCACAGCCGTCCGCCCCCTCGAGCGTAATGAACACCCCGCGAGCCATGCGCCCCCCTTCGGTTTCGTAACCCTTACATGGTAGCGCCTCGCCCGTCGCGCCGCGAGAAAACCACGCGCAACCCCCGACTTTTGCACGGCGCATCGCACCCCTCGCGAGAATCCCCCTCGCATCCCCTGACTTTTGCACGAGCAAAGCGCACTTCTCGTTAGTCAGGAAGCGTAATGCAGCACGTTTACCAGCGATTATGCAAAGTTGTACCAGCTCCGGGGCTATGCCGCTCGTGCAAAAGTGGGTAATTGCGCCGAGAAGTGCCGCGCGGCTGCGCCAAGAAGGGCCGGGACACTCGGGCAAAAGCGAGAGCCTTAGGCCAGCTTGTTCACGCGACGGTCGTAGGTGAGAAGGCCATTGGTCTCCTCCTCCACGTCGGAGAGCTGCGTGTAGACATAGCCGGCGAGGCCCTTGGCCTCGAGCTTGTCCGCCTGGGCGAGAAGGGCGCGCACCTCGGAGGCAAACTCCGCGCGGCTCGTCGCCTCCTCGTAGCCATACGACGTCCCCAGGCTCACATGCCCCGGAATCGCCCAGCTCACGCCGCCAAACTCCGAGATGACGAACGCCCGGTCCGCCCGCCTGCGCCCGCGCCAGACCTCGAGCGGGCGGAAGTAGTTGTGCACGCTGAAGAAGTCCCCGCAGCCCTGGTCGTACCAGCCGCTCGTGGAGCTCACCGGACGCGTGGGGTCGAGCGAGCGCACCATGGCCGTTGCGGCGCGCGCGTCGAACTGCCCCCACCCCTCGTTGAAGAGCGTCCAGCCAATGACACAGGGATGCCCCGCGAGCAGCCGCACCGTCCCCTCGCAGGTCTTGCGCCACTCCTCTTGGTAGGCGGCGTCCCCTGCGGCAAGAAGGCGCAGCATGCGAGAGCCGCGGTCGGGAACGAGCGTCCAGCTGGCACGGAGGAGCGTGGGCAGATAGCTCGTGATTCGCGGCTCATACGTCCCGCCGCCGGAGGGCATGTCCTGCCAGACGAGCATTCCAAGGCGGTCGCAGAGCGCGTAGAAGCGAGGCTGCTCCACCTTGATGTGCATGCGCAGCAGGTTGAAGCCCAGGTCGCGCATGGCCCGGATGTCGTGCGCGAGTGCCTCGTCCGACGGGGGCGTCATGAGGCCATCCGGCCAGTACCCCTGGTCGAGCACCCCGCGCAGGAAGGTCTGCCTGCCGTTCAGGTACACGCGCGGCACGCCGCGGGCGTCCGCACGCACCCTCACCGACCTGAACGCGCAGTAGCTCCGCACCACGTCCGTCTCGAAGGCCACCACGACCCCGTAGAGATGCGGGTCGTCTGGGGTCCATGGGTGCGGGTCGTCCACGTCCATCAGAAGCTCCACGTCCCTCTCGTCGCGCGAGACCGAGACGGACGCACGAGCGACCTCGGAGCCGCCGTCCAGCAGGCACGCAACAAACTCCCCCGGGCCCGTCACCCGGGCACGAAGGGTCATGCGCCCCTCGATCTGGTGCGGCTCCAGGGTCAGCTCCTCGACGCGCACCCTGGGAACGACCTCGAGCCAGGCGTCGCGCCATATGCCGCTCTGAGCCATGTACCAGATTCCGCCGCGTGCCAGGCGCTGCTTGCCGCGCGGCTGCGTCCCCGCGTCTGAAGGGTCATACACACAGATGACAAGCTCCGCTCGGTCCCCGGGGTGTCTTCCCAGAGCGTCTGTGACGTCAACCGAGAAGGGCAGGTACCCGCCTACGTGCTCCGCCAGCACCCTGCCGTTCACCCGAACCGTGCAAGCCCAGTCCACGGCATCCAGGTGCAGAATGAGGCGCTCGTCCCGGGCGAGCGGCGGGGTCGTGAACTCCCTGCGATACCAGAGCAGCTCGTCCGGCATCAGCTGGCGTCCCACGCCGGAAAGAGGAGCCTCGGGCGAGAAGGGCACGCGGATTGGCTGCCACCCCTCGGCGGGAGGCTCGGCGGAGCGCCAGCACCCCGCAGCGTCGGGAGCAGGCACGAACGCGCACTCCCACATTCCGTTGAGCGAGATCCAGGAGTCGCGTGCAAACTGCGGCCGCGGGTGAGACGCGGGGACGCCGTCCTTCTCGCCAGCCATGATCTTCTCGCCCCAGGGCGTGAGCAGCGGCGTCAGCTCCGCGTCCGTGGGCGGCTTGGGCTTGCTTGCGAGAACGCGTCTCAGATCCAGCATGTGGCCTCCTTGGTCTCTGCCGTCATTCTCCCATACAAGTCCCTCGCATCGAGGCCCCGCCGCACAAACTTTGGACTTTTGCACGAGCGCTCTGGCCCCCGCCAAGCCGGAGGGAGGCCTACCTGCCTCAACTCCCGACTTTTGCACGAGCGCACGGACTCCGGCCCAACTTAAACTCTATATATTCGCAGCTAAAGAGCCTGCCCCGAGTCCCTCTTCCGAGAAACACGGGGCAGCACTCGTGCAAAAGTCAGATTTCCTGCGGGGACACCGGGCGCCGGGGACCGGGAGCCGGGAGCCGGGAGCTCTGGCTGGCGAGAAGGACGCGGGCTAGGACTTCTTCCTGGTCCCGCGGGCGCCTCCCGTGCGGCGTCCACCTCGACGCGGGGCCGCGGCCTTCTTCTCGCGGCCGGGGCAGTCCATGTTGGGGCAGAGCTTCCACGGGCCACGGGCCGTGGTCACCACAACGAGCGGGGCGCCGCAGTCCGGACAGGTCTCCCCCGTCGCCTCGAGGGCGCCACGGGCGGGCAGCGGGTAGCTCGTGCCGCAGTCGTCGTAGTTCGTGCAGCGGATGAAGCGCTTGCCGCTCTTCTCGGACTTGTGAGCCACCAGGCGCCCCTCGCGGCCGGCCGCGGCGCACGCGGGACACGCGCCCACGTCCACGTCGGGCTCGCGGTTGGTAGGGCACGCCGGGTTCACGCACGTCTCGTACGCGCGGCTGCGGAACGGCTGCACCTTCACGCGCGGCGCGCCGCACTCCGGGCACACGGACGCCTCGCCCTCGAGCGCGGAGATCTTGCCCTGGGGCAGCGGGTAGGTGACGTCACACTCCGGCCAGCCCATGCAGCCGGCAAAGCTGCCGCGGGTCTTGGCGGAGGTCTTGACCACGAGGTCCTTGCCGCACTTGGGGCAGACGCCGATCTTGGCGTCCGCAGTCACGGCGTCGGCGATGGCCTCGGAGAGGTCGTCGGTGTGCTCCACCAGGGCGTCCATGAGGCCGGCGAGAAGCGCGCGGGAGTGGTTGACCACCTGCTCCTGCGTCTCGGCGCCGTCGGCGACGTGGGTCATGTCCTGCTCGAGCTCGGCCGTCATGTCCGGCGAGGTGATGCGCGGGGCGTAGGTGGTGAGCGCGTCGATGATCGCCATGCCGAGCTGGCTCGGCTCGATCGGGTCGTTCTTGAAGTAGCGACGCTCGTAGAGGGTGTCGATGATGCTCGCGCGCGTGGACTTGGTGCCCAGCCCGCGCTTCTCCATCTCCTGGATCAGCTTGCCCTGGCTGTAGCGCGCGGGCGGCTCGGTCTGCTTGGCGAGAAGCTCCATGTCGCTGACGGAGACCACGTCGCCCTCGGCGAGCGCGGGGAGCTGGTCGTCCTTCTTGAGGCCGTAGGGGTAGGCGGCGCGGAAGCCGGGAGACGCGAGCACGGAGCCGCTCACCGTGAACGGCTCGCCGGCAACGTCAATCGTGACCTTGGTGCCCTCGATCGTGGCCGGGCCCATGAGCGTGGCCAGGAAGCGGCGCGCGATGAGGTTGTAGAGCTTCCACTCCGCCGGCTGGAGGCTGTCCGGGGACGCCGGGGCCGTGGGGTAGATCGGCGGGTGGTCGGTGGTCTCCTGCTTGCCGCGGGTGGCGGTGAGCTTGTCCTGCTTCAGGAGCTCGTGGCACACGGAGCCGTAGGCCGGCACCGTGGAGAGCATGCGGACGCACTCGCGCAGGTCGAGCGACTTGGGATAGACCGTGTTGTCCACGCGCGGGTACGAGATGAGGCCGTCCATGTAGAGGCTCTCGGCCAGGCGCATCGTGCGCGCGGGGCTGATGCCCTCGGCGGCGGCAGCAGCCTGCAGGCTCGTGGTGTTGAACGGCGCGGGCGGGCGCTGGGTGCGGCTCTTGCGCTCCACGGCGGTGACGCGACCCTCGGTCGCATCCGCCACGTGCCCAAACGCCGTCTCGGCGCCGTCATGGTCCCAGAAGCGAGCCGTGGCGTGGGTCATTCGGAAGGGACCGGATGCATCGCCGTCCTTCTCGCCCTGGCCCTGGATGACCCAGTAGTCCTCGGGCTTGAAGGCAAGGCGCTCGCGCTCGCGCTCCACGACCAGGGCCAGCGTGGGCGTCTGCACTCGGCCGGCAGAGCGCACGGTGCCCAGGCCGCTCCAGCGCGCGGCGGTGAGGTAGCGCGTGAGGACGGCGCCCCAGATGAGGTCGATGTACTGACGGGACTCGCCGGCGTCTGCGAGGTCCTGGTCCAGGTCAACGAGGTTTGCGAATGCGTGATCGATCTCGGCGCGCGTGAACGCGGAGTAGCGGGCACGCGAGACAGGCACGCTGGGCGCGACCTCACGCACCTGGCGCAGGGCGTCGGAGCCGATGAGCTCGCCCTCGCGGTCGAAGTCCGTGCCAATGATCACGGAGTCGGCCTTCTTGGCGAGATTCTTGAGGGCGCGGATGATCTCCTTCTCGGCGGGGAGCTTCTCTATGGGCGCCCACACAAGATAGGGCAAGCTGGCGATCTTCCAGCCCTTGAGGTCAACGCCATTTGCCATGAAGGGCTTGCGCTTGGACTTGTAGGGCGGGCGCGCCAGGCCATCGGGGACGTCTGCGGGCAGAAGCTCGCCATCGGCGGTGAGGCCCTGCCAGCCGTTCTTGTCGTCGAACGTGAGCTGGACCGGAAAGTCCACCTTGAGAATGTGGCCGCGCAGACCGATGGTCACGCAGTCCTCCCCGTCCCAGGTGAAGCGATAGACCGGCGTGTTGTAGACCTTGTCGGCCTTAGGCTTGCCGGAGGTGGAGAGCAGGCGAGCGATCTGCTGCGCCGCGTCGTTCTTCTCGGTGACGATAAGCCTCACTGCTGAGCCGCCTTACGCGTTGTCGAGGTCACGGTTGCTGTAGTCCTCGCGCGACCACTTGAGGGCCTCCTTGCCGTCTCGCGCCACGATGATGAAGCGCGCCACGGCGAGGGCAGCCTCGTAGAGGAAGATGAGGATGGCAAACATCAGGACCATCGTGACCGGGGAGGCATCCGGCGTGACCACCGCGGAGAGCACCATGAAGCCCACGTAGACGATGCGCCACTGCGAGCGGAACGTCTTGTACGGCACGAGGTGGAAGATCGAGAGGTAGAAGATCAGCAGCGGCAGCTGGAAGGCGATGCCAAAGCCCACCTCGAGCAACATGTAGATGTTGAGGTAGTCCTCGGCGTTTGCCATGTTCTGGGCAAACTCGAAGGTCTGGTCCAGGAGCCAACCAAACGCCGCCGGCTGGATGACAAAGAAGCAGAAGATCATGCCCAGGAAGAACAGGGCGACCATCGCCCCCACCGTGGGGACGACCCACTTGCGCTCCTTTGGCTTGAGGGCAGGCAGGAAGAACGCGAGGATCTCCCAGATGATGATCGGGCAACAGATGATGACCGAGAAGAACAGGGCGACCTTGAATCGGATGGTGAAGCCGCCGAGCACGGTGAAGACGTAGAGCTGGCCTCCGCGCATGGCCTCCTCGATCTGGCCGATCATGAGCTCGATTAGGGTGGGCGTGGCGAAGTAGACCACGAGTGCGCAGACGATGACGGACACCACGATGATCGTGACGCGGCGGCGCAGCTCGCCCAGATGGTCCATGATGGGCATACGTGCGGGACCGATCGGCATGGCTTAGGCCTCCTTCTCTGCATCGGTGGCGCCGGCGGGGACGCTGGGGTCGGCCCCAGTCGCTCCACGCTCGTCGCTGCGCTCCTCGCTCGCTTCGTGAGTCGCGCTGGGGCTGACCCCAGCGTCCCCGCCGGCGCGCTTGGTCGCGGCAGAAGTGCCCATCGCATACAGGTCGGCTGCTGAGGGTTTGGATTTGGGCTGGGAGTCAACGGCGGCTTCGCCGGTTGCGATATCCGGCTCCCCGCTCGTCTTGGAGGAGTCGGCCGTGTCGTCGCTCTTGTCGGCATCGGCGTCCTCATCCGCCGCGGCGGAAGCCTCGGCCTCGGCGGCCTCGCGGGCGGCCTTCTCCTCGGCGAGGCGCTTCTTGCGCTCGGCGAAGGTCTCGGCACGCTTGGGGCGCGGTGCCTCCTCCCCCTCCGGGAGGTCGAGGTCGGCGTCCTCCGCCAGCTCCTCCTCACGCTTGCGGTTGGGCTTCTTGGGCGAGTCGCTCAGGGCCTCGGCGGCCGGGTCCACGATGTTGGTCTGGACGACCTCGGTGAAGCCCTCCTGGGCGTTCTTGAACTGCCTCAGGGCGCGTCCGATGGTACGACCCATGCCCGGGAGCTTGTCCGGGCCAAAGACCATGAACGCAAAGAGCACGATGAGGACGAGCTCTGTCTCTCCGATGCCAAACACGGAAACAAATCCCCCGTTTCGTTGTCTTGACGCGCGGGCGGGCTATGCCTCGCGAATGTTGAGGTCGGCCTGGACGCCGAGAAGACCCAGCACGCGCGAGACGTTGCGCTGCGGGCGGGCAACAACGAGCTTGCAGCCTGCCTCGGCGGCACGGTGAGCCGCGCCCACGAGGACGCCGATGCCCGTGGAGTCGATGTAGGGCACCTCAGCGAGGTCGACGACGAGCTCGCCGCCGCTGGCCTCGGCGAGCTGGGCGTCGATCGCCTGCCTGAGCTCGTCGGCGCAGGAGACGTCAACCTCCCCCGCAACGTTCACGCTGTGCTCAGACCCCTCGACTGACGTCGTGATGGTCAGGCTCATGTCATTCTCCCTTCTCGGAGACGCTACTCGCCCGTCTCCTGGGAATCGGTCTGGGTGTTGTCGGCGGCGTCTGCGGAATCGTCCGCGGCCTCGGCCGAGTCGTCGCCGGTGGTCTCCTCGTCCGCGGACTGAAGCGCGTCTAGGTACTGCTGAGCCGTGTCCTTCACGCCCTGCTCGCCGTCGGGATCGGCGTCGATGGCGCTCTGATAGGCGGCAGCGGCCTCGTCGGTCATGCCCTGCTGCTCGTAGAGGCTACCGAGCGCAACCCAGCCATTGGCGTACTCGGGGTAGGCCGTCGTCAGCTCGCCGAGCTCGGTCATCGCCGTGGCGGTATCACCGAGGTAGGACTCGCACTGAGCCTTCCCGAGGCGCGCCTCGGCGGAGTCCTCGAGCGCGAGATACTGGTCGTAGTAGGTAATTGCACGCTCGATGAGCTCGGTGCTTCGAGTTGCGGCGTCCTCATCGGTGGAGGAGAACCAGCTCAGCGTGCTGCCCCAGCTGCTGCAGTTCTGCGCGAGGGCGAGGAGGGACTCAGTGTCCTCGGGGTTGGCCTCGACCTTTGCCTCGAGATCGGCGACCGTGCTCTCGTAGCTCGCGTCGATGTCGTCGGCAGTAAGAGTCTGGGTCGTCGAGTTCTGCGACTGGAAGACGGATGCCAGGGCGCCTGCGAGCGTGGAGAGCGCGAAGACCACCACGAAGATGATAATGACCGTCTTCTGGAAGGTGCTGAGCTCGCCTGGCTTACGCTTCTTCTTGGCGTCCTCGGCTGCCGTGTTCTGCGACTTCTTCTTCGAAGACTTGTTGTTCTTCTTCTGTGCCATCTCTCGTCTCTCCCCGTATCCATGCGTCTGACAGACGCCCACGAATTTCTAGAATACGCCACTGCGCCCCTCCACGGGACGCACACATCTCAAGCGGCGATAATAACAGAACTTCCCCAGAGGCGCCGTACGACGCCCGCTAGGCCCTCTCGGCACGCGCGAGACGCGCGGAGACGAGTTTGACCGCCACGACGAAGACGTCGAGCGCCTGACCAAGCTCCTCGAGACTCGGGTAGGTGGGCGCGATGCGGATGTTGGTGTCCTCGGGGTCCTCGCCGTAGGGCCAGGGCGCGCCGGCGGGCGTGAGCGTGACGCCAAGCTCCTTGGCAAGGCTCACGACGGCCTTCGCGGAGCCCTTGGGACCCTCGAAGGAGACGAAGTAGCCGCCCTTGGGCTTGGTCCACGTGGCGCAGCCAAGCTCGCCGAGACCGGAGCTAAGCTTCTCCTCCACGAGGGCAAAGCGCGGCGCCACGAGCTCGGCGTGCTTCTTCATGTGCTCTGCAACGCCCGCGGCGTCCTTCAGGAACTTCACGTGCGCGAGCTGGGAGATCTTCTCCGGGGAGACGCGCATCGAGGCGAAGGCGCGGCGCAGCTCTGCCATGTCCGCCGGGCTCGCCGTGACCCACGCCATGCCGGAGCTGGGGAAGGTCACCTTGGCCGTGGAGGCAAACTCGTAGACGAGGTTCTTGTCGCCACCCTGCTCGGCGAGGGCGTCGAAGATGTTGAGGAGCTCGTCGCCCTCCCCCTCGAAGGTGTGGACGGCGTAGGCGTTGTCCCAGATGATGCGGAAGTCGGGAGCAGCGGGCTTGAGTGCGGCGAAGGCACGGACCACGTCGTCGGAGTAGGTCACGCCGGTGGGGTTGGCGTACTTGGGCACGCACCAGATGCCCTTGACCGTGGCGTCCTTCTCCACGTACTCGCGGACCACGTCCATGTCCGGGCCGTCCTCGCGCATGGGGACGGGCACGTTCTTGATGCCA
>CASFQX010000204.1 GCA_949296375.1 uncultured Olsenella sp.
CGTCCGCTTATGCGCCGGGCGTCGCGCGGCGCCTCGGCTTCGTGCCCTGGCCCGACTTTTCGCGACGCGCCTGCCTAAATCCGCGCCCCAGCCGCGAAAATGGCAACGCCCTCCGGCGCCTTCCCTCCGGCGCCTCCTGTGCCGAGCGTCGCAAGCCTAGAGCGCGCCCTCCCTGCGCACCGTCGCCAGCATGTGGCGCGGCACAGCGCCGAGGGCGCAGCTGCCGATGACGTTGCCCGCCGCCTGCTTGGCCGCGTCGCTTGCGCCCTGCGGGGCATAGGCGTGGTCAAAGCGCTCGAGCATGGCTATGTCGTTGCCGCCGTCCCCGTAGACCGCGACCTCGTTCTCGGAGATGCCCAGCTCTCCCGCCAGCCACGCCACGGCCTCGCCCTTGTTGACGCTCGCCTCCGTGAGCTCGAAGAGGTCACCGTCAAACGAGGCGTTCACGATGGCGTCCGAGCGCTCCGCCACGAAGGCCGAGATCTCCGCCTTGACGCCGGGGTCCAGCTCGCGGCAGTTGACCTTGCAGATGGGGTGGGACAGGACGTCGGCGACTGACTGGTCGTAGGCCATGTCCCCGCTCGGGCCCTTGCGGCGGAAGCGCCACGCCACGATGCGGCCCATGAGGCCGGGAGAAGGGAGGTATCCCGCCAGCTGGCTCTCGCGTGAGCCGCGCACGAACGTTCCCTCGGCGGAGACGCAGACGAAGCAGCACGTGGGAAACGCGCGGAGCAGCTCCTCGACCACCTGGGGGTCGATCTCCACGCTGCGCATGAGGTGCCCGTCCGCGCCGTAGACAAAGGCGCCGTTGCCGCTCACCACCTCCAGGGGCAGGTCGCCAAAGCCGAGCTCGGCGCCCGAGCCGGACCAGCGCCCGGTTGCCAGGGCAACGTGCCTGCCCGCACCCAGCGTGCGGCGCACCCTGTGCAGGATGCCGCGGTCCGTCTGGTGCAGGGCGTTGTAGAGCGTGCCGTCGAGGTCGCTGGCAAAGAGCTTGATCAAGGGGTCGCCTCCCGGTTGGGGTCTCACGGGAGGAAGTATAGTCCGCAGAGCGCCCGGGAGGATTCGCGACGCTACCTCACCACGACAGCGCCCTCGGGGAGCGCGACCTCGGCATCCGTGGCAATCACGGTGTTGTTGCCCGCCTTCTCGGGCTCGCCCTCCCACTCGGGGACGTACGCCACGTGCGCGAACTCGCCGCCAAAGGCCTCCTCCACCTCGCGGAGCGGCCGCGCCCCGCGCCCGGCGCACGCGCAGCGCACGTTGGCCAGGTAGACGCCTCCCGGGGCAAGGTGCTCGCGGATCACGCGCGCGCCCTCGCCCGTCTCCAGCGGTCCCAGCGGCCGCTTTCCGGAGAAGGCGTCGTTCACGATCACGTCGTAGGGCTCGGCGGCGGCGCGCAGGAACGCCCAGGCATCGTCGTTTACCAGACGGAGCCGCCCGTCCTTCTCGGCCCCTGTCCTCTCGAGGCACTCGTCCAGGAAGAAGCGCTCGCGCGCGATGCGCGTGATGGCGGGGTCCACCTCCACCACGTCCGCGCGGACCTCGGGAACGTACGCCGCGAGGTACTTGGGCAGGGAGTAGCCGCCCCCGCCCATCACCATCACGCGCAGCGGGTCCCCGCGAGACGCTCCGCGAGCGCGTACGAGACTCTCGATCACCTGGGCCATCTCGCGGTGGTAGACGCACGCGAGCTCGAAGCGCAGGCCCTCGGGCACGTAGCTCACAGACTGGAACGTCCCGTTGACGTTGAGCAGGCGCACGGGCGTGCCGTCCGCGTCCGCGGAGTCAAAGACCAGGGTGAGGCCAAACTTGGTGCGCAGCATGTCCACGCCGCGACGGCGCAGGATCCAGGGGAGCGCGGCCAGCACCAGGGTGCAGACCACCGTCAGGACAACCAGCGCGATGACGAGCTCTCTCAAGGTGCCTCCTCCTGGTTGCGGGTCCGGGTGGCCGCCCGCCCGCGTTGGCATTTCTCGCGTTTAGAGATTGTGAGTAGCGCGTAACGTCGGCTATACTAGCTGATGCTGTATTGGGCCTGTGCGCCCACGAGACACATCGCACCGGAAGGACACTTCATCATGATTCTTGGCCTGGGCCCGCTTGAGCTCGTCATCATCCTCGTCGTTGTTCTTGTCATCTTTGGGCCCAAGAACCTGCCCAAGATCGGCTCCGCCCTCGGCAAGACCGTGAAGAACGTCCGCGAGGGCATGGAGGAGGGCAAGGAGGACGAGAAGTCCGAGGGCCCCGTCGAGTCCCACGACGACGCCGTCGAGGTCATCGAGGACGACGATGACGCCGACCTTCCCGAGAACGCCTCCGACGACTCCGTCTTCTGCTCCAAGTGCGGCGCCAAGAACGACGCCGATGCCGGCTTCTGCTCCAAGTGCGGCGCGAAGCTCAACTAGGCACGAGCACGCCAGGGCATAGCAGAGAGAGGGAGCAGCACATGGACAACTCCAAGAAGATCGAGCTCACCGCCGAGGGTCGCGCGCGCCTCGTCGAGGAGCTGGCGTATCGCGAGGGCGAGAAGCACGACGAGATCATCGAGCGCATCAAGGAGGCGCGCGGCTTCGGCGACCTCTCCGAGAACTCGGAGTACGACGCCGCCAAGGAGGAGGAGGCGCGCAACGCCGCCCGCGTGAACGAGATTCGCCAGATTCTCTCGATCGCCACCGTCGTCGAGGCCGGCTCCTCCCACGACCTCACCGTCTCCATCGGCACCACCGTGGAGCTCGAGGACGAGCGCGGCAAGAAGTCCACGTTCACCATCGTGGGCACCACCGAGACCAACTCGCTCGAGCACAAGATCTCCAACGAGTCCCCCGTGGGCGCCGCCCTTGTCGGCCACCGCGAGGGCGACGAGATCGAGGTCGTCGCGCCGTCCGGCAAGACCAGGAAGTACACCGTCACGGCCATCAGCCGCTAGCTACGCGCTTCCTGCGAGAGTGAATCGTAGCGCCCCGTGTCTGCAGCGTCGCAGGTGCGGGGCGCATTGTGATACGTGAGGAGAAGAGAATGGCCCAGGAGACCATCGCCGGCGCCGCCGGCTCCGCCGCAACCGACGAGCGCACGATGCGCCGCGCGCGCCGTCAGGCGCTCATTGACGCGGGCGTGAACCCGTATCCCATCGCGTCCGAGGTCACGGCGCACGCCGCCGAGCTGGAGACCCAGTATGCGGAGCTCGAGGACGGCGCGGACACCCAGGACGTGGTGAGCGTGGCCGGGCGCATCCGCGCCCTTCGCAAGCAGGGCAAGGCCTGCTTCGTCGTGCTCGAGGACGTCTCCGGCTCCATCCAGCTCTTCTGCCGCCACGACGTCCTGGGCGACGAGGGCTGGGCGCTCCTTGCCAACCTCGACCTCGGCGACATCCTGGGCGCCACGGGCACCGTCCTGCGCACGCGCCGTGGTCAGCTCTCCGTCTCGCCCACGAGCCTCACCGTGCTCTCCAAGTCCCTGCGCCCGCTGCCGGAGAAGTTCCACGGCCTCACGGACCGCGAGGTCCGCTATCGCCAGCGCTACGTCGACCTCATCATGAACCCCGAGGTCCGCGACGTCTTCCGCAAGCGCAGCCAGATCATCTCCCTCATTCGCCGCTTCATGGAGGCCCAGGGCTACATGGAGGTCGAGACGCCGATGATGCACGCCATCCTCGGCGGCGCCAACGCCAAGCCCTTCGTGACGCACTTCAACGCGCTCGACCGCGACTTCTACCTGCGCATCGCCACCGAGCTCCCGCTCAAGCGTCTCATCGTTGGCGGCATGGAGCGCGTCTTTGAGATCGGCCGCCAGTTCCGCAACGAGGGCATGGACCTCACGCACAACCCCGAGTTCACCTCGATGGAGGCCTACTGCGCCTACTCCGACCTCGAGGGCATGAAGCGCCTCTCCGAGGGCCTGTTCAAGGCCATCGCGCGCGAGGTCTGCGGCTGCGAGGAGGGCCACGAGGTCATCACCTTCCAGGGCCAGGAGATCGACATGTCCGGCACCTGGGCGAGCCGCCCGCTCTCCGAGATTGCCTCCGAGTGCGTGGGCGAGGAGCTCACGATGGACACCCCCATCGAGCACCTGCGCGAGCTCTGCGAGAAGTACGGCATTGAGCCGCAGCCCAACTGGGGCGCCGGCAAGCTCCTCTTTGAGCTCTACGACGAGCTGGGCGAGAAGACCATCGTGAATCCCACCTTCGTGTGC
>CASFQX010000205.1 GCA_949296375.1 uncultured Olsenella sp.
AGGGGCGCCCGGACGACCGCGTCCTGCGCCACGCGTATCTCGTGAGCCATTTCCAGACGGGCCTGCGCAACCTCATCGACGAGGCGATTATCGGGCGCTACGAGAGCCTTGCCGAGAAGGACCGTGAGCTCGCGGGCGTTGTCTCGCGCTACCGCAGGGTCGACGAGGTTCCCTTTGACTTCGAGCGCCGTCGCATGAGCGTGGTGATTGAGGACGCGCGGGGAAAGTCGCAGATGGTGACCAAGGGTGCCGTGAGGGAGGTGCTTGCCGCGTGCTCATACGTGGAGCTTGCCGAGGGGGTGCGCCCACTCGACGGCGGGCTGCGCGCCCGGCTGCTCACACGTGCCGAGGACCTTGGGGCGCGCGGGATGCGCACCATTGCCGTGGCGCAGAAGACCAATCCACGCCCCGTGGGCGCCTTTGGCCCAGAGGACGAGCGCGACATGGTGTTCATGGGCTACCTCGCGTTTCTCGACCCGCCCAAGCAGAGCGCCGCGGAGGCAATCGAGCGTCTCACGAACGCGGGCGTCTCGGTGCGCGTGGTGACGGGGGACGCCGAGGGGGTCGCGGCATGCGTGTGCCGTACGGTGGGTGTCCGAGTGGAGGGCGTGCTCCTGGGGCCCGAGGTCGACGCGCTCGATGATGCCGCGCTTGCCGCCCGTGCGGAGGAGACCCAGCTCTTCGCGCGCCTCTCGCCGCTTCAAAAGGCGCGAGTGGTGAGGGCCCTCAGGGCCAACGGTCACGTGGTGGGGTTCATGGGCGACGGCATCAACGACGCGGCCGCCATGCGCGCCGCAGACGTGGGCGTCTCCGTGGACACCGCGGTGGACGTTGCAAAGGAGAGCGCGCAGGTCATCCTCACGCGCAAGGACCTCTCGGTGCTCGTGCGCGGGGTGCGCGAGGGCCGGCGCACGTACGCAAACACGATCAAGTACATAAAGGCGACGGCGAGCTCAAACTTTGGCAACGTGCTCTCGGTGCTTGTCGCCAGCGCGTTCCTGCCGTTTCTGCCCATGTCGGCGCTGCAGCTCCTGCTGCTGGGGCTGGCGTACACGGTCGCCTGCGCCGCGCTTCCGTGGGACAACGTGGACGAGGCGTTTCTCGCCAGCCCGCGCACCTGGGATGCGCGATCCATCGTTCGCTTCATGCTGTGGATGGGGCCGCTGAGCTCGGTGTTTGATTTGGTGACGTATGCGGCGATGTTCTTTGTGGTGGCGCCGACTGCGGCGGGCGGCTCATGGGGTACGCTGGGGCCGGCAGCGGCTGCGGCGTTTGTGGCAGTCTTCCACACGGGGTGGTTCGTCGAGTCCATGTGGACGCAGACGCTCGTGCTGTTTGCGCTGCGCGGAGAACGGATCCTGTCCCCGGAAGGCCGCCCGTCACGGGCGCTCGCGGCTGTTGCGGTCCTAGGCGTTGCGGTGCTGACGGCGCTGCCTTGGATTCCGGGCGCGTCTGAAGCCCTGGGCCTCGCGCCGCTGCCCGCCGCCTTCTGGCCGCTGCTCGTCACGTGCGCCGTGGGCTACCTGCTGCTCGTTGGCTTTGTGAAGCGTCTCTACGTGCGGCGGTTTGGCTCGCTCCTCTAGTGGTCGCGCGCCCCTCTCGGCGCCAGAGCCTTTCACCCGGCAGCCCCGCCGCGCCCCTCTCGGCGCCAGAGCCTTTCGCCCGGCAGCCCCGCCGCGCCCCTCTCGGCGCCAGAGCCTTTCGCCCGGCAGCCCCGCCGCGCCCCTCTCGGCGCCAAAACCTCGCACCTAGTGACTCTTTTCACCTGAAAACGTAATAAGAATAAAGTATAGACATAAGGAATTTCAAAGAATAAAGACTAGGTGCGAGGTTTTGTGAGAAGGGCCGTGGGCGAGAAGGGCCGTGGGCGAAAAGGGCCGTGGGCGAGAAGGGCCGCGGGCGAGAAGGGCAGCGGGCGAGAAGGGCAGCGGGCGAGAAGGGCCGTGGGCGAGAAGGGCTACGGGGGAGAAGGGCTACGGGCGAGAAGGGCGAAGACTTGTGGCTCAGTGTTTTGCGGAGTTGGGGTGGCGCCGCCGTCAGCCTGGCGCTATCATATAATGGAAACGTTTCCACTCACGGAGAGGGCTGAGAGCTATCGTGTCCGTCGTTCTTCTCGTCGTCATCTACGTTGCCTTCGTGGGCCTGGGCATCCCGGACTCGCTCTTTGGCGCGGCGTGGCCCGCCATGCACGTTGACCTTTGCATCCCCGTCTCGTGGGGCAGTATGGTCACGATGGTTACCTGCTGCGGGACCATCGTCTCCAGCCTCTCCTCTGCCGCCCTCATCAACCGCTTTGGCACCGGACGCGTTACGGCCGTCTCCACGGCGCTTACTGCGGCAGCGCTCGTCGGCTTTGCCGTGGCACCGGGCTGGGTGTGGCTCTGCCTGCTGGCGATTCCCCTCGGTCTCGGTGCGGGCGCCATCGACACGGCACTCAACAACTACGTTGCCCTGCACTACAAGGCAACGCACATGAACTTCCTTCACTGCGCCTACGGCGTGGGCATCACGGTGAGCCCGTTTCTCATGTCGCTCGCGCTCTCGGGCGGCACGTGGCGCGACGGATATCTCGAGGCGGCGGCAGTCCAGGCGGCGATCATGGCCGCCACGATCGCGATCCTGCCGCTCTGGTCACGCGTGGGCCACGAAGAATCGACGGGCGAGCAGGACGACGACTCCGCGCCTCGTGCCGTGAGCCCCCTCGCGCTCGTGCGGCGCCGTGACATTTGTCTGGCCTGCCTCGTCTTCATGGCGTCCGTCGCCATCGAGGGCATCTGCAACACTTGGTGCGCGAGCTATCTCGTGAGCTCTCGCGGCATGGCGGCCGGCGCCGCCGCCGGCATGGTGACGGTCTACTACGTGGGCGTGACGGCGGGTCGCTTCCTCTCCGGCGTGCTTGCCAGCCGACTCTCCAGCAAGCAGCTCGTGGGCCTGGGGCAGGTGGTCACCTTTGCGGCCGTGCTCGTGCTTCTCGCGCCGCTGCCGCTTGCCGCGGCTCCGGTGGGCCTCTTCCTCGTGGGATTTGGCAACAGTCCGCTCTATCCCAACATGCTGCACCTCACGCCGCGCCTCTTTGGTCGCGACCTCTCGCAGTCCGTGATCGGCGTGCAGATGGCTGCCTCCTACGTGGGCTCGCTCACGCTCCCGCCGCTCTTTGGCCTGGTCGCGGAGCGCGTGGGCTTCTGGCTCTTTCCGGTGGCACTGTTCGTGCTGTCCGTGGTCGTTCTCGCCGCGTTCCTCGGCCTCATGGCGCTCAAGGGATGGAGGCCGCGCCGGCCGGGCGACGGGCGCGCGTAGCTGCGGGCGCCTCGCTCTGTGCCGCTAGGCCAAGACGGTCAGCGGGCTCTTCTCGAAGCCGCTTGCCCGGACTCGCCCTGGTCCAAAGAATCAAGACAATGCGCGAGCTTGCCGCATCAGTCGCGCTATGCTTCTCGTGAAGGCGGACGGCGAGAAGGACGGTGGGACATGGCCGACATGCGATGCGCTGGGCCGGGCGTCCCGCGTGAGGTGAGCTGACATGCGCATCTACAAGGGCAATCCCGAGCTCGTCTTTCGCGGGAAGGTGACGCCGTGGTATGGCGCGCTTTCCGGTCTTGTGGCCGCTGCAGCGGCGATTCTGGCGCTGCAGCCCGGAATGCCGGCCGGTGTGCCGGCGGCGCTGCTCGTCGTTGGCGCCGTCGTGCTGTGGCCGACGGTGGTGCGCAACCGTGTGGAGCTCTACGCCGACCGCCTTGAGATTGTCTTTGGCTGGGCGCGCACGATCATCCCGTACGGGCACGTGACGGGCGTGCGCCCCTACACGGGCTCGTTTGAGCAGTTCACCGGCCACAAGTGCACGGCGGCACTCGACGGCGTCTTCATCGAGGCGCCGCGGAACGGCGACGCCGCGGTCTCGGTGATCGGCAACGACAACCTGATGGGCGAGCTGCGCCGTAGGGCGGGGCTCGGCGAGCAGCCGTGAGGTACACGTCAGTCTATCGCTCCCCGCTGGGGGAGATGCTGCTTGCGAGCGACGGCTCTGCGCTCACCGGGCTCTGGTTTGAGGGGCAGCGTCGCTTTGCCGCAGGCTTGGCACCAGACGCCCGCGCCTGCGACGACCTGGCCGTCTTTGATGAGGCGCGCTCATGGCTGGACACCTACTTCACGGGCGGCCGCCCCGACGCCGTGCCGCCGCTCGCGCTCGTGGGCACATCGTTCCAGCGCGCCGTCTGGGACGAGCTGAGCCTCGTGGGGTTCGGCCAGACCGCCACGTACGGGGAGCTGGCGGCTCGCGTGGGCGAGCGGCTCGGGCGACCCACCTCGGCGCGTGCCGTCGGCTCGGCGGTGGGGCGCAACCCGGTCTCCGTGATCGTGGGCTGCCATCGCGTGCTCGGGGCCAGCGGCGAGCTCACCGGCTATGCGGGCGGCGTCTGGCGCAAGCGCGCCCTTCTCGCCCTGGAGCGCGAGGGGCTGGCCGTCGCAGAGGCCCCCGAGCGCCCCGCAGCCCTGGTGCGCGCGCTCGCCGACGTCTGGGAGCGCTCGGTCCGCGCGACGCACGACTTTCTGCTGCCTGGCGAGGTGGGGCGGATGCGCCCC
Organism: uncultured Olsenella sp.; assembly: GCA_949296375.1. GTDB lineage: Bacteria > Actinomycetota > Coriobacteriia > Coriobacteriales > Atopobiaceae > Thermophilibacter. The sequence continues at coordinate 4,576 of CASFQX010000205.1, forward strand.
GTGGTGCCCGGCGCCATCGAAGGGGTCCCGCGCCTCCTCGTGGCGCGCCGGTCGGGCAACCCGATCGGGTTTCTCGGCATGGGCGAGGGCTTCGTGGAGATGCTCTTCGTGGACCCCGGGGAACGCGGGTGCGGAGTGGGACGGCTGCTCATGGAGCACGCGACGGAGCTCCTCGGCGCGCGCGAGGTCTCGGTGAACGAGCAGAACCGCCAGGCCGTGGGGTTCTACGAGCGCATGGGCTTCTCGGTGTACCGCCGGACTCCCACCGACGACGACGGCCGCCCCTACCCGCTGCTCTACATGAGACTCGCTGACGGCGCGCGCCGCGATCGCGGGCCGCGTGAGGAGGTTCTTCTCGCCGGAGCGAGTGGAGGTTCGCTTTAGGGGCGAGAAGGACGTGCCGGCCCCGCGCCCCTTTGACACGGACGGCCTCCCGAGCGAGCTGCGTGGGCGCGGGGGAGCGGAGGGGTAGCGGCTCAGCCCCGCAGGTGCTCGAGCACCGGCTGCAGGTACTCGCG
>CASFQX010000206.1 GCA_949296375.1 uncultured Olsenella sp.
CGCCGCGCGTGATGGCGGCGTAGCGCTCGGGCCGCAGGCTGTCGAGGCTCACGTTGAGGCGGTCGAGTCCGGCCGCGCGCAGCTCGGAGGCGACCGGTGCGAGCAGCGTCGCGTTGGTCGTCATGGCGAGCTCGCGCACCCCCGGCACCTCTCGCAGCATCCGCACGAGCCCCGGCAGGCCGCGGCGCACGAGCGGCTCGCCCCCGGTGAGCCGCACCTTCGAGACCCCAAGCTCGCAGCAGGCCTCCGTGATGCGCGCGAGCTCCTCGAACGAGCACACGTCGTCGTGGGAGAGCATCGGGACGCCGTCCGCCGGCATGCAGTACGCGCAGCGGCAGTTGCAGCGGTCCGTCACAGAGAGCCGCAGGTAGCCTATGCGCCTTCCCTGCGCGTCACGCATCCGAGCCCCCTCCCACGAGCGGCATCACAACAGACGGGTCAACCGAGACCGTGAGCTCGCCCGCGCAGGCGAGGCGCGACCACACGTCCTTCTCGCACTCGTAGCGCAGAAGGCCGCCGCCCGGCGTGCGCAGCATCACGATCGTGGAGAACGTAGAGTCTATCACGCGGTCGACTACGCACGGGATCTGGTTGGGCAGGCCCGCGGCCTCCGCAGGGTCGGCAAAGACGCGCAGGTAGTGGGCGCGCAGGCCCACGTGCGTCACGTCCGCCCCCACGGCCAGCGAGGTCGTGAGCGTCACGCCCCAGTCGGCGCAGCGAAGCTCCGCGGTCGCGCCGCCGCGCTCGCCCGCCGCGACCGCCTGCGCGCGCGAGACGTTCTTGCACCCGGATATGAGCGCCGCCGCGAGCGTCCGCGGCGTGGAGAAGAGCTGGGAGATCGTGAGCTTCTCCTCCGAGCGGCCCTCGGAGACCACGCAGACGGTGTCGCACATGCGGTAGACCTCGTCGCGGTTGTGGCTCACGAAGACCGCGCCGCCCGGGAAGTCGCGCAGCACGTCGGAGAGCATCATCTCAAACTCCCAGCGCAGATGGCCGTCGAGCGCCGAGAAGGGCTCGTCCAGAAGGATCAGCTCCGGGCTGCCCGCGAGGATCCGGGCGAGCGCCACGCGCTGCTGCTGGCCGCCCGAGAGCTGGGCGGGCCGCAGGCGCTCGAGGCCCTCCAAGCGGAAGGCGCGCACCTGCTCGGCCACGCGCCGCGCGCGCTCCTCGCGCGAGACGCCCACCGCGCCGGCGCCGATGTTCTGCTCGACCGTCATCGTGGGAAAGAGCGCGTACTGCTGGAAGAGGTAGCCCACGCGCCGCCGCTGCGGCGGCAGGTTCACGCCCGCCGCGGAGTCAAAGAGCACGCGGTCGTTCAGGACGATGCGGCCCTCGTCGGGCGTGAGCACGCCGGCGACGCACTTGAGCGTGAGCGACTTGCCGCAGCCCGAGGGGCCGAGAAGCGCGCAGATCTCCCGGCTGTCGGCCACCTCGAAGGAGACGTCCAGCGAGAAGGACCCCAGGCGCTTGCGAACGTCGACGGAGAGGCTCATCGCGCCACCGCCCCGCGCGCACGCCCGCCGGCGCCCGAGCGGCCGCGGGCCTCGAACCAGTTCATCGCGAGCAGCACCACGGCGGAGATCGCCAGGTTCACGAGCACCCATGCGAGCGCGCCCGCGTCGTCCCCGGTGCGCCAGAGCTGGTAGACCGTCGTGGCAACCGTGGCCGTGGAGCCGGGCGTGTAGCCGCACAGCATCGACGTGGCGCCGTACTCCCCGAGCGCGCGGGCGAACGCGAGCACCGCCCCGGCGACGATGCCCTGCAGGCAGCAGGGCATCTTCACGCGCCAGAAGACCCAGCGCTCCGAGTGGCCGAGCGTGCGGGCGGCGTCGGCGAGCGTCTGGTCGAAGGCCTCGAAGGCGCCGCGCGCGGTGCGGTACATGAGCGGGAAGCTCACCACCACCGTGGCGAAGACCGCCGCGTACCACACCATCGTGAGCCTCAGGTCAAGCAGCTGCGCGGCGAGCGCGCCGAGCGGCCGGCGCGGGCCGAGGAGGATCAGGAGCAGGTATCCCACCACCGTGGGTGGCAGCACGAGCGGCAGCGTGAGGACCACGTCGAGCACGCCCTTCACGAGGCGCGGGGCGCGCGCCACGAGGTTCGCGAGCCAGATGCCCGCGAAGAAAACGATCGCCGTCGCGATGGCTGCGATGCGCAGCGAGTTGAGGAGCGGGTACCAGTCCATCGTCCTTCTCGGCCTTCCGTGGTTTGGCTACGCCTCGGCGAGCGGGGTGAAGCCGACCTCCTCGAAGCACGCGGACGCCTCGGATCCGCGCAGGAACTCGAGGAGGGCGGCAGCGCCCTCGGGGTTGGGCGCGTTCTTGGTCGCCGCCGCCGGGTAGACCACCTGGCCGCACATCTCGGGGGTGGCGACCTCCACGACCTCCAGGCCGTCGGAGTAGGCGTCGGTCTGGTAGATGACGCCGCAGTCCACCGTGGCCTCGGCCACCTGCGAGGTGACCTCCTTGACGTTGGAGCCGTACGTGATGGTGCCGGCCGCGGCCAGCGCCTCCTCGTCGAGGCCGTAGTGCTCGAGGATGGCCTGGGTGTACTGGCCCACGGGCACGTCGGCGTTGCCCATCGCCATGAAGACGTCGCCTGCGGCGAGCAACTCCGCCAGCTGGTCGAAGCTCTCGATGCCCTTGGGGTTGCCCTCCGGCACGGCGAGCGCGACCTTGTTCTCCAGGATGTCGAAGCGGCTCTCGGAGTCGATGAGGTCGAGGCCGTCCACGTTGTCACCGGTGGTGTCGGCGGCGTCGAGCTGGTTCATCTGGAGCTGGCCCGCGGAGATGAAGACGTCGCAGTCTGCGCCCTCCTCGATCTGCGTCTTGAGCGTGCCCGAGGAGTCAAAGTTGAAGCTGAGCTCGTACTGCGGGTTGGCCTCGGTGAAGAGCTCGCCGGCCTTGGTCAGGCTCTCCTCCATAGAGGCGGCGGCAAAGACCGTGATCGTGGTGGTCTCGGCGGCCTGGTCGGCCGCGGCGTCGTCGGCCGGCGCGCCTGAGCCGTCGCCGCCGCAGGCGGCGAGCGAGAGGGCGAGAAGCGCGGCCGATCCCCCGATGAACGCCCTGCGTGTCATCTTCGTGCTCATGCCGTTTCCTTTCCCCGTTTCGAGTCCCTGTCCTTGCCCTCGCGCCGCTCCGCGCGGCAGCGGACGAGCTGCGCCACGATGGAGACGGCGATCTCGGATGGTGTGACGGCGCCGATGGCCTCGCCGATCGGCAGGTGGACGGCGTCTGCGCGCTCGCGCGGCACGCCCGCCGCTGCGAGGTGCTCGCGCGTGAGGGCCGCCTTGCGGCGGCTTCCGATGCAGCCCACGTAGGCGGGCTGCACGTCACGCGTCAGCACGGCGAGAAGAACGGCCTCGTCGTGCGCGTGCCCGTGCGTGAGCACGACGACGGAGTCGCGGGGGCCGATCTGGGCCGCCGCTGCCAGCTCGTCAAACGGCCCGCAGGCCACGGATGCCGCGGCGGGCAGGCTCGCGCCGCGCGCGAGGTCCGGGCGGTCGTCGTAGACCCGCACCTCAAAGCCCACCTGCGCCGCGAGGCCCACGAGCGCGGCACCCACGTGCCCGGCGCCAAAGACGTGCAGGCGGCTCGGGGCGCAGACGGGCTCGCGATAGGTCGCGCCGGCGGCGTCCCACGTCGGTCCCGGGGCTCGATCGGCGGGCGCGAGCAGCAGCTCGGGAGCGGAGGCGTCGGCCCAGCGCTCCTCCACGGTCACGGGCTCGTCCCGCGCGAGCGCGTCTTGCAGGGCGAGAAGGACGGGCAGGTCGCGTGCCGTGAGCGCGCGCACCGCGAGCAGGGCGTCTCCCCCGCAGGCCATGTCGCTCGCGCCG
>CASFQX010000207.1 GCA_949296375.1 uncultured Olsenella sp.
GAGCTGCGTCTTGCTGGGCGCCTTTACGATGGAGACGACGGCTGCCGCAACGAGCGCCACGCCCGTCACCAGCTGGAGCCTGCCCACCCATCCGGTCCGAATGCGCTCGCCGAGCTTTGCGAACGACCCCATGATGCCGTCTCGCCTGATGGGCTCCTCAACGTAGCGGTAGCTCAGCTCGGCGATGCCGAGCGAGACGATGACGGCGGCGATGTCCACGCCAAGGCTCTCCAAGGTGCCCACGGCGGTGGGCACGAGGATGCGGGCAAACACGATGAGCGGCCAGTGCCAGAGGTAGATGCCGTAGGAACGGGTTCCCATCCAGCGCATCGGCGCGAGCTCCATCGTGCGCGTGAACCGCGCCGTGGGCCTCACAACAACGCTTGCAACCAGGAAAAGGCTGCACAGGCTGCCCAGGAGCAGGCCAAACGGGTACGTGAAGCTGGAGGTGTCGGGGACGAGGCACACGAGTGCGGCAAAGCCGACGAGGCCGATGGGCGCCAGCACCCAGGTCCATCTCTGCGAGCCGAGCCACTGGCGCGAGAGCGGCCCGCTCTCCTTGTCCCACATGAGGGCGAGAAGGATGCCAAGGGCGAGGCCAAAGCAGTGCGTGTCCGTCCCGTAGTACACGCGCGTGTAGTTCTCGGGGCTTGCGAGGGTTCCCATCAGCGCCAGCGACCCGAGCGCGATGGCCCCCACCACGCCCATCATCAGGCCGTGCCGGTGCCTGCCCCTGATCTTCAGAAGCAGCAGCAGGATCGGAGGCCAGATGAGGTAGAACTGCTCCTCCACGGCAACGGACCATAGGTTCTTGAGAAGCATGGGGGTCGCCTGGTCAAAGTAGTTTGACCCATGGAAGATCTCGACCCAGTTGGTCAGGTAGGTGAGCGCTCCCACGACCTGCCTCGGCCAGCCAACGAGGAGCTCGGGGTAGATGACGGCGGCAAGGGGCACGCAGACTAGGATCAGCAGCACCAGCGCCGGTATGAGGCGCCTCACGCGGCGGAGCCAGAACTCCTTGAGCGAGAACGGCGAGTCGGGGTTCTTGGTCTTTTGGAGAATGCGATAGGTGATCAGGAAGCCCGAGATGACAAAGAAGAAGTCGACGCCAACGTAGCCTCCCACAAAGAGGTTGGGCGCAACGTGGTAGAGCAGCACGGCAAAGACCGCGATGGCGCGAAGGCCGTCCAGGCCAAACAGGTAGGACGAGCCCAGCTTTCGCGCGTCCTCCCGGGGGCGCGGGACGCCGTCCACGAGGTGGCTGGCCTCCTCAGAGGCCGTCGCGTCTTTGGAAATGCCGTTGTCTGCGTCGCTGGTGTGATTGAAGTCTGGAAGTGGCCGCATTTCTCTGCTCATACAAATCCGAGGGCAATCGCTGAAGGTGCTCTGATGCTCATACTGTAGCCCCTTCGGCGCGCGATGTCTTGGGAGGTTGGTGCGGTTCGGCTGTGTGTGGGGCATTCTCGGCATACGGCGGGAGGGCGCAGTAGAATCAGGCGAGAAGAACCTCGCGTCGAAGGAGCCGCCATGTCCCAGATCGCAGACCGCGTGGACGCAGAGAACGCCGCGCGCCCGGGTGCGCCGGCCGCACACCCCGAGTTCGATCGCCTCGTGCGCACGATGTGGCGCCTGCGCCAGCCGGACGGCTGCCCGTGGGACCGCGAGCAGACGCACCGCTCCATCACAAAGAACATGGTCGAGGAGGCCTATGAGGCCGTGGAGGCCATCGAGGCCGACGATACCGCTCACCTCGTCGAGGAGCTCGGTGACGTGCTCGAGCAGGTGGTGCTGCACGCGCAGATCGCCGCCGACGAGGGCGCCTTCGCCATTGATGACGTCATCCACGGTCTCAACGAGAAGCTGGTGCGCCGCCATCCGCACGTCTTTGGCGAGCACGCCGCCGCAGGCGACGGTGGCGAAGTCCAGGACATCTGGGACGAGGTCAAGGCTGCCGAGCGCGCCGCCTCGGGCGAGGACGAGCGGCCCCAGGGGCTTCTCGACAGCGTGCCGCGCAGCCTACCCGCCCTCATGCAGGCCCAGAAGATCTCAAAGCGAGCCGCCAAGGCGGGCTTTGAGTGGGAGACCGTGGCAGACATCTGGGACAAGGTGGCCGAGGAGCGCACGGAGTTCGAGCGCGAGAAGCCCGGCAGCGAGGAGCGCGCCCTGGAGTTTGGCGACCTGCTCTTTGCGCTGGTGAACGTTGCCCGTCGCGAGGGAATAGATGCCGAGGAGGCTCTCGCTGCCTCCAACCGCAAGTTCAGGGCGCGCTGGTCGCGCATGGAGAGCCTGGCACGCGAGGAGGGCGTGGACCTCGAGCTTGTGGGCACGTCCGCGCTCAACGGCCTTTGGGACCGTGCTAAGGCGGAGGAGAAGCGCTGAAGACGCGTGCGGCAGTCTTGACGTCTGCTATAAAGGGACTGGGCGCTTTGCCCATTCTGCCCAGACAAACTAGAAACGAAACATCGCATGAGCGAAGAGCAGACTAAAGACCAAGCCAAGATGAAGCGCAGGGTGGGTCGTCCCTCGGCCCGTCCCAAGCGCCCCAAGAAGAATGGCGAGGTCCAGGGCGCGTCGGCTGCAGCCAAGAGGCCCCTCCTCAAGAAGCGTGAGAAGAAGTCCTCCGCCGCGCCCGGCGCCGCCGCCGAGCGCGAGGGTGCCGCCGGGGGCATCCGTCAGGTCCTGGTGCGCTTTCTGCGGGTTCCCGTGCTGGTGTGCGTTGCCATCGTCGTCGCGCTGGTCCTGCTCTACGGTCCCGCACGCAACCTCTACTGCGCCTGGAGGGAGAACGGCGAGCTCAAGGCACAGGATGCCCAGGCCCTCTCGGAGAAGGGCCAGATCCAGGGGGACATCAGAGACCTGACGAGCAAAGACGGAATCAAGGACCAGGCCCGCGAGATGGGCTACGTTGACGAGGGCGAGACGCGCATCATCGTGGAGGGTGACGACGACAAGGACGAGGATCCCGGTGCGGACGCTCCCGCCGAGACCGACGACCCTGCGTACCTTCAGATGCTCGACCTCATCTTTGGCTACGAGGGGGAGGGACAGTGACGAGGCTCGCCTGCATAGACATCGGAACCGTGACCGCGCGTCTGGCGGTCGCGGACGTTGAGGACGGGCGCATCGTCCGTCTCGCCAAGCACTCCGAGATCTGCAACCTCGGACAGGACGTGGACGCTACCGGGCGCCTCGCCGAAGAGGCCATGGCGCGCGTCATCGCCTGCGTGCGCGGCTACGTTCAGTCCGCGCGCGACGCCGGGGCGGTTGCCGCCTGCTGCACGCTCACGAGCGCCGCGCGCGACGCGGAGAACTCCGCCGTCCTGGGTGCCGAGCTCGACGCCCTGGGGCTTGACCCGCTCATCATCCCAGGCCAGGTGGAGGGTGCCCTCACCTTTCTCGGCGTGGTCCGCGACTTCCCGGGGCGTCGTATTCTCGTGGCTGACAACGGAGGCGGCTCCACGGAGCTCGCCTGCGGGCGCGTTGATGAGAACGGTGCGCTTGACCTGCGATTCGTTCGTTCGATTGACGTGGGATGCCGCCGAGTCACCGAGAAGTTCCTCTCCTCGGAGGGGCCGGATGCCCCCGACGCGCTCGAGCGCGCGCACGAGTTTGCCGCCGCGGCGTTCTCTCCCGCCGTCGAGGAGGGCGCACTTCTCGCCGCCGGAACGCCCTGTGCGAGCGACGACGCCCCCGAGCTGCTTGTTGTCACCGGCGGAACGGTAACGAGCCTCGTTGCCGTGGAGAAGGGCCTCGAGCCCTACGACTCCTCCCGCGTCCACCTGGCGGCGCTTTCGCGCGAGACGCTCGATGTGCTCGAGACGCGCCTCGCCGGCCTCACGGTCCCAGAGCGTGCGGAGCTCCCCGGCCTTCAGGCCAAGCGCGCCCCGGTCATCGTCGGGGGCGCCGTGTGCGTGGGCGAGCTCATGCGCCAGACGGGCTTCTCGCAGCTCATGGCCAGCGAGTCCGACTTGCTCTTTGGTCTGGCGCTGGCGGCTGACGCAACGCTTCGGGGTGCCGAGTCGCCCGTTGGCTGGGGCCCCACGATGCGCGTGCTGCGCTAGGATGGAAGAGGCGCAGGCCACACGGGGGCGTGGCGGAATTGGCATACGCAGGAGACTTAAAATCTCTCGCCGCAAGGATTGTGGGTTCGAGTCCCACCGCCCCTACCAGAAACTGACGAGGTCGCGAGCCGGGCGGGTTCGCGGCCTCGTACCTTGTTCGGGATTGCTGCCGTTGTCGCGCGTTGATCGGGGACGGCACAAGTGGCGTCCCGAGCGGCGTGCGATTCTCGGCGCTCTGGTATACTCGTGCGCGCGTCCCCATCGTCTAGTGGCCTAGGACATCGCCCTTTCAAGGCGACGACACGGGTTCGACTCCCGTTGGGGGCACCATTTGCACGTCGAGCGAACCCGCGGGGCGCGTGAGCCTCGCGGGTTCGCTGCGTTTCTCGCCGGAAGTCCTGACTTTTGCACGAGCTGACCGTTCTTCTCGCCGGGCGAGAAGAACGAGGCAGGCTCTTTGCCTGCATATATACGACACTAAATCAAAACTGGGTCCGATGCGTTCGTGCAAAAGTCGGGAGTTGCGGCACGGCGGCGTGCGACCCGGCGCCCTGCGTCGCGGCGGCTGCCGAGCTACCAGTCCAGGTCGTTGCGCTCGGCAAACGCCTGCGCCGATCCCACGAGCCAGTCGAAGCCCTGGCACCAGCCGATGAACTCGGGGACGTCGGCGATGATGGGCTCCGCCTCTCGCACGGCCATGACGGCCTCCTCAAAGCCGCAGGCTGGCGCCTCGGGGCGCTCAGGGAGGTAGAGGTCAACGTATACGGGTCGCAGCAGCGCGTACGCCCCTCCGGCGCAGAGGCTGTCAAACCCGCGCAGGGCGCGCCGCGCCGCGCTCATGCGCCCCAGCTTGTAGAGGAGAAGAACGCGCGAGAGATGCGACCACGCGCTCTCCCTGTCCGAGAAGAGTGCCTCCGCCCGGTTGAGTCCGTCCTCGTCCTCGAGGCGGGCGCAGGCGAGCATCAGCGTGTGCCGGGCGCCCAGCGGGTCTCCCGCTGCCAGCGTTGCGTCGACGACAAGCCTTGCGCCGTCGCGGGCAAGCGAGAAGCGCGCGGCGTCTGCGCACGTTCTTGCTAGGGCGGCCCTCAGCCGCAGGCGCGGCCTGTTGAAGGGGTCCGCCCAGAGGTCGCCGCCCGCCTCCCCGAGGGGGCCGCGCCCGGCATCCAGCTCAAGAAGCCGCTGCGTCAGCGTGTCGGGCTCAAGGTCCTCGGCGAGGGCGCGCACGAGAAGCGCGTCGAGGCAGCCGTCGTCCAGCGCACGGGCGGCGTCGCACGTATCGATGAGGCGCTCGAGTCGCCTGGTCCTCTCCGCTGCGAAGGCGTCGTCGTCGAGGAGGTCGTCGTCTCTTGCTGCCGCCCGATGGGCGTCGAGGGCGTTCGCGAGCATAAGGAGCGCGCGCTCGGGTCCTTCGTCCGCAAAGGCCTCGGGATTCTCGCGTACGGCGAGGGCGAGCTCCGCATAGGCCTCCTTGGAGAGGGGGCCCACCTTTCGGTTTCTCTTCTGCGCGCAGCGCTCGATCAGGTCGTCTCGGATGCTCACGCCCTTCTCGCCCCCTTTTGCTCCCCTCCGGAGGCGGGGCTTCTGGGCGCGCTGGGGTCCAGCTCCTGTGCGGTCTTTGCGACCCAGGCCCCAAAGACGCCCTTCCCGGTGCGCTCGACGCCCTCCTGCAGCAGCACGACGCCCTCGCTGAGGGCAACGACCAGCTCGTCCTCCGAGTACGCGGGAACGCGAATGCGCGCAAAGAGACCGTCGCCAATCTCCACCTGCTGCACGAGCGCAGCCCCGCAGCCGCGATACGCCCCGAGAAGCCTCCCGAGGAGTTGCCGCGCGGCATCGAGCTCGAGGCGCTTGTGGGCGAGGGCGGTCTGCGCGAGCAGGATCCAGGCATCGTCCGCGGCGCGGGCTCCGCCGAGCGTGGCGTAGCGCTCGAGGAGCCGGCTGAGCCCCGGTCCGTCCTCGAGCTTGACCAGGGCGTAGGCGAGCGTGAAGCGGGTGTCGGACATGTCGTGCGGGTCGCTCTCGAGCAGCTCCTCGGCCGCGGCAACGGCAGCGTGGTTGTGCCCGCAGATGAGGGCGCACTCTGCGGTCTCGGCTAGCCAGCGCCACCACGGCCGCATGGCGATGCTCGCCGCGAGCGGGCGCCTGGGCTCCTCAAGCAGCTCGCAGAGGGTGTCTCGCTCGCCCTCGCAGGCCGACCTCACCTGGCTGGCACGCTCCGTGAGCAGGAGCAGCCGCTCCTCGTGCGAGGCCACGTCGAGCGAGGCGCGCATGCGGGCGGCATCGTGACAGGAGGGGTCGAGCGCGAGGGCCTCGTCGAGCATTCCGCGCGCCCTCGTCCTCAGCGGCTCCAAGAGCTCCTCCCCGGCAAAGGGCAGACGATAGTCGAGAAGCTCGGTGGCAAGCGAGACGAGGTGAAAGGCGCGGTCGGCATCAGATTGGGGAAGGGAGTCCCGGTTCTGGGCGAACCTTCGGCCAAAGGACGCGAAGGCGCGGGCGGCATGGTCGGGCGAGCCCTCGTCGAGCGAGAGCGCAAACCTGAGGCTCATGCGAAGGTAGTCCTCGCGGCGCGCGTCATGTGCCATCGTCAACCTCCCTCCCAACCATCCTAGCCGAGTTTGCCGGGCGAGAAACGCGAGCGAGCGCACCATCTTCCGGGGAGCGGGGCTGTATAGCCGTTTGCCCGGTTGGGCATCATTGCTATCGGGCAGCTTCGCTATACTGTCTGCGGCCGAGAAGACGCCTTCCCGACCGTCAAAACAACTCCGTCGCGGTGGCGGCGGCAAAGGAATTGGAGGAGTGTTATGGGACGTTTCACCAATCCGCGTGACCTGTACTTCGGCGAGGGCGCACGCCACGAGGTCAAGAACCTCAAGGGCGAGCGCGCGGTCATCGTCACCGGCGGCGGCTCCATGCGTCGCGGCGGCTTCCTGCAGGACGTCGAGAACGACCTCAAGGAGGCCGGCTTCGAGGTCAAGCTGATCGAGGGCGTCGAGTCCGACCCGTCCGTCGAGACCGTCATGAACGGC
>CASFQX010000208.1 GCA_949296375.1 uncultured Olsenella sp.
AAGCGGTGGTCGTAGGTCTTGGAGATCGTGTCCTTGGTGGCAAACCAGAGGTCCTGGCCCGTGGAGAGCGCGTACTCAAAGCAGCTGCGGGCAAAGCTCTCGATGGAGGCGTCGAGGTTGTGCTGGCCCTGGACCACGCCCGGGCCGTCGAAGACGTGGACGAGCTTGCGGCGCTCGGTGCCGTCCTCGGCGGTGTAGACAAGCTCCACCTTGCCGGGGCCGTCGATGCGCATCTCGGAGTTCTTGTAGACGTCGCCGTAGGCGTGACGCGCGATGGTGATGGGCTTCTTCCAGCAGCTGACCACGGGGTCGATGCCTTTGACCACGATGGGCGCGCGGAAGACCGTGCCGTCGAGCAGCGCACGGATCGTGCCGTTGGGGCTCTTCCACATCTGCTTCAGGCCGTACTCCTCCACGCGCGCGGCGTTGGGGGTGATGGTGGCGCACTTGACGGCCACTCCCAGGCGCTTGGTGGCCTCGGCGGAGTCAACGGTGACCTGGTCGTCGGTCTTGTCGCGGTTCTCGAGGCCGAGGTCATAGTACTCGGTCTTGAGGTCAACGTAGGGGCAGATGAGCTCGTCCTTGATGATCTGCCAGATGATGCGGGTCATCTCGTATCCGTACATCTCGACGATCGGGGTCTTCATCTCGATCTTGGCCATGGGGAACCTCCCGGGTCGCAGTGGTCACGGGGAGAAATGTAGCACGTGTGCGAGCCGGGGCGGCAAGACGTGCGCAAGTTGAGACACGCCGGACACACGAGGGTCTCCGGATGTGCTGCGTCACGATCTGGCGAGAAGGACGACGCGCCTAAAGCTCCGTGGAGAAGCCGTCCAGGCGCCAGGGGATGTCTCCCTCGCCAGCGCTCAGCTTGGCGTAGAGCCGCTTGCCCTCAACCGCCAGGAGTCCGGTGTCAAACCAGGCTCGGCTCCCGTCGTCCGACACGGCGAGAAGACCCTCCGCCTGAACGCGCGCAAACGTGAGCGCGAGGTAGCCGCGCAGCACGCAGCGATCGGGTCCCCAGGAGTCGGGGGCGAGGCTCTCGGCGAGGCGCTCCAGGGCCTCGTCCCAAGAGCCGAGGTCGACGGTGGTGGCGAGCAGTCGTTCCGCCTGTGCGAGCGGGCCCTCGGGCTCGCTCAGCCCCTCGAGGCCCACCTCCGAGGGCTCGCCGGCGTCCACCCCGACGAGCGTCCAGTGCTTGCCCGCAACTGCCCTGGCGGAGCGCCTGAGCGAGACCCTGACGGGCGCGGAGCCATCCGAGCGCAGGTAGCGCAGGGGGAAGCTCACGCTGCTGCGCGTACCCTCGACCGCCCCGGTGGAGCGGGCCGCGCGGAAGTCCTCCTCGAGCGTGCCCAGCGGGTCCACGTCTGGGGGGAGGACCTGGTAGAGGGCGCTCAACTGCTCGCTCGGGCAGCGGACGTCCGTGTGGAAGTCGCGCGGGAGGTTGGGCTTGGGCGGCGTCGCGGGCGTCGCGGGGACGGCGGGCAGCGGGGGAGTCGCGGGCGCAGGCTCGAGCTCGGGGGCGACGGCGCTCTCGGCGGGCTCCTCCGGCTCGGGCACGTAGGTGATCGTGAGGGAGATCGAGGGCTTAGGGGCCTCGGCGGGCGCGGGTGCCCCCGCGGTCGTGGGCTCCGGCGTGGCCTCGGTTTCCGGCGCGTCTTCGGGCTCCGGCGCGCCTCCCGCATCGGCGGCAGATCCTGCTGCGGCGTCTACCTCGGCCTCCGAGGCGAGAAGAACCTCGGCCTCGGCATCCTCCGCCAGTTCTGCTGTGGCAGCCTGCGCGCCTTCGACCTCTGCCGCCGCGTCCTTCTCGGCAGCCGGCTCTTCCTCGGGAAAGACCGGCTCGGGCGCCGCGTCCTTCTCGGCAGCCGGCTCTTCCTCGGGGACGATCGCCTCGGGCTCCTCGACCTTCTCGACGTGCCGCGGCTTCACGGGCTTGAGCGCCTTGGCACCGCGCCGCCGCTTCCAGGGCTTGTTGCCGGGTGCCTTGGCCTCGGTGCCTCGCGCGGACGCCTCGAGCGCGCGGTCGTACTCCTCGTTGGCGATCACCGTGGCGTAGACGTAGCCCTTCTTGAAGACGGTCAGCTTGATGAACTCGTCGAGCTTCTCGCAGAGCTCGCGCATGGTGGCGCACCCCAGGTCCTCCACGCAGAGGCCGTCCGCCTCGAGGACCTCCTCGACGCGCGGGAGCAGGGTCTGCCTCCTCACGCCGAGCTCGCGCGAGAGCAGCTGATAGAGGTACAGGCGGTTGCCTGGGGTCATCTTTGCCATGGTGGGCCTCTTTTCGGGGGTTGTCCGCGACGCGCTGCGACGCGGGCTAAACGGTCCTCTACCTTACTCTCAAATTGGGGAGGGGGTTGCGGGGAGTTCCGCGAAAGGCCTACGAGGGATTGTTTCGCGAGTCCCGCCTGAGGGCTTGGTTCCTCAAGTTGGTGACCGTGGCCTCCATGCCGTGCGGCGCGTAGCCGAGCGCCTCGAGCGACTCCAGGTCGTGCGGGAGGTAGGCCGCCAGCGAGAGCTCCGCGGTCTGGACCGGGTGCTCCGGTGCGGGGCCGGGCGTTGCCGCAAGGGCGTGAACGCGGGCGCCCTGCGCGCTGAGCCTCAGCTCGTACTCGCTGGCGGGTGCGTCGGGAAGGTCCGCGCGGGCGTCGCGGCTCTGCCACAGCAGCTCGTAGCCGGCGATGGGGACCTGCGTGAGCATGAAGTCAAAGAGGGGCTGGCTGTCCGTGCGGAGGCGCACCTCGCCGTGAGCGGCCAGTACCTCGCGGAAGTCCATGAGGCGCTCCATGCTCGCCATGCGCTTGCCCGCGTCTCGCTTGCGGGGGAACGGCGTGGGGAAGTTGAGGTAGATCGCCGAGAGCTCGCCCGGCGAGAAGAACTCGCGCACGCGCATGCCCGTGCCGGGGACCACCACGACGTTGGGCAGGCCGCTCTCGAAGACGCGCTGGGCGGCGTAGGCAACGCAGAAGGGCTCGGAGTCCATGGCAACGAAGAGCACGTCCGGCTCGCGCCGCGCCGCTTCCACGGCAAAGCCGCCCTTGCCGCAGCCGAGGTCGAGCCGGACCTCGCGATAGCCGCCGGCGCTGCCCGTCTCCGCGCCGACTCCGGGCCAGCAGGCCTGGGCCCAGCATCCGCGAAGGTTCTGGGGCGTGAGCTCGATGACGCTCGCGTAGCGCTCGAGACGCTCCTCGAGCACAAAGTTCTTGGGCAGCCGCGCGTGGAGGGCGTGGGGCATGGGTTGTGACTCCGTTCGTGTTGTGGTTTGCCAAGGGGGCAGGACCCCTTTGGCGGGTTTCGGTCAGTCGTGCCTGCCAATGTTAGAGGTGCCAAGGGGCCGCCCCCTGGCGAGCAGGTCACAGCAGGTCGTCGAGGGTGGCACCGTAGGAGGGGAAGAAGTCCCGCATGAAGTCGGCCACTTCCGGGAGCTCGACTGCCATCTCGCACACGGCGGTGCGGGTGCTCGCCTCGGCGCTCGCGAACTCGGTGTTGCCGGAACGCGCCTCCTCGACGCATTTTATGAGCGCAGAGATCTTATCGGCAGCCTTCACGAGACGGCGCAGGTGGAGCTCGCTTTCGCCGGCATCGACGGCGGGCCACAGCACGTCCTCGAAGGAGGGGCGCAGGTCGGCGGGCAGGGCGTCCAGCAGGCGCTCCTCGGCGCTGTGCTCCACGGCCTTGTAGGCGTCGCGGATGGCGCCGTCGTGGTACTTCACGGGCGTGGGGAGGTCGCCGGTCACGATCTCCGACGCGTCGTGATAGAGCGCCACGAGCGCGGCGCGCTCGGCGTCGAGCGAGCGGCCGTGGTGGGCGTTGCCGATGACGCACAGCATGTGCGCGATGAGCGCCACCTCCAGCGAGTGCTCAGAGAGGTTCTCCGGCCGCGAGTTGCGCATGAGCGACCAGCGCTCGATGTACTTCATGCGGGAGAGGATCGCAAGGAAGTGCGACGCTCCGGCCGACTCCCGCGCGGGCTGCTGCCCCGGGTTCTTCTCGTCCACTAGTCCTGGTCCTCCTGGATGCTCTGCAAGGTTGCCATCAGCGCGGGGATGACCTGCTTCTTGCGGCTCACCACGCCGGGCAGGCGCGCCATGCCGTCGTGTGGCTCGGCGTCGAAGGCGCGCTCGATGATGCTCTCGGCGCCCTCGCCGTACCAGAGAATCTCGCTCGAGGAGCTCTTGACGTCGGTGAACAGGTAGAAGACGAGCGGCAGCTCCTCTTCGCGCGCCGCCTCGGCGAGATAGGGGCCAACCAGCGCCTCCGCGGCCTTGCGGCTCTTCTCGGTCATGTAGCTGCCCTGGCCCACGCCAAACTTGACGTTGCCGCGGCTGAAGACCTTGAAGTCGGCGCCAAAGACCTCCTCAGCGGTGCGGCCGGTGAGGTCGGCGCCCGCCTCGAACATGGCGTCGGCGTAGGTCTCGATGTCCACGCCCGCGATCTGGGCGAGCGCTGCGGCGGCGTCGCGGTCGAGCTGCGTGCAGGTGGGGGAGCGAAACGCCAGCGTGTCGGAGAGAATGGCGGAGAGCATGAGGCCAGCGATGTCCTTGGGGATCTCGACGCCCTGCTCGCGGTACATCATGTGGACGATCGTGCAGGTGCAGCCCACGGGCATGTTGCGGAAGTACGCGGGGCCCTCGGTCTCTATGGACCCGATGCGGTGGTGGTCGATGATCTCCATGATCTCCGCCTGCTCGAGGCCCTCCACGGACTGCGAGCGCTCGTTGTGGTCAACGAGGATGACGTGCTTCTTCTTGGCGGAGAGCAGGTTGGGGGAGCTGACGAGGCCCACGTACTTGCTGTTCTCGTCGATGACGGGGAAGAAGCGGTGGCGCGAGTGCGCCATCATCTTGCGCGCGTCGTCGATCGCGGTGTTGACGCTCACCTTGAGGATGCCCTCGGAGAGCATCTTGGCGCGCACGGGGATGGACATCGAGATGAGGCGCGCGGCGGCGTAGGTGTCGTAGGGCGTGGTGATGATCGCGCAGCCGTGACGCTCCGCTGACGAGATCACGCGGTGCGAGATGTGCGCGCTGCAGCAGACGATGAGGCAGCTGGCCTCGCACTCGACGGCAAACTGCTGCGTCTCGTAGCGGTTGGTGGTGAGGATGATGTCGCCGGGCTTGACGGTGTCCTCCATGAGCTCGGGCGTGGTGCCCACGCGGACGTCTCCGCCGGTCACGCGTGCCGTGGGGTCGCCGAGGATCATCTCGCCGCGCAGGGTGTCGATGATGTTTGCGTAGCAGGTGTGCGACTCGCCGATCACGCTCGTGTCAAAGACGTCCATGTTGGCGTTGGCGATGTCCTTGACCGCAATCAGGCCCTCGAGGTTGTTGTCGTCGTCCGTGATGCAGAGGGTGTCGGTCTTGGCCTCGCGCATGAGGTTCCATGCGGAGAAGAGGCTCATCTCGCCGTCGATGCCGCCCTGGCGCTGGATCTCGGTGTCCTTGATCTGCGGGGTGACGGAGGTGATGAGCGGCGGCTCCTCGAAGCCAAAGTGGCGCAGCACAAAAGCGGTCTCGCGGTTCACGGCGCCCGCACGGCGCGCCTCGTAGATGTTGGTGTGCTCCGCCTCGTTCTTGAGGTGGGCGTATGCGATGGCCGAGCAGACGCTGTCCGTGTCTGGATGCAGGTGCCCGATGACGTTGATCTTGCGGATTCCCTCTGGCATGGGCGCTCCTTGTGAGTGAGGTTTGTTCACTCACGATTGTGCCACGGTCGCTGGACGTTTTCAGGTCTGCCTTGCTGAACGGCAACATTCATGCAGGCAGTGTGAAAGACGAGCAAGAAGGAGGTGGTGGGGTCGCCGCGATTCGTTTGTCCTTCGAGGCAGTTTTTTGCGGAGCCTGTGTCACTTTGGGGCTCTTCTGAGGGGATTACATGATCAACGAACAGAGATTAACTTTATGATACTAAGATGAGCTGGGCTTTTTCGGAGTGTTGTTTTGCTGCGGTGTGGCTGCCTCCGCTTTAGGTCCTCAGACGAGCCAAAAAGTGACACATCGTTGGCCTATAACTGCCTCTGGATTGTGAGGTTGAGATTAACTCTGTTTGGGTAGAACGTAGAGACCCCAAGTCTTGTCCGCGCGTTGAGAAAGAGCTGGCGTGCGTATCTGCGTCTCCCATCAAACCGCGCTCTCATATCTACTCAGGGTGCCAAACCTTAGGCGGTCTGGGTCTAGGCCAAGCCGGGCGGCTTCTCTTCCCATGAGGGTTCCGAAACCAGATGCTGCTCGCGAGTTGTTGAACGTGTTGGAGGGCAGCCTGCCCGAGGGGTTCGACCGACTCGATGTATTGGTTGCAAATGAGGCTGGCCATTACAACACCAAGTCTGTTCGTGCGCATGTCTGCACTACACAGCTTCCTGCCGGATCGTTTATCCCAACGGACGCGATGGGGGTGGAGTTCCACGTATGTGCGCCTGAGCTTGTGTTTCTTCAGATGGCCGGCGAGGTTGAGTTTGACCACCTTATCTATGTCGGCTTTGCGCTCTGTTCTTCGTTTAGGTTGGATGGCTGGGAGCCGGGAGGCTGCGTGCATCGAGAGGGCTACGATGCACCACTGACCACGGTTGACAGGATTCGCGCCTACCTTGAGCGCCTGCCTGAGGGCACCAAGAATCGTGCCGTGGCACTGCGCGCCCTTCAGTACGTGCGGCCCGGGGCAAGATCTCCACGGGAGGTGGGGATTGCGATGACGATTGGCCTTCCGCTGTCCCTCGGGGGCCACGGCCTCGGGGAAACAAGCATGAATCCGGAGATTAGGGTGTACGACGGCATTGACTCTCGGGGCGAGCCCCGCTGGGTTACGCGCATTCCGGACATTCTTGTGGTGGCGCGAGATCGCACTGGTCA
>CASFQX010000209.1 GCA_949296375.1 uncultured Olsenella sp.
GATGTTGTTCTCGGGCGTGACCCAGTTGCCGAAGGCGAGGTAGGGCTTGTGGAGCACGGGCGCGCCCTCGGCGCGGGCCTCCTCGATGGAACGGACGGGCTCGAGCTCCTCGTAGGTGACCTTGACGGCCTTCTTGGCCTTCTCCAGCGTGGCCGCGTCCTCGGCCACCACCAGGGCGATGGCGTCGCCCACGCAGTGGGTGACGTCGCCCTCGGCGATCATGACGTCCCAGTCGTAGAGCAGGTGGCCGACGGCGTTCACGGGCACGTCCGCCGCCGTGAGCACGGCGAGGACGCCCGGCATGGCGCGGGCCTTCTCGGCGTCGATGCTCACCACGCGGGCGCGGGCGAACTTGGAGCGCACGGCGCTGGCGTAGGTGAGGTCGGGGAAGTCGCGCTCGTCGATGTCGTCCGGGTACTTGCCGTACCCGAGGACCTTGCGGCGCACGTCCACGCGGAAGGCGCGCTTGCCCACGCCGTAGTCGTCCCCGCGCTCGAGCTCGGGGTCGATGCTCTTCTCGCCCCGCAGGATCGCGGCGGCGAGGAGGATGCCCTCGATGATCTTCTTGTAGCCGGTGCAGCGGCAGACGTTGCCCCGGATGGCCACCTTGACCTGGTCCTCGGTGGGGTCGGGCACCTTGTGGATGAGGGCCGCGCCCGCCATGACCATGCCGGGGATGCAAAATCCGCACTGGACGGCTCCCACGGCGCCGAAGGCGTAGACGAAGGCCTCCTGCTCCTCGTGGGGCAGGCCCTCCACGGTCACGATGCTGCGGCCCGCGGCCAGGCGCGTGGTGAGGACGCACGCCTTGGTGGCGCGGTCGTCCACGAGCACGGTGCAGGTGCCGCACGCGCCCTCGGAGCAGCCGTCCTTGACGGAGGTGAGCTTGAGGTCGTCGCGCAGGTAGCGAAGGAGCGGCTTGTCGGTGGCAACGACCTGCTCCTCGCCGTTGACGGTGAAGCGGTACTCGGCGGGTGCCTTGACGGCGGTTCCAGCTGCCATGGTCTCCTCCCCTACTGGGCCGGGGCGTAGATGCCCAGCGTGTCGTGGATGACGCCCTTGCGGCACTTGGTGGCGCACATGCCGCACGCGATGCAGAGCGCGTAGTCGATCCGGACCTGCTTGTCCTCCACGCGCATGGCGCCGGTGGGGCACGCGCGCTCGCAGAGGCGGCAGCCTATGCAGCCCTCGTCGGCGACCCAGATGCGCTTGAGCTCGTCGTCCATGGTGAACTCCCCTCGTTGCGTGCAGGCCCGCGGGCGAGAAGGACCTCGGCCCGCGGGTCGCACGAAGCTACTTGGCCAGCAGGTAGGCGTAGTCGTCGCGAACCGCGCAGATGGTGAGGCGCACGTCCTCGGGCAGGCCGCAGGCGGCGTCGTTCACGTCGTAGGTGCCCTCGGAGCCGGCCAGGCGCACGCGGAACGTGCCGTCGGGCAGCGGCAGGAAGCCGCGGTTCTCGCTCGCGTCCATGTCCTCGGCGCTCCAGAAGAGCGTGAGCTTGTCCTTGTACGGACGGCCGCTCCACGGGCAGAAGACGGCGCAGTTGCCGCACTCGTTGCACATGCCGTCCACGTGGACGACCTGCTCCTGCGCGAGGCCCGTCACGTGCACGGCCACGTTGGCGCGGTTGGGGCAGACGTCGCAGCAGACCTCGCAGACGGTGGCGCAGCCCAGGCAGCGGCTCGTCTTGCAGCCGGCAACGTCGAGGCAGATGTCGCCCTTGCGGCCCATGATGGCGTCGTACTTATCGGCACGCACGTTCTTATCGGCGTAGGCGTTGAAGTCGACGCCTGCCAGGTCGCGGGCAACGGCCTGCGCGTCGGCGATGGCCTCCACGAAGGTGGCCGGTCCGCGACGGCAGTCGCCGGCGGCCCAGACGTGGTCCACGCCGGTGGCGGTGCCGGCCGGGCGGCCGCGGCGGTCAACCTCCACACCCGCGCCCTCGTAGAGCCCGCGCTCGATCTGCTCGCCCACGGCGCAGATCACAGCCGTGGCCGGGACGTCCACGGTGTCGCCCGTGGGCTCGGGGCGGCGACGACCGGACTCGTCCGGCTCGCCGAGGCGCATGACCTCGCAGGCCAGCTGGCCGTTTGCCACGCCGATCGGGGCGAGGAGCTCGCAGAGCTCGACGCCCTCCTCGAGGGCCAGCTGCAGCTCCTCCTCGTCCGCCGGCATCTCCTTCTTGGTGCGGCGGTACACGATGCGCACGTTCTGCACGCCCTCGGCGCGCTTGGCCACGCGCGCGGCGTCCATGGCGGTGTTGCCGGCGCCCACGATCACGACGTCGGTGCCCAGCTCCA
>CASFQX010000210.1 GCA_949296375.1 uncultured Olsenella sp.
ACCGCCCTTTCGTCGTGCGCCCAGGGGCAAACTCCCAGCTACAAAAAACGGAGCTACCGCCGCGCGGCGGAGACTCCGAATAAGGCAGCTGCGATTAGGTTGTGGACGCCTTTTCGGTCTCTCGTACCGTCTTAAAGGTCATGGGACAGTATAGCCGGAATCGCGTTCACCGTGTGGCGGGATAACGCATCCGCACAAAATGATGCCAGGAGGGCACGCGAGCTCGCGTCGGCGCAGGGCCCGTACGTTCTTCTCGCCAGATGATTTGGAAGGTTATGCGCACCCCCGGAGGTTATGTACGCAATTCTATAGTTGATACGCAGTCCCGAGCAGAGAAACCGCAGCTAAACCGACTGCTTCATCCGCATCAGTCTTACAACTTCGTACATACCCTCCAAACTTGCGCACAACCTCATGACGATGAGGAGGCGGCCCGTACGCACGAGGCCCCGGCCTCCCAGGCAGGGTCTTCCGCAAAACGCGGTCCTGCGTGGAAGCCGGGGCCTCCCCTACCGTATATCAGGTCAGGCGACTAGCAGACGCCCTGGGCCATCATGGCCTCGGCGACCTTGGTGAAGCCGGCGATGTTGGCGCCCATCACGAAGTTGCCCTCGTGGCCGTAGGCACGGGCGGTGTCGTCCACGTTGTGGAACATGCCGCGCATGAGGCTCTCGAGCTTGCCGTCGACCTCCTCGAACGTCCAGGAGAGGTGCTCGGCGTTCTGGCTCATCTCGAGGCCGGAGACGAGCACGCCGCCGGCGTTGGCAGCCTTGCCGGGCATGAAGGCAACGCCGTTCTCCATGAGGTAGGTGGTGGCGTCCGGCGTGGTGGGCATGTTCGCACCCTCGCCGACGACCTTGCAGCCGTTGGCCACGAGCGCCTGCGCATCCTCGAGGTGCAGGGTGTTCTCGCGGGCGCAGGGCAGCGCGATGTCGCACGGGAGCTGCCAGACGCCGCGGCCGTCGCCCTCGTGCCAGACGGCGTTCGGGCGCTCGTCGACGTACATCGCGAGGCTCACGCCCTTGTCGTTGCCGGAGCGCTTCTTGTTGTAGATGTGCTCGAGCACCTGATAGTCGATGCCGTCCTGGTCCTCGACCCAGCCCTTGGTGTCGGAGCAGGCAATGACGGTGCCGCCAAGCTGGGCAACCTTCTGGATGGCATAGATGGCAACGTTGCCGGAGCCGTGGACGACGACCTTCTTGCCCTCGAAGGAGTCACCGCTGCTCTTGAGGTACTCGTCGACGAAGTAGACCAGGCCGTAGCCGGTGGCCTCGGTACGGGCAAGCGAGCCACCAAAGGTGAGGCCCTTGCCGGTGAGAACGCCGGTCCACTCGTTCTTGAGGCGCTTGTACTGACCGAACATGTAGGCCACCTCACGGCCGCCAACGCCCAGGTCACCGGCGGGGACATCGGTGTTGGGCCCGATGTGGCGGAAGAGCTCGGTCATGAAGGACTGGCAGAACGCCATGATCTCGCGGTTGGACTTACCCTTGGGGTCAAAGTCCGCGCCACCCTTGCCGCCTCCCATCGGGAGTGTGGTGAGAGCATTCTTGAAGATCTGCTCGAAGCCGAGGAACTTGAGCATGCCAACGGTGACGGTGGGGTTGAAGCGCAGGCCGCCCTTGTAGGGGCCGATGGCGGAGTTGAACTCCACGCGGTAGCCGCGGTTGACCTGGACCTTGCCCTCGTCGTCGACCCACGGCACGCGGAACATGACCACGCGCTCGGGCTCGACGAGGCGCTCGAGAAGCGCGTTCTCCTCGTACTCGGGGTGGGCGTCGAGGGCGGGCTGCAGGGTCTCGAGGACCTCCTTGGCCGCCTGGATGAACTCGAGCTGCTCGGGATAGCGAGCCTCGAGCTCGGCGATGACCCTCTCGGAATACGTCATGTGAATCTCCCTTCACTGGCGGCAATGCCGCGACGAAAGTTCCGGAAGAGAGAATACGTGCGGAAAACCCTTCGAAAAACAGTCGCGGGCGAAGTGTAACGGCATCGAACCTCGCGCGAAATCTGCCGTACACACGAAACACAGGCGCAATCCATACGCCCACGTTCTGTTAATTGGGGACAGTCCCCAATTAAGACGATATGAGAAAGCCATTGAGGGGTCGCCTCCCCGCGTCATACCGGTTCGCGGGCTGGGCGGGAACAATGGTGTCGTACCGTCACCTGCGGTGCCGCCGTACCGCACGTATGGGAGGAGGCTCCCCATGTCGCATGTTACCTCCGTAGGCCTCGACGTGCACGCCCGCTCCGTCTCCGCGTGCGCCTTCGACCCCTTCACGGGGGAGGTGACGCAGAGGGCCTTCGGCACCGACGCCGGGGAGATCGCGGAGTGGGTCAAGGGCTTCGAGTCCCCGAAGGCGGTCTACGAGAGCGGCCCGACCGGCTTCGCGCTCTGCAACCGGCTGCGCGAGCTCGGCGTCGACTGCGTCGTCGGCGCGGTCTCCAAGATGCAGCGGCCCGCGGCCGACCGGCGCAGGAAGAACGACCGGCGCGACGCCGCGTTCCTCGCGCGGCTGCTCGCGACGCACAACGTCGTCGAGGTCTGGGTGCCGCCCGCCGAGGTCGAGGCCGCGCGCGACCTGTCCCGCTCGCTCGACGACGCGCGGGACGACCTGCAGCGCGCCCGCCAGCGCCTCTCCAAGTTCCTGCTCAGGCGCGGCCACGTCTTCGACGAGGTCGACGCCCTCGGGCGCAGGCGCGGCGCGTGGACCGTCGCCTTCTGGCGGTGGGCGCGGGGGCTCAGGCCCGCCGAGCCCGCGGCGGCGGCCGCCTTCGACCACTACGTCACCTGCGCCCGGTGCGCAGAGTCCGACAAGAGGGCCCTGGAGGGGCGCGTGGCCGAGGTCGCGGCGACCGAGCGGTGGCGCCCCGCGGTGGAGGCCCTCTCGTGCATAAAGGGCGTCGACGTCGCCACCGCCTTCTGCCTCGCGGCCGAGGCGGGCGTCTTCTCGCGCTTCCGCTCGGCGGGGGCCTACGCCTCCTGGCTCGGCCTCACGCCCTCGGAGCACTCGAGCGGCGAGACCGAGGCGAGGGGCGGCATAACCAAGGCGGGCAACTCCGCCTCGAGGCGCGCCCTGGTCGAGGCGGCGTGGCACTTCCAGACCTGCTCGCCGAAGCCGAAGCAGGCGCCGAGGGGCTCCTCCGTGCCGCCCGCGGTCAAGCGCCGGTGCGACGAGGCGACCGCCCGGCTCTGCCGCAGGCACGAGGCGCTGCGCGCCGCCGGCAAGAGGCCGTGCGTGGCCAACGTGGCGGTGGCGCGCGAGCTCGCGTGCTGGGTCTGGGAGATAGGGTGCCGGGCCGAGGGCACGATCTCGTGACCGCCCGCCGATAGCCTTCCCGCCGGGAGGGCCCGCGCCTCGACGCATCGCCGGGACCGGCTCACGACTTTTTGTATGGGCGGCCCGAGGGCCGCGCCCGAGAAGCAAGACTCCAGGGTTTTCGAACGACGGTCCCGGACGGAGAGTCGAAATGCGGTAGCGCGCGGCGACATACCCCGCATGCCGCGCCACAGAGCCCGCGGATATTAGCTTGCCAGGCGAGCGACGACTAACGAGCATCCGCGCGGGCCCGACCGGCTGGAATAAGGGCAGGTCCGGAACGGAATTTCCGGACCTGCCGAGTCATGCCACTTGACAATGGCTTTCTCATATTAACGAAAAAAGGTCAGAGGACGTATCCTCTGACCTGCAAGTTCGTGGTCGGGTTGACTGGATTCGAACCAGCGACCTCTCGGTCCCGAACCGAGCGCTCTACCAAGCTGAGCCACAACCCGTAGCAAGGGAGTATTCTAGCAGACTTTTCTCTCCAAGCCAACAGTTTTTGTGGACCATGCGCGCCAGCCAAACTCCTGCGCGCGGCGGGCAAGCTCGTCTGCCGTCGCCACGCTCTCGCAGATGGCAAAGGAGCACGTGCCCGAGCCCGTGAGCTGCGCCGCAAGCACCCCCGGCTGTGCGCGCAGCCAGGTCTCCACGATCTCGATCTCCGGGCAGAGGGCGCGGGCGGCGGGGCCGAGGTTGTTGTGCAGGCGCGCCGCAACGGCGGCAACGTCGCGGGCGGCAAGGGCCGCGCAGATGGGCTCGTAGCTCACGGGCTCAGTGCCCGTGCGGTCGAACTCCGCGTAGGCCTCCACGGTGGAGCCGCCGTCCGCGCGCGGCATCACCAGGGCAAGCGGCACCTCGAGCGCGGGAAAGGTCCGAACGCGCACGTCACCGGCACCAGCAAAGAGCGACGGCCTGGGATCGAGGAAGAAGGCGACGTCCGCGCCCACGCGGCGGGCAACCGCCAGCACGCGCGGGTCGAGCGGGCTCACGCCCCAGAGGTCGGCGAGCGCCCGAAGCGTCGCGCCGGCATCCGCCGAGGAGCCGCCCAGCCCCGCGCGCTCGGGAATCCGTGCGGTCACCTCAACGCGCACGCGCGGCTCTACGCCCAGGGCCTCCGCCAGGAGGGTGGCCGCGCGCCACACGCCGGTCTTCTCGGCGGGAACCTCGAGCTCGGGGGCAAAGCTCACGACGAGCTCGGGCGCCTCGGAGACGCTCACGGTGTCATAGAGCGCCACGGGCACCATCACCGAGTCGACGCGGTGATGGCCCCGCGCGTCCTTCTCGGCATGCACGCCGAGGTGGAGGTTCACCTTGCAGGGGGTCTCCACGACCCTGGCGGAGGGCACGGCGGGGCGCTACTCGGCGACGGGCTCGACGAAGTCGAAGAGCCGCTCGCCGGACTCGGCGTCGTAGAGCTCCACGGTGCCGGTGAGGACGTCCACGTACTGGTATGACTGGCGAGAAGTGCGGCCGCGGCGCTCCTCCACCTCAACGACGAAGAGCGAAGGGTGGGCGTGCACCAGCGTGCCGGCGCGCTCCACGATGCGGGAGCGGCCCATGTTGGCCTTTACCCTGAGGCGCTTGCCCTCGAGGCGACCGAGCTCGTCGCGAATCTCATCAACCCGGTTGACG
>CASFQX010000211.1 GCA_949296375.1 uncultured Olsenella sp.
CCGGGCATCACGAGCGTTGAGGTGGTCGAGGAGGGAACGCCCGCGGACGCCGAGAAGTACGACGAGCTCGCCGCCCAGCTCTGGCAGCCCAAGGACCCCGCCGAGCCGCCGTATGCGTCCGTCGAGTACACGACTGACCTCGCCGCCGTCTCCCTCATGCCCACGAGCTGCGGCTACATCTGGACCTACGAGCAGGACGGCGAGGAGCAGACCGTTGCCGTGGACACGCTCGCACCCACGGACTACGCCACGGACGAGCTCGCGGATGCGTCACTCAAGGAGCCCGCGCAGGTGACCGTGAGCTTTGACGTTGACGCCACGGGCATCGAGGTCACGCGCTGGAGCGAGGACGCGCTCGACGCTGAGGGCGAGAAGGTCGAGGTCGAGGACTTCTCATTCACCGCAGAGCCGGGGTATCGCTACGCGATTCTCGCCACCTTCGATGCCGGCGAGGCCACCTACGCCTTCACCGCATAGGGCAGACAGACCAGCGCCTCTTTCCACCTCTGCTTCAGTCCCGCCGACTCGTTTTTAACGTTCAGGGAAGAATAACGGTGACGTTTCAGAATGGGAGGTCACCATGAAGCCCAAGACATCGCGCACCATCGCAATCGTTGCCATCATCGCCATCGCCGTTGTCACCCTGATCTCTTGCCAGATGCTTCCGCACGAGCCCCTTCCCGAGGCCGACGTGCCCAACGCGCACGCACAGGTCGCCGGCAGCGACGACGAGACCACCCTCACCCTCGGTCGATACTCGTGGAGCTATGCGGCAAACGGCCAGAACTACGGCGAGACCCTCCTGCAGGCAGCTCCCCAGGCGTGGAGCGTGGACGAGCTGGCGCGCGTTTCCGCCGCATCAACGGCCAGAGTCACGGTGACCTTTGACGAAGCCCCGCTTACCACCTATGTGCAGAGCTGGGACGAGAAGGACCTCTCCAAGGAGGATCTTGTGGGCAAGCCGCTTGCTTGGCGCGCCCGTTACTGGCGTGACTTTGTAAACACGCTGGGCGAGGAGGTCCCGTCGACGTTTGAGGACGACGTGCTCGCGTTTGAGGTCACGCCGGGGCGGCGCTATGCCATCAGCACGCGCTTTGGCCCCGACCCGTCAGAGGGCGACCGCGTCGAATATGTCTTCACCGTCAGCTGATTCAAAATCGTGGAAAACGTGGAAAAGGGACAGTCCCTTTTCCACGTTTCATGATCACAGCGCCTCGAGCTCGGCGAGCCAGAGCGTTGAGCAGGCGTCGGACGGCATGCGCAGATCGCCGCGAGGGCTCACGGCCGCAGACCCCACCTTGGGGCCGTCGGGCAGACAGCTGCGCTTGAACTGCTGCGCGAAGTAGCGGCGATAGAAGACCTTGAGCCAGGAGAGGATCGTGGCGTCGTCGTACTTCTCGCCGAGCGCGTGACGCGCCAAGCGGAAGACCTTGCGCGGGCCGGCGCCGTGGCGTAGAACCTCGTAGAGGAAGAAGTCGTGCAGCTCGTAGGGGCCCACGAGGTCCTCGGTGCGCTGCGCGATCTTGCCGTCGCCCGTGGCGGGCAGGAGCTCCGGCGAGACCGGCGTGTCCAGAACGTCGAGAAGAACGTCCTTCTCAGCAGCGTTTCCGCAGGTATCAGCCACGTAGCGCACGAGGTGGCGCACCAGCGTCTTGGGCACGCTCGCGTTGACGGCATACATGGACATGTGGTCGCCGTTGTAGGTGGCCCAGCCGAGTGCCAGCTCGGAGAGGTCGCCGGTGCCGATGACGAGGCCGCCCTCCTGGTTGGCTACGTCCATGAGAATCTGCGTGCGCTCGCGGGCCTGGGAGTTCTCGTAAGTGACGTCGTGGACCGACTCGTCATGCCCGATGTCAGAGAAGTGCTGGCGCACCGCGGGGCCGATCACGATCTCGCGCAGCTGCACGCCGAGCGCCTGTGAGAGCAGGGTGGCGTTGTCGTGCGTGCGGTCGGTGGTGCCAAAGCCCGGCATGGTCACGGCGATGATGCCCGCGCGGTCCAGGCCGAGAAGGTCGAAGGCTCGCACGGCCACGAGCAGCGCGAGCGTGGAGTCGAGGCCGCCGGAGACACCAATCACCGCACGCGTGGAGCGCGTGTGCGAGAGGCGCTTGGCGAGACCGTGGGCCTGGATGGAGAAGACGTCCTCGCAGCGCTCGGCGCGGCGGGTAGCATCTGACGGCACGAAGGGGTGCGGGTCAACCCAGCGCGTGAGGTGCACGTGATGCACGTCCAGCGTGAAGCGGCTCACGTGATAGTCCAGCTGCGCGGCGCTGGCGACGGTCTCAAACGTGGACATGCGGCGACGCTCGGCAACGAGCTGGCGGACGTCGATCTCCGTGAGCGCGCGGCCGTCGCCGAAGGGAGCTCCCTCCGCGAGCAGACGGCCGTTCTCGGCCACGAGGTCGTGGCCGGAGAAGACGAGATCCTGAGTGGACTCGCCGGTACCGGCGCTGGCGTAGACATAGCCGCAGACGAGGCGGGCGCTCTGGCCGCGCACCAGCTCGCGGCGGTAGTCGGCCTTGCCGACAAGAGCGTTGGAGGCGCTGAGATTGCAGATCAGGGTGGCACCGGCCCGAGCGTGGCGAATCGACGGCGGCTCCGGGACCCAGAGGTCCTCGCAGATCTCTGCGGCAACCACGAGCTCCGGCAGCTCCTCGCAGGCAAAGAGCTGGCTCATGCCGAAGGGGACGTCCAGCTGGCCCGCCACATCGATGGGCACGACGTCGGCGGTGCCGGGAACGAAGTGGCGCCCCTCGTAGAACTCGTTGTAGGTGGGAATGTGGCGCTTGGGCACCACACCGAGGATCGTGCCGGACGAGACGACGGCGCAGCAGTTGTAGAGCTTGGCATTCACACGCACGGGTGCACCCACCAGAAGCAGCGCGTCGAGCTCCGCCGTGCGGGCGGCAAAGTCGGCGAGGCCGCGCTCGGCGGCATCGAGCAGGGCATCCTGCCAGAAGAGGTCCTCGCAGGTGTAGCCCGTGATCGCGAGCTCGGGAAGCACCACGACCGAGGCGCCGTCCTCGGTGCAAGCGCGCTCCGCCGCGGCAACGCACGCATCAACGTTGAAGGTGACGTCCGCCACGCGGACCTCCGACGTCACCGCCGCGACCTTGACAAACCCGTCCTGCATGAGACCCTCCTCGCACAAACCCTACTTTGAGAAATCGTAGCATGCCAATCCCCGACTCGCAGGCCGCTCGCACCGCAGAAGCGTCATAATCTACCTACGTCAGTTGCGAGCCAACCGCTCGCGCACAACGCGAGAAGGGAGTCATATGTTCTGTCCCAAGTGCGGAAGCCAGCAGCCCGACGGCAGCAAGTTCTGCGGTGTCTGCGGAGCCCCCATTTCAGCCCCCAGCCAACCCGTCGGCCCCGGGCCCCAGCCATCCGGCGTTGGCCCCCAGCCCTGGACACCCACCCCGCAGGCCGGCATTGGCGTCAGTCCCGTGCAAGGCCTCAACGTTTTTGCCCTCGCCGCTGCAATCGTGGCGGTTCTCGTCATCTTCTTCCTCAACATGGCGTGGATCAGCGTCCCCGGCTTCGGCGGAATCGGAGACATGAGCATCGGCGATATCAACGGATATATTCAGGGACTCTCCGGACTCGCTTCGTCCCTTGGTGGGAGCAGCCTCTCCGGAGATGCCGGGATGGCCGTGTTCTTCGTCGGCTTCATGAACATCCTCATCATCGTTGCGACCGTGCTGTGCATCGCGTCTGCCGTCGTGCGCATTGCGGCCCTCATCCCCTCCCCTGAGATTCAGCAGCTCGTCGTCAAGGTCCCGGGCATCCTCCACAAGATCACGGGCATCGTGGTCGTCGTGGCGCCCGTCCTGTGGGTCGTTGGCCTCATGGTCGCTGGCGGGGGCTTTGACACCTTCAAGTACATCGGCATCGGCGTCTGGCTCACCCTCATCGCCGGAGTTGCCCTCCTCGTCCTGGACTCTCGTTCCAACTAGGCGGTCTGCCCGCGAGAAGCCCCGCGCGGCAAGACAGAGCTCGCCCCACAAAATCGGCCGGACCCTCTCCGCACGGGCCCGGCCGATTCTCTGATGTGGAAAAGGGACTGTCCCTTTTCCACATCACCCCTCCAGGTAGCGGGCGAGGAACTCACGGGTGCGCGGGTGCTCCGGGGACGAGAAGATCTTGGAGGGCGCGCCCTTCTCGGCAATGACGCCCTTGTCCATGAAAACGACCTCGTCGGAGACGTTCTTGGCGAAGGCCATCTCGTGCGTGACCACGACCATCGTCATGCCATCGGCCGCCAGGCGTCGCATGACCTCGAGGACCTCGCCCACGATCTCGGGGTCGAGCGCGGAGGTGGGCTCGTCGAAGAGCATGAGGTCGGGCTGCATGCAGAGGGCGCGCGCGATGGCGACGCGCTGCTTCTGACCGCCGGAGAGGTTGTTGACGTCCGCGCGAGCGAAGTCCGCCAGACCCACGGACTCGAGGTGGCGCAGCGCGACCTCCTCGGCTTCGGCCTTCTTCATCTTCTTGAGCGTCACGGGTGCGAGCGTGCAGTTGTCGAGCACGTTCATGTTGTTGAACAGGTTGAAGCCCTGGAACACCATGCCGATCTTCTCGCGCAGGCGGTTCACGTCAACGTGCTCGGCGGCGAGGTCGGCGCCGTGGAACCAGACGTGCCCGGCGTCGGGCGTCTCGAGCAGGTTGATGCAGCGCAGCAGCGTCGACTTTCCGGAGCCGGAGGCGCCGATGATCGTAACCACCTGGCCGGGCATGACGTCGAGGTTGATGTCGCGCAGGACCTCGAGGCTGCCGAAGGACTTGCGCAGGCCCTCGATGTGGACCATGGGCTCGGCTGCGGAGGAGCTTGCAACGTCGGAAGTGCTGGCAGTGCGAACGTTCTTATCGCTCATGGCTTAATCCTCCACCTTCACGGGCGTGTCAGACGTGCTTCCCACAGCCTCGGTCTTCACGTTGAAGCGATGCGCAAAGCGCCCGAGCAGCCACGACGCGAGCATCGTGAGGATGAGGTAGGCAACCGTAGAGATGAGTGCCGTCTGGAACTGCTGGTAGTAGATGCCAGCCACGGTGGTGGTGGCAAACATGAGGTCAAACGTTCCGATGACGGAGAGGACCGACGAGTCCTTGATGTTGATGACCAGCTCGTTGGAGAGACCGGGGATCGCGTACTTGATGCCCTGCGGGAAGACGACCTTGACCATGGCCTGCCACTGCGAAAGGCCCAGCGAGCGCGCGGCCTCCGTCTGACCCTTGTCCACGGACTCGATGCCGCCGCGCAGGACCTCCATCATGTAGGCCGTCGAGTTGAGCGTGATCGTGACCAGACCGGCGATAAACGTCGTCCAGATGCCGTTGATCTGCGTGGTGGTGAGGCTCGTCAGGCGCAGGATGCCAAAGACGCCGTAGTAGATGATCATTGCCTGGACCATCATTGGCGTGCCGCGCACCACCGTCGAGTAGAGCTTGGCAAAGCCGGCGCCCACGACCTTCCAGAAGCGCACGAAGTCGTTGTCGGGGCGGTCGATGCGCTGGATGCGGCAGAACACGAGCAGCAGCGCCAGGAAAAACGCGATGATCGTGCCAAAGACGGCCAGCTGGACGGTGGTGGCCAGGCCAGTGAGGAACGTCTGACGACCCTGGTAGAGGATGTAGCACATGCTCTCGAGCATGGGCTCCGGGCGGCGCGGGTTCGCGGAGGTCGCCGCCTCCACCGCCACGTTCCACGCAGACGCCACGCCCATGACCACGCGGTCTATGAAGAGCACCAGCACGATGGCCCAGACTACGTACGATGCATAGCGCAACGCGCGGCGCACCCCCGGCTTGGCAAACGGCGAGACGGACGCGTAGTCGCGCCACTTGGCGAGCTTGGTCACGAGTGCCACGGCGCTCACCACGAGCCAGGCAACGAGCAGGTAGTACATCACGAGCTCGACGGTGAACGCCTGCGCGAGGAAGCTCATCGCCGGCCGTCCCGAGCTCGAGAGCAGCATACCCACCAGCGCCGCCGCGCTGGTGCCGAGAAGAACGTAGCGGTGGTCGTCAAGAAGGAACGAGGCCACGCGACCGCGCGTCCTTCTCGCCGCCTGCTCGCCTGTGGGGGCAGAGCTCATTTCTCTCTCCTTCTATTTCACGCGTGCGGGCGCGCGCCGAACTTGCGGCACGCGCCCCTATCTTACGCAACGTTGCGAGGGATTACCCCTTCTCCACATTAGGCCGGCTGACGGTCCATGCAGTCGTTCCACATCTGCTGGCGCTCGTCCTCCGGGATGGCGTTGATGACCTCGTTGATCTCTTCGAGGATCGCCTCCTGGCCCTTGGCGATGGCGGCGTTGTCCGGCATGACCGAGCCCTCGAACTTGTCGGTCATCTCGAGCTCCACGAAGTCGGGGTAGGTCTCGAGCAGCTTGGGCACGGAGAGCATCGAGTAGGTGATGATGTCGCTCGTGCCGGAGGCGAGGCTCTCCACGACGATGGGCACGGTCTCGCCCGGCGTCATGTGGTTGATGTCGGGGATCTGCTCGATGACGTCGTTGAAC
>CASFQX010000212.1 GCA_949296375.1 uncultured Olsenella sp.
CGTGGAGCGCCCGTTCCTCATGGGCTGCTACGGCATCGGCGTCTCCCGCACGCTGGCCGCCGTCGTGGAGCAGCACAACGACGAGCACGGCATCTCCTGGCCCGTCTGCGTGGCGCCCTACGAGGTCGAGGTCGTGCCGCTTGCGGTTAACGACGACGTGGTCACGCCGGTCGCGGAGAGGGTCGTGGAAGAGCTCTGCGCCGCCGACCTCGAGGTCCTTCTCGATGACCGCAAGGAGCGCCCGGGTGTCAAGTTTGCCGACGCCGACCTAATCGGCATTCCGTACCAGGTGATTCTGGGCAAGCGCGGCGTGGCGAACGGCATGGCAGAGGTCAAGGTCCGCGAGAGCGGTGAGCGTTTCGACCTGCCGATGGAGGAGCTCGTCTCCTGGCTCACCGAGCGCGTCGTCCCCGCCCGCGCTTAATTATTTGATTTCCGAGTGCCCCGGTCCTTCTCGCCGGGGCACCCTTCTATCGAGAGGACGACCATGAGCTATGCCGAACTTGCCGCGGCTGCACGCGGAAACATCGGACCCTTCTGCAAGGCGTGCCCCGTCTGCGACGGGCGCTCGTGCGCCGGCGTGATGCCGGGACCCGGCGACAAGGGCGTGGGTCGCGTGGCGCATCGCAACTGGTTGGCCTGGCAGGACGTGCGCGTGAACATGGACACCCTGCATGAGGCTTGGACGGCGGACACGCGCGTGACGGTGCTCGGGCGCGAGCTTTACCTGCCGGTGATGATTGGGCCCGTTGGTGACGTCCAGCGCCACTACGGCGATCGCTTTGACACGGTGGGCTACAACCGCTGCGTTCTAGAGGCCGCGGCGGCTGAGGGCACTCTTGCCTGGACGGGTGACGGCCTGGACGCCTCCATCATGACCGAGGCGTGCGACCTCATTGGGAAGCTGGGCGGAACGGGCGTTCCCACGGTAAAGCCTTGGGACGAGGTCACGCTTGGCGAGAAGCTCGACGAGGCACTGGCGGCGCACCCTGCCGCCGTGGCCATGGACATCGACGCGGCGGGGCTGCCTTTCCTTCGCGGCCAGCAGCCGCCTGCGGGGGCCAAGTCTGCGGCGCAGATCGCACGGGTTGTCAACCGTTGTCATGAGGCCGGCATTCCGTTTGTCCTCAAGGGCGTCATGACGGTCTCTGCGGCCCTGAGGGCCGCAGAGGCGGGCGTTGATGCAATCGTGGTCTCCAACCACGGGGGGCGCGTTCTCGATGGCACGCCTGCTACGGCAGAGGTCCTGCCTCGCATCGCCGATGCAGTTGGCGAGCGCATCGAGGTGATCGTGGACGGCGGCGTGCGTAGTGGCCTCGACGTATTCCGCGCGGTGGCTCTGGGCGCGCGAGCGTGTCTTGTGTGTCGGCCGTTCGTCGTCTCTGCCTTTGGCGGGGGAGAGGACGGCGTGCGCGCCTTTCTTGGGCAGCTGCAAGGTGAGCTCGCAGATGCCATGGAGATGTGCGGGGCACGGACGGTTGCCGAGATCGGCCGAGACTGCCTCTGGGTCTGAGAGCAGGCCTGTGCCCAGGGATCCCATGCGTGTCTCCACATTTTTGAAATTCTCGGTTGACTGGTGCTCTCGTTTTGGTAGTATCTTCTACGCAGCAACGCGGGGATATAGCTCAGTTGGGAGAGCGCGTGACTGGCAGTCACGAGGTCAGGGGTTCGAACCCCCTTATCTCCACCATGTGAATGAGGGCGGCGGCTTCGGTCGTCGCCTTTTTCATAAGAGGGGCTCTTGGCGCAACGGTTAGCGCAGGGGACTCATAATCCCTGGGTTGGGGGTTCGAATCCCTCAGGGCCCACCAAGAGATTCGCCGGCTGGGGGAGACGTCCCTCGGCCGGCTCTTTGTTTGCGATCGGTGAAGCACGGCTCGTCTCAGTCTCCAGCTCAGATCATTTAACGATACCGGGCTCGTCTCAGCCTCTAGCTCAGATCGCTTGACGATAGCGGCCTCGTCTCAGCCAAAACCGAAAAAAGACTGAGACGAGGCCGCTTTCGTCAAGCGAAAACAACTTTAGGCTGAGACAAGCCGCATTTCGTCAAGTGCGTGCAAAAACGGGGCGCCCCGCTGCTGCAGGGCGCCCCTTCTTGGAGCTATGTTCCGGCTTTGCCGGGGTTAGCGCTAGCGACGCTTGCGGGAAGCGACGAGGGCGCCGGCGCCGGCGAGTGCCGTGGCGAGGGCCGCGACCATGGAGGTCGGGTCGCTCGTCTGGGCGAGGTTGCCGCCGGAGGTGGAGCCACCGGTGGTGCCGTCCGCGCCAGGCTTCACGGGCGTGGGATCGGGCTCGGTGGTGCCGGGCTTGTCAGGATCGCTCGGCTCGTCGGTGAGCTCAATCCAGCCGCCGTAGAGCGTGAGGTCATCGGTCACGGGAGTGCTGAAGTCGTACTCGCCCTCAACGGAGCCGTCCTCGTTGAGCTGGGTGTACCAGCCAACGAACTTCCAGCCGTCCTTGGTCGGGACCACGGGCGCCTCGGCGGTCTCGCCGTCCTCGACCTCGTCCGTGATGTCGTCAAAGTCAAAGCCAACGACAAAGGTGACGGTGTGGGTCTCGGGGTCAGGCGTGGGCGTCTCGACGGGCTTGAGTGCGTCGATAGCGCCGCGGAGCGCGGAAGCAGCCGCATCGACCGTCTCCTGGTTCTCGGCGCTGAGCGCCTCCTGAGCGGCTGCGAGCTTCTCGACGAGCACGGACCAGGTCTCGGCGGTGTAGTCGTCGGCCTTCAGGGCCTTGGCCTCGTCGATGACGTCCTTGAGGGCGTCGTAGTTGACGCCAGGCGTGGGATCGGGCTTGGCGGCAAACTCGACGGTCGTCTCGGCGGTTGCGGAGGCGGTGAGCTCGCTCGGGTCGGTCGCGGTGACGGTCACGGTGTAGGTGCCGTCCTCGGTGACCGCGAGCGTGCTGCCGGTCTCGCCGTCGATCGTCGTGCCATCCTTGGCCCACGTGTAGGTGAGCGTGACGTCGGTTCCCGGGTGCTCGGCCGTGGCGGTGAGCGTCACGGTCTCGCCCTCGACGGGAGCGGGGTTGTCTGAGCTCACGGAGACCGTCGGCTCGTTGAGGACCCAGGAGGCGGTCAGCGTGATGTCGGAGGTCACGGGCTTGGAGAAGTCGTACTTCTCGCCGTTGAGGAGCCAGCCGCCGAAGGCGTAGCCGGCAGGCGTGGTGACCTTGGGCTCCGTGGAGGTCATGCCCTCTTCGACCGTCTGGTCCTCGACGCCCTGGGCGCCGACGAACGTGACGGTGTAGGTGGTGGGCTCGGGCTCCTCGGCCTCGGTAACGGTGACCTTGAACGTGGTGGTCTTACCCTCGTAGGTGACGGTCACGGTCTTCTCGCCGGCCTCGGTGAGGGTCGTCGGGTCGAGCATGATCTCGTCTGTCGCGTCGGCGTAGGCGACGTCCTCGGTGGTGCCGTCGGAGTAGGTGAGCGTGAGCACGAGGCCGGAGGCGTCGAGCGTATCGCCCACGGTGTACTCGGTCTTGGTCGGGTTGGTCTTGACCGCGATGGACTCGAGCGTAGGCTCGGGCTCGGTGCCCTTCTCGAGGGTGATCACGAGCTTGTCCAGGCGCGGTGCCTTGCCCTCGTCGCGCGCGCCAAAGACGAGCGTGGAATCGCCGGCCCTGCTCGCGGTCATCGTGAACGTGACCGTGTGGAGCGCGCCAGCAGCGTCGTCAGCGCCGGCGTCGGTGTTGCCCGCGGCGATGATGCCCGCGTCATCGGACCACGCGAGCGCGTTGGTGGTGGAGCCACTGGAGAACTGGAGCGTCACGCTGTACGTGCCGGGCGTCTTGACGGAAAAGGGCACGTGAATCTCGTCGCCAAAGTTGACGGCGTCGACGATGGTCACGCCGAGCGACTCGAAGGCGACCATTGGCCACCCGTTGTCGTTCGTGTGATCGTCAACAAACCGACCGTACTCAAACTCGAGCGTGGCGGTCTCGCCCTCTGCGGGGAACACGAACGGGTTGGCCTCGGTGTACGTACCGTCCGCCGGCGCAGCGCCCACGAGCGCGTTGATGGCGGCCTCAAGGGCGGCGGCCGCGGTGTCGATCGCGGTCTGGTTGAAGGAGGTCTGCGCACCCTTTGCGGCGGTCAGGGCCTCCTGAAGGGCAGCCCAGGACGCCTCGGTGTAGTCGGCGGCGTTGAGCCCCTCCGCCTTGGAGATGGCAGCCTCAAGGGCGGTGAGGTCAACCTCGGGCGCGGAGAGCAGGCGAATCTCGGCGCAGCTCATGCCGGTGTCGTACTTCGCCTCGCCGCCGGCCATGAAGGTGTGGACGGCCTGCAGGCGGAAGTACTTGGCCGTGACCGGCGTGTCAAACGCGGCGGTGCGCCAGCTCTTGTCGGTGTAGTCGGACCAGCTGCCCGCTGCGGCCTCCTGCCAGTCGGTGCCGTCGTTGCTGTAGAGCACCTTGTACTCGGTCACGGTGCCGTTGCAGGAGCCGCTGTTCTCAACGTCTCCCGTGGTCTGGCGCGGCAGGTAGCGAAGGGCCGAGACGGACGTGGGCTCGTCAAAGGCAACCTGCAGCCAGAGGTTCTCAATCTCGTCGCCGTCCCACTCGGAGCTCCAGAAGGTGGCCTCGTTCTTGTCGGCGGCAAAGCTCGCGGGACCCTCGGAGTCGTTTCCGGGGAGCTCCTCGCTGCCGGCGGTGACGGTCATGTCCTCAGCCGGGATCTCGCTCGTGGCATAGACGAGGTTGGTGGCGGCGGTGCGCAGGGACTCGAGCGTGGGCTCAACGTACTCGTGACCCGCCCTGGCCTCGTAGTCGGTGCCGAGCTGGTTGTAGGTGTAGGTCTTGCTCTGGTCGTACATCGCGTCGGCAGTCTCGAGCTTCTCGGCGGCGGCGTCGTCGTAGTCGAG
>CASFQX010000213.1 GCA_949296375.1 uncultured Olsenella sp.
CCCTGGTCGGTGAGCTTGTAGAGCGTGACGCTCTGGCCCTGCCAGTCCTCAATCACGTCGAGCGTGACGGAGCCGCCGTCGAGGCTGTAGAGGTAGAGCTTCTCCTCGCCCTCGTCGGTGGTCCAGGGGAGCAGGTAGGAGTCGTCGTCGAGCACCTTGGCGCCGTTGAGCGTGATCTCGCGCTCGATGACGGTGTCGCCGCGCTGATCCGCGTGACGGGTCACCACGACGGTGTCGTCGGCCTCATTCTTGAGGGTGATCTGCTTCTCGTGGTTGCCCACGGGGGACTCGCCCTCGGCGTAGTTCTCCCAGTCGGTCACGTCATAGTGCATGAGGAAGCGGGTGGGCAGGTTCTCGAGATAGAGCGTCTCGATGTAGGTGTTGAAGTCCTGCTCGTTGCCCCAACCCTCAAAGCCCTCGGTCACATAGCCGCCGAGCAGCGGGTTGTCCATGACGCCGCCCTTGGAGGGACCGTTGTTGGGCGAGATGTCGCGCTGGCTGTTGCGCAGGAAGCGGACGATGTCGCTGTTGATGCCCTTGGTGGCGGTGCCGCCGTAGGAGATCTCGGTGGCCCAGTGGCTCCAGGTGGAGTCGTACTCGCCCTCGTTGGGGAACTCGGTGGAGAAGCGCCAGCCGAGCGCGTTGATCTGGCGGGCAACGTTGCGGGTCTCCCAGGCGTCCTGATACCAGACGTCCAGGTAGATGAAGTCCATGTTGTCGTCGCGCGTGGCGGCGTCGGCAGCGACCTCTTCCTCGGAGGCGGCGACGGCACCGGTCTCGGCCGGGTTGCCGACGTACTCGCCCTTCTCCCAGTCCTTGTTCAGGAAGTCAGTGCCGTTGATGCGGTCATAGAGCTGGACGAGCCTGCCCCAGCGAGCGCCGGAGCTGAGGTCCCAAAGCTTGTCGATGACCTGAGACTGATCGAGCCAGCCCCAGCCGTTGCCCATGCCCTGGACCATGCGGTCGTTGAAGGACTTGGACTCGGGGTAGGACTCCTGCGCGTTGATATGGATGCCGATCTCGGTGTCGTACTCGT
Source organism: uncultured Olsenella sp. (assembly GCA_949296375.1). Taxonomy (GTDB): domain Bacteria; phylum Actinomycetota; class Coriobacteriia; order Coriobacteriales; family Atopobiaceae; genus Thermophilibacter. The sequence goes on from CASFQX010000213.1 coordinate 1,037, forward strand.
GGGCGATCTTGATGAGCTCACGGAAGCCCTCGATGCCGCCCTCCTTCTCCGCCACGTCAGCGTACTCGGAGTTGGCGGAGTCGTGACCCTCGTTGCCGTAGCCCTTGAGCAGGAGCGCCTGCGGCAGGCCGTCGGTGATGAGGGAGACCTTCTTCAGGTTGTCCGCGGTCTGGGCGTAGGGGTTGGTGACCTCGGATCCAAAGTTCATGACGATGCGGTACGCGACGATGTCCTTCATGTCCTCGGAGCCCTGCGGCACGTTGAGGATGTCGCGCGTCACGATGGCGCCGTCGTTCCAGTCCACGGTTCCGTCATCGTTGACGTCGTCGGCGATGGCAACCTTGACCCAGGGCAGCTCGCTCGTGGGATAGGTGGTGCCGCTGTGGCTGTTTACGTAGTTCTGGGCGGCCTTGTCGCCCTGCTCGTAGTACCAGACGGAGCTCGTCATGCCCATGGTGTCGGTACCGTTGTTGAGCGTGATGCGCTTGTCGCCCTCGGCCTCGGAGTTGGAGAAGATGCCGGCGGAGTAGTTGTCTGTGCTCAGGAAGCCGTACATGAAGCCGTCGGTCTTGTTGGGCTCAAAGCCCTCGTCGAAGGTGTAGTAACGGTCGCCCGAGGCGGTCGTGTTGGTGGACATGTTGGCACCGGCAAAGTCCGCACCGGCGTCCGCCTGATCGACGGTCACGAGGTTGTTGTTGGCGATGCTGATGGACTTGATGATGCCGCAGCCGTCGTTCTTCTGGATGTCCGTGACCTCCCAGGAGAGCACGGTGCCCTCGACCTTGACCTCAACGGTCATGGTGAAGTCGAGCGAGGCGTCAGCGTCCTTGATGACCATCGTGTAGGTGGCGGTGTCACCGGAGATCTCGGAGGTGACCTCGGGGGTGACCTCGACGCCGTTCACGGCGAGCGTGGCGACGTCGGACTCCTGGCCGCGCACGAACTTCTCGGCGGCATTCTCGCCGGCCATGACGTAGCGGGCGACCTGCGGGAAGTCCGCGGAGACGTAGACCGTCATCTCGTCGGAGGCGATGGTCTCGTACTTGGTGAGGTCAAGCGCGGGCTTGGGATCGAGCTGGAAGTTCGCGTCATCGTTGGTGCCCTCGGACGCGCCCTTCACGTCATACGTGATGGTCTGGGCGATGTAGCCGGGCATGCTGGCCACGATCTCCTGCTCGCCCACCTCAACGTCCGCGATGGACCACTTGCCGTCGACGCCGGTCTTGGTGTTGAGCGAGCCAATGCGGACCGTGGCGCCCTCGAGGGGGTTGCCCTCATCGTCCGTGACGGTACCGGAGACGGCGGCGAGGTTCACATACCAGCTCTTGACGGTCTCGCCGCCACGGGTGACGAGAAGCGCCCAGTCCTCTTCCATGATGGACTCGCCGTTGACGGCGGCGTCGGCAAAGCGCACGGAGCTCGTGCCGTTGGCCTTGACACCATAGACACCCTTGCCGGAGAGGCTCGCGGTGCAGGTGCCGGCGGCCTGGTTGCTCATGGGCTGGGTTGCGCCGTTGACGGTGAGGGAGACCTTCTCGTTGTTGACGTTGATGGAGATCTCCATCGGTACGCCCTTCTCGGGCGTGGGCAGGTCTCCGCCGAACGCAGGATAGGAGCCGCTGCCGTTGTGGTTGTACTGGCAGTACCACTTGCTGGACGGATCGTAGCCGACGTACATCCAGTTGCTGTCATCAACGTAGGTGTAGAAGATACCGAAGTTGATGGTGTCGGACTCGGGGACGAGCGTCAGCGAGAGGGTCTCGCCGTTGTTGGCCTTGCGGCTGTTGTCCACGAGAACGAGCGGGGCGGACGTGTTGGCGTTGCCGTAGGCGTGGCCGCCGCCGTTGTGCGAGCCGCCGGTGATCTGGATCCACTTGCGGCCCTCGGGGACCTCGACCACGTACTCGTCCGCGGGCTCCCAGGTCTGGCCGTCAATCTCCTGGTAGACCGCCCAGTCGAAGAAGTCCGTGACCGTGGTGCCGCCCATCTTCACGTTGGTGAAGTAGACGTCGGTGTACTGGGTGCTGTAGGTGGCGCCGCCAAAGCCGA
>CASFQX010000214.1 GCA_949296375.1 uncultured Olsenella sp.
TGTGTTCCGTCAAGTAAAACTGAGCCACCTCCGTCACATCGATCTGGCGCCCTCCGTCGCCGTTTCCGAGCCGCCCCGCATGAGCGCGTGGCGCACCCTGTAGGACTCCCCGTGGAACTGCAGGAGCCTGCCGTGGTGGCATACCCTGTCGACCACCGCGGCTGCCATCTGGTCGTCCCCGAACACGGTCGCCCAGCGGCTGAACTCCAAGTTCGTCGTGATCACCAGCGACCGTCTCTCGTAGCTGTCGGACACCACCTGGAACAGGAGCCTCGCCCCTCGGCGTCGAGGGGGAGGTATCCCAGCTCGTCGACCACGACCATCCTCGCCCGGGCCACCTGCGCGAGCTCCCGGTCGAGCCTCCCCTCGGCCTTCGCGCGCCGCAGCCTCGCCACCAGCGACGACGCGGTGAAGAACCTCGCCTCGACCCCCTCCGAGCACGCGAGCTGGACCAGCGCGCTGGCCATGTGCGTCTTCCCCGTGCCCACGTCGCCCATGAGCACGAGGTCCTCGCGGCGCTCCAGGAAGGACAGGGACTCGAGGTCGGGGCGGCCGAAGCCCTCCGGGAACGAGACGGGCGCCCAGTCGTACCCGTCAAACGTCTTGGACACCGGCAGCGCCGCGGCGCGCAGGAGCCTCGCCCTGCGGGACGCCTCGCGCGAGGACACCTCCGCCTCGAGGTAGCCGAGGAGGTACTCCCTCTGCCGCGGCGTGCCCGCCTCGGCCCACTCCCTGAGCACGGACCGCGTGAGCGAGCACCTCGACCCGGCCGCGACTATCTCGTCCGCGACGGCCACCTAGACCACCTCCCTTATCAGCCCGTCGTACACCGAGAGGTCGGCGCGGCCGGCGGGGTCCGGCCCTCCCGAGGCCACCCTCCTGGCGAGCAGGTCGCAGGAGGCGTCGTCGGGCAGCCGCCCCGACGCGCATATCCTCGCCCCGGCTTCGACCGCGGCGGCGAAGCCGCTCGCCTCGGAGGCCCTGCCCACCGCCCGCAGCACGGAGCGCCTCTCCGCGAGGCTCGCCGAGTCGAGCGCCTCCCTCAGCGCGGGCGGGACCTCGGCCCTCAGCGGCGACTCCGGCCATGCCCTCGGCCTCGCCGTGAGCGCCGGGATCAGCGTCGCGGGGTCCCTGACCGTCGCGCCCCCCGGCACGTAGCTGCGCGGGAGCAGCGCCGCGCGCCTGCCGCGCGCGTCCAGCAGCTCGACCGTGGAGTTGCGGACGCCCACGACCATGTCCCTCCCGTGCCAGTAGGGGCCCACGAGGTAGAGGGAGCCGTCGACGCGGACGCGCCCCTCCTTGTCCGCCCTCCTGCGCTCCCACCTCACCGCGTCGAAGCGGTCGGCCGGGAGGGGGATGCCGGCGGCGAGGTCCTCCCCGAAGAGCTCGCGCACGGTCGGGCCGCCCGGCGTCCTCTCGGCGTCGAGCAGCCGCATGCACCCCTCGAGCAGGCGGGCGTTGAGCTCGTCGAGCGTCGGGGCCGCCGGGACGGGCACCATCAGGTTCCTCCTGAGGAACCCCACCGCGTTCTCGACGGACCCCTTCTCGTGGCCGGCGTAGGGGTTGCAGAACGTCACCGAGCAGCCGTAGTGCGCCCGCAGGGCGGAGAACAGCGCGCTCTCGCGCACGACCTCGCCCGCCCTGCGCCCGCACTCGGTCGCGTTGTCGAGGACGAGCGCCGCGGGCGCCCGCCCCGTCGCGTGGAAGACCTCTGCGAGCGCCCAGCACGCGTTCTCCGAGCGCTGCGCCCGCGTGAGGACCTCGAAGCGGGCGTTCGAGTGCGGGAACGAGACGACGAGGGCGTGGAGCCTCTCGCGGGAGCCGCCGATGTCGGCGAAGCACTCGCCGTAGTCGACCTGGGCGACGCCCGCGGGCCACTCGAGCTCGAGGAAGCCCGCGCCCGCGCCGCGGTGCGCCTCGCGCCACTCCCGGACGAACCTCTCGACGGTGGACAGCGAGCCCTTGTACCCCTCCTCGTCCCGGAGGCGGTCGAACACCCTCTTGGCGGTGTGCCTCTGCTTCCTCGGGGCGCCGAGGTCGGCCTCGAGCCAGGACTCGACGGTGCGGGCGTGGGGCCGCATCGTCGGTCTGTCGGGAGCGTGCGCGACCGGGGGCTCGGGTGAGAAGTCGCCCTTCCTGACGTACTTCGAGACGGTGTTCCGGCTGATCCCGAGGGTCCGTGCGATCTCCCGCTCCGAGCACCCCCTCGCGTGCATCTCGCGAATGCAGCCCTGCGTTTCGATTGGCATTGTCGTCCCTTCCGTCCCCTCCGGGCGGCGACGGCTTTGCCGCCCGGGGCGAACATATCAGGGTGGCTCAGTTTTGGTGACGGGGCCGGCCCAACTTTCGGTGCGGGAACGGCTCAAATCCAATTGAAGCAAAACA
>CASFQX010000215.1 GCA_949296375.1 uncultured Olsenella sp.
CGACGTCGCGCTCGTCGAGGGCGGCGCAGTACTCGCACGCACCGTCCTTCTCGGCGGCAAGAGCGCTCTTGACGATACGGCCGCCGGCCTTCTCCTGCCAGGCGTCGAAGGTCTCGACGGAGGGGTCGATGAGGTAGACGGGGTTCTGGGCCCCCACGTGGGCCTCGGTGAAGAACGGGCCCTCGAGGTAGATGCCGCCGATGCGCGCGCCCACGAAGTCCTCGCCGCGGGTCTCGTCCGCCTCGGCGATCGCGGCGCAGGAGCCCGCGACCTGCTCCACGGACTCGGTGAACGTGGTGGGCAGCCAGCAGGTGGTGCCGCGACGGGCGAGCTCCGCGCTCGCGGCGTTGATGCCCGCGGCCTCGCGGTCGGTGGTGGCGTGGTTGTAGAAGCCGTGGATGTGCGTGTCCACGAGGCCCGGGCCGACGATGCAGCCGGAGAGGTCGCGGATCTCGCAGCCCGGCGCCTCGGCGGACCACATGCCGAACTTCCCGTCCTCGATGGTGAGGTAGCCGCCCTGCATGGTGGCACCGGGGAGTACGAAGCGGTCGGCCTTGATAGCAAAGGTGCTCATGGCGAATCTCCTTGGAATGTGGTTCAAATGCAGACCTCAACTACGAAGACGGCCTTCCCAGGTGCCCGAGATTCTCGCGAAGGCGGAGGTCATAGACCCTAGGGTCATGACCGAACGCCTGAGCGAGAAGATCGGGTGCCTGGGAAGGCCGCTGGGATCAGTTAGCCCTCGAACGGGTGGATGGTCACACCCTTGACCACGCGGTTGACGGTGCCGGTGGGGCTGGGGGTGTCGGGCGTGTTGCCCACGCGCACGGAGTTGAGCAGCGACACGGCCTGCGCGACCATGACGAACGGCAGCGCGAGGTAGCCCTCGGGCAGCGCGTCGTAGCCAGCGAAGGTGAAGGACTCGCCCTCAAAGACCGGGCCGCAGTCCTGCTGGACGGCGATGGTCTTCTGCGCGATCTTGTCGCCGCCGATCTCGTTGAGGATGTCGAGGTCGTACTGGCGGGTGTACTCGTCGTTGTTCATGTAGACAAAGACGAGGGTCTTGTCGTCAACGAAGGACTTGGGTCCGTGGCGATAGCCCATGGAGCTGTCCCAGGAGGTGGCCACGAGGCCGTGGGCAAGCTCGAGGATCTTGAGCTGGCTCTCCTGGGCAAGGCCCACGAAGGAGCCGGAGCCGAGGTAGGTCACGCGGTTGAAGTCGCCGGCCAGGAAGGCAGCGACCTCGTCCTCGCGGGAGACGACCTCCTCGCCCATCTTGGCGATCTGCTCGACCCAGGCGGCCTTCTGCTCGAGGGATGCGGAGTCAAAGATGAGGGTGGAGAGCAGCGTCATGCAGCTGTAGGAGCCGGTCATGGCAAAGCCCTTGTCGTTGGCGCGCGGGATGAGCAGCGTGAGGGCACGCGGGTCATCGGCGGACTCGACGGCGAGACGCCCTTCAGGGGCGCAGGTGATGTTGAGGAAGCGGACGTTCTTCACAAACTTGCCGGCAACCTCGACGGCGGCCAGGGACTCGGGGCTGTTGCCGGAGCGCGCGAAGGAGACGAGCAGCGTGGGCTCGTCAGGGTTCAGGAAGTCGCGCGGGGCGGAGACGATGTCGGTGGTAGCGATGGGCTTGAAGTCGTAGAGGGAGACGTCGCCGGCGTGACGCAGGTACGGAGCGGCGGTGTCACCGACGTAGTCGGAGGTGCCGGCGCCGGTAAAGACGACGGACAGACGGCCCTCGCCCATGGCGCGGGCGTCAGCGAGGAAGGCCTCGATGGCGTCGAGGTTGGTCTTGTAGATGTTGAGGGTGTCCCTCCAGAGATCGGGCTGCTGCATGATCTCTGCGGTGGTGATGTGGGCGCCGAGCTTCTTGAGCTCGTCCTCGGTCATGGTGAACATGGCGCTTCCTTTCTGCCCCGGCTGCCCGGCGCCCAAGGACGGGAGCGCCGCCTCCGGAACTCTTGGCTAGGGCGTCCGCTGGTGGACGACCCTGTACTTGAACTGGTCCGCACGAGCCACCGAGAGCGTGTACTCGATGACCTCGTTGCTCGTATTGTACGTTACGCGCTCGAGGTCGAGCACGGGAGCGCTCTCCGCAATGTCAAGTATGTGCGCGTCGGACGGTCGTGCGACGCTCGCGTAGAACTCCTCCTCGGCAAAGCGGATCTTCTCGCTGTACACCTGCTCGATGATGTTGTAGAGCGGCATGCTCTCGAGGAGGTTTCGCTTGAGGGCGAGGAACTTCCGAACGGGCAGAAACGTCTGCTCGACCATCATTGGGGTTCCGTCCGCCGATCGCAGGCGCTTGAGCTTGAAGAGGCGGTCGCCGGGGAGGATGCCCATCTTCTCGGCGAGGTTCTTGTCAGCGTCTATCTCGGCAAACTCGAGGATGGTCGTCTCGGGCACGCGGCCCATGGCGCGCATCTGATCGGTGAAGCTGTAGGTCTGCATGAGGTTCGTGAGGTTGTTCGAGCGGTCCATCACGAACGTGCCCCGCCCGTGCTTGCGCACGACGAGGCCAAGCTGCTCGAGCTCGCTCAGGGCAAGACGAACGGTGGTTCTTGAGAGTCCGTAGCGCTCGGAGAGCTCGCGCTCGGAGGGAAGGAGGTCGCCGGGACGGTACTCGTGGTCGATCTTCTCCATGAGGATGTCGACGAGCTGATCGTAGAGCGGCTGCTTCCGCGCTCTTGGTGCCATGGCGACCCCTTCCCTCCCTTCGTCAGATTGCGTTCCTAGCGGCGCTACAAGGTACGTTGTGGCGAGAAGAACGGACTACTCGTCGTCGTCGTCGGCGGCGGCGGAGTCGAGCGACATGGTGCAGACGCCCTCCTTGCCCACGGTCACGGCCTCGTCGACGAGCTCGGCGAGGGTGGAGGTGTCGGTGCGGGCCATGACGATGTCGATGAGCATCGGCAGGTTGGTGCCGGCC
>CASFQX010000216.1 GCA_949296375.1 uncultured Olsenella sp.
AAGATCTGCTCGAAGCCGAGGAACTTGAGCATGCCAACGGTGACGGTGGGGTTGAAGCGAAGGCCGCCCTTGTAGGGGCCGATGGCGGAGTTGAACTCCACGCGGTAGCCGCGGTTGACCTGGACCTTGCCGTTATCGTCGACCCACGGCACGCGGAACATGATCACGCGCTAGGGCTCGACGATGCGCTCGAGGAGACTGGCCTCCTCGTACTCGGGATGAGCGTCGAGAGCGGGCTGCAGGGTCTCGAGGACCTCCTTGGCCGCCTGGATGAACTCGAGCTGCTCGGGATAGCGAGCCTCGAGGTCGGCGATGACCTTCTCGGAATACGTCATGTGTCTCTCCCTTCACGAGCGGTCCAAGACCGCAACCGAAAGTCCGCTGACGAGAATACGTGTGTGAAACACCTCGACGCAAATCCGCCGAAGAAGTGTAACGCCCTCGAACCTCGGGCGTAATCGTCCGTACACACGAAACACAGGGGCAATTCACACGCCAATAGCTCGAAAAGAAAAGCCCGGGCGCAGGCCCGGGCGTTGCTCTCATGGAGCGGGTGACGGGAATCGAACCCGCGTCATCAGCTTGGAAGGCTGAGGTTCTACCATTGAACCACACCCGCGTGCGTTGGTCGGGGCGACTGGATTCGAACCAGCGACCCTCTGCTCCCAAAGCAGATGCGCTACCAAGCTGCGCCACGCCCCGGTCGCAGTAGTTGAGTATAGGCGAGCAGCGTCTTTCAGACAAGCGTAGAATGTCTGTGCAGAGAAACGCCTCGACTACGACGAGAAGGACCTCGCATGGCAAACTCCCCTCTCGGGCGCACGCTTCTTATCGCCAACCCGGCATCTCACAGCGGCAAAGGCGCCGCGGGGGCAGAATTTGCGCAGCGCTTCCTCTCAAGCTACTCCTCGATGATTGACGGTCTTGATGCGCGCCTCACCGCGGGCGCGGGGGATGCCACGGGAATCGCCGCCGAGGCTCATGGCTATGACACCGTACTCGTTCTGGGCGGAGACGGCGTCATACACGAGACTGTCCGCGGGATTATGAGGCACCCCCGCGAGGAGCGCCCCACGCTGGGCGTCATTCCCATGGGATCCGGCAACGACTACGCTCGCACGCTCGGCATGGCGAGAAACGACGTAGAGGGCGCGATTGCCCAGATCGTTAGAGGGAAGGCCCGCTCAGTTGAGGTGGGGCTTGTGAACGGCGTCCCCTTTGTTGAGACGCTCTCGTTTGGGCTGGATGCCGCCATCGCGATAGACACGACCGATCGCCGAGCGGCAGACACGAGCCAAGAGGGCGAGGCGCTCTTCATCACCTCCGGCCTTAAGATTCTGTCCCAGGCAAGGGACGGCTTTCCTTGCACCGCATATCTCGATGACGATGCGCCTATCGAGCTATCTCCCCACATCTTTGCATTTCAGGTCGGACCGAGCTACGGCGGCGGTTTTCTCATCTGCCCGAATGCCGATCCCACCGACGGGCAGCTAGACGTCTGCTACAACGTGAGGAAGCCTGCGCTCCCCCGCCTCATGGCACTCTTTGGGCTAGCACGACTCGGCCGCCACGTGGGGTCAAGTGTCATTCGAACGCGCAGGATGCATCACGCGATTCTCGAGTTCGAGGCAGAGCCGCCGTGTCAGGTTGACGGCGAGCAGCTTGTTGGCCGCCGTTTTGAGATTCAGGTCGTTCCCGACGCCCTCGACGTCATCTTCCCCCGCTAACCCAGCCAAAGACACGCAGCGTCGCTTCTGGCCATTGACCACAATTGCGGCGCCGTCATGAAGCGCGAAGCAACCTCTACGCGCGCAAAATCGCGACCTATGGCAAGAATCGCGTACCATAGGTCGCCTTTTCATGCAGCTATCGAGAAGAACCGCAGGTCGCCAATCACTCGGCGTGCCATAGGTCGCGATTTTGCGCACAGGGCACCGGGGGCGAGAAAGGTTGACGGAAGCCCATCGTGCTGAGACGAGCCTCGCCCAACGCGCGACAACTCAACAGAGCGCTCGCAGGTAGTGGCCAACCGCAAGAAAATGCCGCCCGTCGGATAATCCGGCGGGCGGCAAATTGGGGTCTTGCCTTTTGGTGGCTAGCGCGCGACAGCCTGAAGCATCGCCTTGACCTCAGTGGCGGTCTTGAGCTTCATGACCTTCTCGGTGAGGGCGTCGGCCTCGGCCTTTGTCCACTCGGAGATGATGCGGCGCGTGCGCAGGATCGACGGAGCGGCCACAGAGAACTCGTTGAGGCCAAAGGAGATCAGCACCGGGATGAGCAGCGGATCTGCCGCAGCCTCGCCGCACATGCCGACCATGATGCCAGCCTTGCGGCCCTCCTCGATGATGCGCTTGAGCGAGCGCAGGACAGCCGGCTGGTAGACGTCGTAGAGATAGGCTACGCGATCGTTGCCGCGGTCGGCGCACATCGTGTAGCCGATGAGGTCGTTGGTGCCGATGGAGAAGAAGTCGCACTCGGCGGCAAGGTCGTCGGCGATCAGGGACGCAGCGGGCGTCTCGATCATGGAGCCGACCTCGATGTCCTTGTTGTAGGCAACGCCGCGGGCGTCAAGATCGGCCTTGCACTCCTCGACGAGAGCCTTGACCTTGCGAATCTCGTCAATGTTGGTGACGAGCGGCACCATGATCTTGATGTCGCCGAAGGCGGAGGCGCGAAGGAGCGCCGTGAGCTGGACCTTGTACTGATCCGGGTTGTTCAGGCAGTAGCGCACCGCACGGAAGCCCATGAAGGGGTTCTCCTCCTTGCGGAGGTTGAGGTACGGGATTTCCTTGTCGCCGCCCACGTCGAGCGTACGAATGATGACAGGCTGGTTCTTCATGCGCAGGGCGACCTTCTGGTAGGCCACGAACTGCTCGTCCTCGCTCGGGAGCTCCTTGGCGTCCATGAACAGGAACTCGGAGCGGAAGAGGCCCACGCCCTCGCAGTCGTGCTCGGAGGCAACGTTGGCGTCGTCAGGGTTGCCGATGTTGGCAACGAGAAGGACCTTCTCGCCGTCGCCCGTCACGGTCTCCTTGCCGCGATAGGCCTCGAGCGCAAGCTTCTCCTCGGCGTACTGCTTGGCCTTGGCGCGGTAGTGAGTGAGGTCGTTGTCTGCGGGGTTGACGAGGACGCGTCCGCGCGAGCCGTCAACGATGATCATGTCGCCGCTCTTGATGTTCTTGGTGACGTCGGCCACGGAGAGTACCGCGGGAATCTCCAGGGCGCGGGCGATGATCGCGGAGTGCGACGTGCGACCACCGGTCTCGGTGACGATGGCGGCAACGTTGTCCTTGTCGATGTCGGCGGTCATGGACGGCGTGAGCTCGTGCACCACCACGACGGAGTTCTCGGGAAGGGTGGAGAGGTCCACGACCTCCTTGCCGAGAAGGTCGGCGAGAAGCCCGGTCTTGACGTCGGCGACGTCGGCGGCGCGCTCACGGAAGAGCTCGTCCTCCATGTTGGAGAACATGTTGTAGTACATGTCGTAGGCCTCGGAGACGGCCTGCTCAGCGCACATGCCGCTCTCGATGGAGGCGTTGACCATCTCGACGATGCCCTCGTCCTCGGCAAACTCGATGTGGGCCCCCATGATGGCGGCAGCCTCCTCGCCGACGGTCTCTGTCATGCGGGCGATCTGGACGTTCGTCTGCTCGATGAACTTGGCAACGGCGGCAGCGTAGCGCTGCTTCTCGTCGCCCGCGTCCTCCGGGGCGTGCGGCGTAAAGCTAAGATCCGGCTCGACGGCAACTCGCGCAACGCCGATGCCAATGCCGTCGGATGCGTTGACTCCCTCGTACATGCTAACTACCCCCTATGTTGCCTGGGTCGCGATGCGACCTACACCCTTCAAAACCAAAGCCCAGTGAGGCGTTGTGCCCCGGGACAACTGACAGGTTTACTTATCCGCGGACTTCTCCTCCGCCTTTGCCGCTCGAGCCTTGTTCTCCTCGATGTCGCGGGCGATGGTGCCGGGGATGGCGCGTCCCATCTTCTTGTAGAGGGCCGCGACAACGCGGTCGATCGTCGCGCGCTTTGCGATGCCCTTGCTCGCCGCGGTCGCGGTGCCGCAGGCGGAGGCAAAGGTGAGGGCGGTCTCGTAATCCGCGCCTCGCGTGACCTGCGCGAGGAAACCACCAACCATGGAGTCGCCGGCTCCGGTGGCGTTGACGAGCTTGATCTTTGCCGTGGGAACCACGTGCTCGGCGCCGTTCTCGTCAAGGAGCAGCGAGCCGTGGCCGCCGCAGGAGATGATGACGTTGCGGGCGCCGGCCTCCTGGAGCTTGTGCGCGTAGGGCATGCACTCCTCCGGCTCCTCGATCTCCACGCCGTAGATGCGGCCAACCTCGTGGTTGTTAGGCTTGATGAGGAACGGGTGCGACTCGAGGGACTCCATGAGGAGCTGGCCCGGAGCGTCAACGACGAACTGGATGCCGCGGCCGCCGAGGCGCCTCATGATCTGCATGTACATGTCCTCGGGAAGCGAGTTGGGAATGGAGCCCGTGAGAACGAGCGTGTCACCGGCGCCAACCACATCCATGCGCTCGAGGAGCTCATCGACCTTCTTCTCGGGAATCTTGGGGCCCATGCCGTTGACCATCGTCATGACGATGCCGTTGAGCTTGATGTTGATGCGGGTGTAGCCACGGTCGAGAAGAACGAAGTTGCTTGCAACACCCTTCTCCTGCAGCCTGCGCAGCAGGTAGTCACCGGTGAAGCCGGCGGCGATGCCCATGGCGATGCTCGGAACGTCGAGCTCGTTGAGCAGCGTGGAGATGTTGATGCCGTTGCCGCCGCAGTGTAGCTCCTCGGAGGATGAGCGGTTGGTGAAGCCCATGTCGAGGGTGAGGGGGTGCATGACGTAATCGAGTGCCGGGTTCAACGTCATTGTGTAAATCAACGCGCGCTCCTTCCTTCGGGCAGTCTCGCACTAGCTAAGTATG
>CASFQX010000217.1 GCA_949296375.1 uncultured Olsenella sp.
ACGCCGGCGTCCGCGTAGCTCACGTGCTTGGTGTTCTCGGCCATCTCGGTCCTTTCTGCCAGACTTGCCAAAAAGGGGTCTGACCCCTTTTTGGCACCTTTCGTCATTCTACGGGAACCTGGACGAGCGGCGTGCGGGAGACGTCGGACGCCCGCTCGAGGTTGTTGGGCTCGCGCCCGGGCAGGAAGCGCTCGTCCCACCAGGAGCGCGGTATCTCGACCGGATAGTCTCCGGTGAAGCACGCCGTGCAGTAGCCGTCGTCCGGCACGCAGGCGAGAAGGCCCTCGATGGAGAGAAATCCCACGGAGTCCGCCTCGATGTGCGCGCGAACCTCGTCGAGCGACATTTGCGCGGCGATGAGCTGGTCCTGGTTGCCGGTGTCGATCCCGTAGAAGCACGGCCACGCGACCATCGGCGACGCCGAGCGCACGTGGACCTCGGTCGCGCCGGCCTCCTTGAGCAGGCGCACGATCTGGCGGCTCGTGGTGCCGCGCACGATGGAGTCGTCCACCATCACAAGGCGCTTGCCCCGCACCACGTCGGGCAGCGCGTTGAGCTTGAGGCGCACGCCCATCTGCCGCAGCTCCTGCGTGGGCTGGATGAAGGTGCGCGCGACGTAGCGGTTCTTGATGAGGCCGGTCCCAAAGGGAATCCCCAGCTCCTGGGCAAAGCCCTCGGCCGCCGGCGTCCCAGAGTCCGGCACAGAGATCACGAGGTCGGCCTCGACGGGCGTCTCCCGGGCAAGCCGACGCCCCATGTTGTGGCGCATCAGGTAGAAGCTCGACCCCCGCACCACCGAGTCGGGGCGCGAGAAGTACACGTGCTCGAAGATGCAGTTGGCACGCGCCGCCGGCACGCAGCCACGCTCCGAGCGGATGCCGTCATCGGAGACGCGCACGATCTCGCCGGGCTCGATCTCTCGCACGAAGGCGGCGCCGGAGATGTCGAGCGCGCAGGTCTCGCTCGCCACGACCCAGCCGTCGTCGCCGAGCCGGCCCAGGACGAGCGGCCGGATGCCGTGCGGGTCACGGAAGGCGTAGAGCGCGTTCTCGCGCACGAGCACCATCGCGTAGCCGCCCTGGAGCATCCGCATCGTGTGCGCGATGCCCGAGCGCAGCCGTCCCGCGCGCTGCGTGAAGTAGCCGATCAGCTTGGCCGCGACCTCGGAGTCCGTGTTGGAGCGAAACGGGATCCCCATCTCGATGAGCTCGCGGCGCAGCGCCTCAAAGTTGACGAGCGTCCCGTTGTGCGCGAGCGCGATGACCACGTCATCGACCACCGAGAGGTGCGGCTGCGCGGACTCCCAGCCCTTGGCGCCCGCCGTCCCGTAGCGGCAGTGGCCGCAGGCCACCTTGCCCGGCATGGCGGAGAGGTCCGCGTCGGTGAAGACCTGCGTGACCAGGCCGAGGTCCTTGCGCACGAGCACGGTGTCCCCGTTGCCCACCGCGATGCCCGCCGACTCCTGGCCTCGGTGCTGCAGCGCCCGCAGTGCAAAGTACGTGAGGCGCGCCACGTCGCGTCCGGGCGCCCACACACCAAAGACGCCGCACTCCTCGTGGATCTTCTCGTCCATCCGTCTCCTCGACAAACCGACCAAGGGGCCCGTCCCCTTGGCTGCTACTCGTTCTCGGCGAGCTTGGGCACGCAGATGAGCAGCGTGCGTCCGTTGTCGCTGTAGTCGTAGTTGCAGGTGCAAAGCGTCAGCACGTTGTTGGTGCGCGCAATCACGTCCGCGGCGTCCGAGCGGCTCGTCACTGCCTTGCCGAGAAGATCGGTGAGGTAGGCGCGGAGACCCTCGGCAGAGTCAAAGTTGAAGCGGCGCGCGTTGACGTCGGAGCCGTCGGTCTTGTAGACCAGCAGCGGCTCGAGCTCGTACGTAGCGCCCTCGGTCACGTACCAGACCGTGTCGATGCCGTCGAAGAACTCCTGGTTGGTCATGTCCGAGATGGGCTTGAACATGGTGCCGTTGAGCATGTGGTGGCCGTAGATGATGCTCTGCGCGTCCACCATGCCAGGCGCGGTGTTCTCGCAGTCCAGGAATACCTGGCCGCCGATGGAATAGGTGCCCTCGGCGCTCGTGCGCAGGTAGGTGTCGTTGGTCTCGCCCTGGTAGACGGGGAAGTTCACCACCGTCCCGGGAATCTGGACCCAGCCCACGACGTCGTCGTTGACCGCCTTCAGGCCCGCCCAGTCAACCTGGGGCGCCGTCTTGCCGTCATCGGAGACGTCCGCGTAGGTAGCCAGCTCCTCGTTGATGACGTCCTGCTCGTGGTACTGCCACTGGTTGTAAATCCACATGCCGGCAGCCGTGAGGATGAGGCCGATGCCCAGGATGAACAGCACCGCAGAGACGATGCGACCGATGCGCTTCTTGGGGTCCCCGCTCCTGCGACCAGACAGGTCGTAGGGATCGGTCTCCACAAAGCGGGCGTCGCGCCTCTTCTTCTCATCCTCGGCGGGCTCGGCGGAGACCACCGGGATATAGTGGGCGCTCACGCTGTGCGGGGTCCCCGCCGCGTGGCGGTTGGCCTTGGGCGCGTGGTAGGACTCGTCGTCGCCATGGTGCGCCCTCACGTGAGCCGGGCCCTGGCCCAAACCGTGGGCGGGCGTGCGTCGCTTGGTCGCCGCGTCGCCCCCGTTGCTGTCGTCGGTGGTCTTGAAGTGCGAAGCCATTGCTCCTCCTCGGCCTGTTCTGAGAAGAGTCCCTCGGAATTCCTACGCCTCGGCCATCTGGCGCTTGAACTCGGCGATCTTCTCGCGGTACTCGGGCATGGTAGCGCCCAGGATCTGCGTTGCGTAGATGGCGGCGTTCTTGGCGCCGTTGATGGCGACGCAGGCAACGGGCACTCCGGAGGGCATCTGAACCATGGAGAGCAGCGAGTCCATGCCGCCGAGGTCAGACGTCTTCATGGGGACGCCGATGATGGGCAGCGGGGTGAACGCGGCCACCACGCCACCGAGGTGCGCGGCCTTGCCGGCAGCGGCGATGATCACGCGCAGGCCGCGCTCTGCCGCCGTGCCGGCCCACTCGTGGACCTTGTCCGGGTTGCGGTGCGCGCTGGCGATGACCAGCTCGTACGGAACGCCCAGCTCCTCGAGCTGCGCCGTGCAAGCCTCCATGACGGGCATATCGGACTTGGATCCCATGATGATTCCCACGAGCGGCTGGTCTGCCATGATGTCCTCCCTTGTTAATTCATGCGTTTTCCTAGTATACGCGACACCAAAGAGGTCTATGCTTGCGACTTGTACGCTGGTCCATCAGTCCGCGGACAAAGGAGAATCCCATGAACAACGCCAGCAATCTGCAC
>CASFQX010000218.1 GCA_949296375.1 uncultured Olsenella sp.
CCATCAACAAGTTCGGCCTGGCCGACAAGATGAGCTGGATCTCCACCGGCGGTGGCGCTTCCATGGAGCTCGTCGAGGGCAAGGCCCTTCCTGGAGTGGAGGCGCTTCTCGATGCGTAAGAGGATGATCGCTGGCAACTGGAAGATGAACAAGACCTACAGCGAGGGCGTCGTCCTCGCCCAGGGTCTTGCCGACGAGCTCAAGGACGGCACCGGTGACGTCGACGTCGTCGTCTGCCCGCCTGCCGTCGACCTCAAGGGCGTCTCCGAGGTCATCGAGCAGACGAGCGCCCCGTTCGCGCTCGGCGCACAGAACGTCTACTGGGAGGAGTCCGGCGCCTACACCGGCGAGACCGCTCCCAACATGCTCGAGGCCGTGGGCGCCACCCACTGCATCATCGGTCACTCCGAGCGTCGTGACTACTTCGGCGAGACTGACGAGGATGTGAACAAGAAGGCCAAGGCCCTCATGGCTCACGGCATCGTGCCGATCTCCTGCTGCGGCGAGTCCCTCGAGATTCGCGAGGCCGGCAAGCACGTCGAGTTTGTCGTCGATCAGATCAAGAAGGACACCGAGGGCCTCGAGATCACCGACCCCTCCAAGTACGTGATCGCCTACGAGCCCATCTGGGCCATCGGCACCGGCAAGACCGCCACGGCCGACGACGCCCAGGAGGTCTGCGGCGCCATCCGCGCCACCCTCGTCGAGGTCTTCGGCGAGGAGATCGCCTCTGGCATCCGCGTCCTCTACGGCGGCTCCGCCAAGCCCGAGAACATCGCTGGCTTCCTCGAGAAGGAGGATGTTGACGGAGCGCTTGTCGGCGGCGCCTCCCTCGTTGCCGAGAGCTTCGCCGCGATGGTCAAGAGTGCCATGGCGTAAGCGCTTCTCAACATTCGTTGAGACGGGCCCGGACCTCGCGTCCGGGCCCTTTCTATGAGAAGAGTTGTGCTTGCGTGCGGGGGAGGACACAGCTATGTGGTTGACTCGTGTGGCATGAGGCCACGACCCCTGTGTCACACATCCAGGGGGAACTGTGATACCATGTCTTCTTGGATTATTCGCCTCATTAAGGAGTTCACGTGGGTCCCTTCGACATCATTCTCACCGTTCTGCTGTTCCTCTCCGGTGTTCTCACCGTGTTTCTCGTGCTCATGCACTCCGGTAAGGGTACGGGCGTCTCCGAGATGATCGCCTCCTCCCTCTACAACTCTGGTACGGGATCGGGCGTTCTCGAGAAGAACCTCAACCGTCTCACGGTCATCAGCGTTACCGTCTTCATCGTCTGCATCGTCCTCATGGCGCTGACGTTCCCCATCGGCAGCCTTGGTGTGATGTAGACAAGGGTCATCAGGCCTGCTAAAACACAGATTCTTGTGCCCCTGGGTGTCGTTGGGTACGGCATCTGGGGGCACAAACGTTTCGTATGCGTGTCGTAATTCGTCGTTTGCGCTTTTTTAGAGTAAAGTAAGCAGCTGTCATGCTGGGGGTCAGAAGATTCCCAGGAGAAGAACGAGGGACGGGGCAAGTGGATTGCCCGCCTCAGTGACAAGAGGAGGAACACAGCAATGGCTCAGGAGAAGATTGGTGGTGTCACTCGTCGCACGTTCGTGGGCGGAGCCCTCGCGACGGGCGCCCTCGCCGCGCTCGCTGGCTGCGGCCAGAAGGGTGGCGGCAGCAGCACCGAGGCTGCCGGCGGCACGCTGCGCTACTACATCAACAACCCGGTCTGCATCGATCCCTTCAACCTTCAGGAGGATCAGGGCACCCAGGTTGGCTTCCAGCTCTTTGACTCGCTGACCCAGTACGACTTCGAGGCCGGCGAGCTCAAGTGCCTCGCCTGCGAGAGCTACGAGGTCAACGACGACGCCACCGAGTTCACCTTCCACCTCAAGGCCGCCAAGTTCCACGACGGCACCGACGTCAAGGCCGAGAACTGGAAGTATGGCTGGGAGCGCATCGTCAACCCCGCCACCAACCCCGAGAGCCCCTCGGTCATTGGCTACCACCTCGCCATGGTTGACGGCTACGACGCCCTCGCCGCCGGTGAGGCCGAGGAGATGACGGGCATCACCTGCCCCGACGACAGCACCCTCGTCGTCAAGCTCTCCTACAGCTACGCCGACTTCCCCTACGTCGCCTCCCACCCGGCGCTGGCCCCCATCCCGGACTGCGCCAAGGAGATGACTCAGACCGAGTTCGGCCTCGCCCCCGTGGGCAACGGCCCCTTCAAGATGGACGGCGAGTGGGTTGACGGCCAGTACATCAACATTGTTCGCTTCGACGACTACTATGGCGACAAGGCCATCCTCGCCGGCGTCAACTTCATGATCCAGAAGGACGTGGAGACCGCCTACAAGGAGTTCCAGGCCGGCAACCTCGACGTCTCCGACGTCCCCGTCGCCTCCCTCGCCACTGCCGCCGAGACCTACGGCGAG
>CASFQX010000219.1 GCA_949296375.1 uncultured Olsenella sp.
GCGCGCCGAGTGCCTCCGCCGCGTGGCTTGAGGTGCCCGGGCGCCTCGAGCTGGCCGACGGCCGCGCGATCGCCGCCCGCCTCGTGGAGGCAGAGCCTGGTACAGACCCGGCTGCCCGTGCCCGCGCCCACGCGCTCGAGTGGGCGGGCGAGTCCGTCTTGCTCGACGCCGTTGCGGCGGGCGTGGACCCGGTGCGCGGCGGCCGGCTCTGGGTTGACGCACCCCACGCCGGGGACGTGCTCTGCCCGCTGGGCATGCACGGGCAGTCAAAGAAGCTCTCCGACCTGCTCGGCGAGGCCGGCGTCCCGCTTGACGACCGCCCCGCCACGCCCGTGGTGCGCACCTCGCCCACCGGTGCCGTGGTCTGGGTTGCCCCGGTACGCCCCGACGAGCGCGTCCGCTGTACCGCCGCAACAAAGTGGGTGCTGGAGCTCACGCTGATCGACGCGCCGTAGTGCGCCCACCTGCGGTATCCTTGAGCAACGGGCGCGCCGCAGAGAGAGGGGATAACCATGAAGGCACTGCATCCGGACGTTAAGGAGGTCCTGCTCTCCGAGGAGGACATCCAGGGCATCGTGACGCGCATGGGCGAGCAGATCAGCCAGGACTATGCCGACAAGAACCCGCTGGTCGTTGCCGTGCTGCGCGGCGCCGTGGTCTTCACCGCCGACCTCATGCGCGCCATCGACTGCCCGATGTCGGTGGACTTCATGGCGGTCTCCAGCTACGGCGAGGCTGCCAAGAGCTCCGGCGTGGTGCGCATCGTCAAGGACCTCGATACCAAGATCGAGGGTCGCAACGTTCTGATCGTCGAGGACATCCTCGACTCCGGCCTCACGCTGTCCTACCTCATCGACCTGCTCAAGGGCCGCGGCCCCGCCTCCGTTGAGGTTGCCGCGTTCCTCGTGAAGGACGTTGCCGGCAAGACGCCCGCCATCGAGCCTCGGTACGTGGGCACCCACGTGCCCGACGAGTTCATCGTGGGCTACGGCCTGGACTTTGCGGAGCGCTACCGCAACCTGCCCTACATCGGCATTCTCAAGCCGGAGGTTTACGAGTAAGATCGCGCGGCGAGCAGGCCGCGGGGGCCGTGTCCGCCCGCGGAGCCGTGCCCGCCTCGCCTACAAAGGAGCACGTGTGCCAGACAATTTCAACAGCCCCCGGGGAAACCGGAGGCCGGGACTTCCCGGGGAGCCGCGCCGCGCCCACACGCTGGTGACGATCATCGTCCTCGCCGTCGTCGCATACCTCATCTACTCCATGGTCACCGCGTCCGGCGGCCCCGCAACCAGGACGCTCCCCACAAACCAGTTTGTCACTGCCGTTGAGCAGGGGCGCGTTGCGGACGTCTCGTACAAGACCTCGGACGGCAGCGTCTCCGGCTCCTTCTGGGAGAAGTCCGCTGACAAGGGTGACAAGTCCAAGCTCGTGCCCTACACGAGCGTCTACGTGGGCTCCGACTCCCTCGCTGAGCTCATGGCGGAGCACCCCAGCGTCACCTATCAGATTGATACCGACGAGAACGACCTCCTTGAGATGATTCTCGTCTCCGTGGTTCCCACGCTGCTGCTCGTGGGCGTCTTCGTCTACTACATGAGCCGCATGTCGCAGCAGCAGGACCGCACGATGTCCTTCTCCAAGACCAAGGCCCGTACCGTGGAGGGCGAGCGTCCCAAGGTCACGTTTGCAGACGTCGCCGGCATCGACGAGGCCGTGGAGGAGCTCCAGGAGGTGCGCGACTTCCTCTCTGACCCCATGCGCTACGAGAAGATGGGTGCCCGCATCCCGCACGGACTTCTGCTGGTGGGCCCGCCGGGCACGGGTAAGACCCTGCTCGCCAAGGCCGTTGCCGGCGAGGCGGGCGTGCCGTTCTTCTCGATCTCCGGCTCTGACTTTGTTGAGATGTTCGTGGGCGTGGGTGCCTCCCGAGTGCGAGACCTCTTCAAGCAGGCCAAGGAGGCCGCGCCCTGCATCATCTTCATAGACGAGATCGACGCCGTGGGGCGCCAGCGCGGCGCCGGCCTGGGCGGCGGTCACGACGAGCGCGAGCAGACCCTCAACCAGCTGCTCGTTGAGATGGACGGCTTTGAGGACAACTCCGCGGTCATCCTGATCGCGGCGACCAACCGCCCGGACATCCTCGACCCGGCCCTCCTGCGCCCCGGCCGCTTTGACCGGCGCGTCACCGTGGACCGCCCCGACGTGGGCGGCCGCGAGAAGATCCTGCGTGTGCACGCCGAGGGCAAGCCCGTGGCGGAGGACGTGGACCTCGAGCGCCTTGCCAAGGTGACTCCGGGCTTTGCCGGCGCGGACCTGGCAAACCTCATGAACGAGGCGGCGCTTCTCGCTGCTCGTCGGCACAAGGAGGACATTGGCTCCGACGAGGTCGAGGAGGCCATGGAGCGCGTCATGGCCGGCCCCGAGCGCAAGAGCCGCGTCATCACCGAGGCGGAGAGACGTATCATCGCCTACCACGAGAGCGGCCACGCCCTGGTGGGCCACGTGCTGACCCACTCCGACCCCATCCACAAGATCAGCATCGTGAGCCGTGGCCAGGCCCTGGGCTACACCATGCAGATCCCCGAGGAGGACCACTTCCTGGAGACGCGCGACGGTATGCTCGACCAGATTGCGGTGCTGCTGGGTGGCCGCACGGCAGAGGAGCTCTTCTGCGACGACGTCACCACCGGCGCGAGCAACGACCTCGAGCGGGCCACCAAGCTCGCGCGAACGATGGTCACGCGCTACGGCATGAGCGAGGAGCTGGGCACGCAGGTCTTTGGCGAGGCGCAGCACGAGGTCTTCCTGGGCCGCGACTACGCCAACCACCAGGACTACTCCGAGGATACGGCCAAGCGCATCGACGACGAGGTGGAGCGCATCATGCGCGAGGGCCACGAGCGTGCGCGCAAGGTGCTGGACGAGCGCCGCGACCAGATGGACACGATGGCACGCGTGCTGCTTGAGCGCGAGACCGTTGAGGGCGAGGCGGTGGACGCCCTGCTCGACGGCCGCTGGGACGAGTTCGCCGCGGGTGAGGCCGCCGAAAAGGACGACGAGCCCGGGCCGGCCGAGGCCTCTCCCACCGAGGCCGAGTAGCCGCTCGGGGCTGCCCGCCGCCCCCTTCACGCGCGAAGCTCCGACTTTTGCACGAGCGGCCCGGGCCTCGGATTGATTGCGTCACATATATGCGCAGGTAGACAAGGCGCACCGTTTTTCTCGCCAGACGAGAAGGACGGTGCGCTCGTGCAAAAGTCCGACTTTTGTGCGGGGGCGCAATGTCCCGCAATGTTGTCATGTTGAAACGGGTCGGGCCCTTTTCCGCGCTCCGTATCTCCGCGCGCGTACAATAGTGCGCAGTCAGCAACGTCAAAGGGGGCCGCCCATGTCCATCAACGAGAAGAGTCGCGCGTACGGTGCGCAGAAGTCCTCCATCCGCGAGATCTCCGCGTACGCGAACGCCCGCAAGGCCGAGATCGGCGCCGAGAACGTCTTTGACTTCTCGCTTGGCAACCCCTCGATCCCCGCGCCGGACGCCGTTCGCGCATCCATCGAGCGTGCGCTCGCGCTGCCGGCCACGCAGCTCCACGGCTACACGCCCGCCAATGGCCTCCCCGCCGTGCGCGAGGCGGTGGCCGCGAGCCTGTCGCGCCGCTTTGGCGACGGCACTGCCTCCGCAAACGACCTCTACCTCACCTGCGGCGCAGCGGCCTCGCTCTCCATCACGTTCAACGCGATCGTCAACCCCGGCGACGAGGTCATCGTCATCGCGCCGTACTTCCCGGAGTACCGCGTCTGGATCGAGACCTCGGGCGCCACGTGCGTTGAGGTCATGGCGGACCCCACCACGTTTCAGGTGGACGTTGCCGCCGTGGCGGCCGCCGTTACGCCGCGCACCAAGGCCGTGGTCATCAACTCGCCCAACAACCCGGTGGGCTCCGTGTACTCTCGCGACAACCTTGCCGCGCTCGCAGACGCGCTGCATGAGGCCGAGAAGAGCCTCGGCACCACCATCTACCTCGTGGCCGACGAGCCCTA
>CASFQX010000220.1 GCA_949296375.1 uncultured Olsenella sp.
CACCGCGCACCCCTGGCGCGAGCGGCTCACGCGAGCCGGGGCGGCGACGCTGCTCGTGGGCGCGGTGGCCTTCGATGCCGCGTACGGAGCCGTCCTCGCGCGAGAGGCGGCGGCGCGCGGCGTGGGCCCGCTCGCACTTGGCGCGGTCGGGCTCGTGGCGCTCACCTGCGCGGCACGGCTCTCGGCGCACCGGTCCTTCTCGCACTCGCTTCTGGCACTCGCAGCCTTTGCTGCGGCCACATGGCTCGTCTGCCCGCCGTTCGCCCCGTACGTTGCGCTCGGCTTTGCCAGCCACCTCGTTCTCGACGCGCTCACCTACCGGGGTCTGTGCCTCTTCTGGCCGCTGCGCGCAACCCTCAGCGCCCGCCTCTGCAAGACGGGCGGCGTCGTGGACGCGTGCTGCCTCGTCGCGGCGCTCTGCGCGGCAGCCCTCGTCTGCTGGTGCGCCCTCGCGTGAGGTTATGTACACATTCTCAACTTTGATATGACGCCTAAGCAGACGTTTCCGCAGGTAGAGCGTTTGGCGAGAAGCACATCAAGATTGGAACTGCGTGCACACCCTAAGTTCGCACCCGGTTAGTCCTCCGCGCGCACGCCGAGCTCGCGGCAGAGGATCCGCGCCGCGGCGCCGGCCGCCAGTGCGCAGTGGTGCTGGCACTGGGAGACTCGCTCATCGCCCCACCAGTCCATCCCGCGCGTGAGCACGCGGCAGCAGGTCACGTGCTTGGCCGTGCCGTCGCAGAAGGCGTCGTGAAGCTCGGCGGCAAGCGGCTTGGTGCGCTCCTTGGTCTCCAGCATGAGGCCGAGAAACACCGTGCCCCCGGCGAGCGCGCCGCAGATGCAGCCGGACCCGCCGACGCCCGCGCCCATGCCGGCGCCCGCGGCCACCACCGAGCGCGGGAAGTCCGGCTCGAAGGCGTCCCAGAGCGCCGCGATCACGGCCTCGCCGCAGTTCATGTGGTCCGGGCCCGGCTTGTTGTTGGCACGCGCGGCGGCCTCCACGGCATCGATGCTCACGCTGTCTGTCATGTCTCCCCCTCACGTCGAAGTCTCGCCAATTCTAGCAGCGGAACCGCTAGCATAGGGCCATCCGACCACGGGAGGCTCCATGAGGATCTTTGCCTACGCCCTTCGCCCCTACGACGAGCTGCCCTGCCTCGAGGCTCTGAGCCGCGAGCTGGGTTTTGACTACGGATGGACCGCCGACTACCCCACGCTGGACAATGCGGACCTCGCCACCGGTGCGGACGGCGTCTGCATCATCACCAACCCCATGTCGCGCGAGCTCCTCTCGGCCTACCGCGAGCTCGGCGTGCGCGGGCTCGCCACGCGCTCCATCGGCTACGACCACATCGACCTGGCTGCAGCCCATGACCTGGGCATCCGTGTGGCACATGCCGCCTACCCGCCCGAGGGTGTGGCCGACTACACGATCATGCTCATGCTCATGGCGCTTCGCCGGGTCAAGCTCGTCATGCGCGGGGCGGCATCGCAGGACTTCTCGCTCGAGGGCAAGATCGGCCGCGCGCTCTCCGGCTGCACCGTCGGCGTGGTGGGAACGGGTGCGATCGGCGCCTGCGTGATTCGTCAGCTGCGGGGCTTTGGCTGTCATGTGCTCGCGTGCGACCCCGTCGAGAAGGACGAGCTGCGCAGCATGGCGGCATACGTGAGCCTGCAAGAGCTTCTCGCCGAATCCGACGTGGTGACGCTGCACGCCCCGGGGCTCCCGGGGAACTTCCACATGATCGGCGCGGATGAGCTCGCGCTGATGAGGCCGGGGGCGGTGCTGGTGAACGCCGCGCGCGGCAGCCTCGTTGACACCGAGGCGCTGGTTGCCGCCGTCGAGTCCGGGCACCTGGGCGGCGCCGCGCTGGACACGATCGAGCACGAGGAGGGACTCTGCTACCTGGACCGCAGCCGCGACGCCCTCCCCAACCGGGACCGCGCTGTTCTCTCGGCCTTCCCCAACGTCATCGTCTCGCCTCACATGGCGTTCTACACCGCGGAGGACGTTGAGGGCATGGTGCGCAGCAACGTGGAGGCCCTCGCCGCCTTTGCGCGGGGCGAGGACTCGCCGCACGAGGTGCGCTAGCATCGACACCCGTGGCAGCTGCCGCGGGACTGGGACGCGCTAGTTCTTCTCGTCCTCGGGTTCTTCCTTCTTGGGCTTGCGGGAGCGCTGCTCGATCTCCTCGGCGGTGAGAACGTCCTCGATGCGCAGGTTGACGCCGGCGACCTCGAGACCCGTCATGCCCGTGACCTGCTTTACCACGGCACGCTTGACGTCTTCGAAGACCTGCGGGGCGTAGGCACCGTACTCGATGAGCACGGAGATGTTCACGCGCACCGCGCTCTCGGGCGTCACCTCGACGCTCACGCCCTTGGTTGAGTCGCTTGCGCCAAAGGCGTCCTGCACGCGGTTGAACCAGCTTCCCTTCATGCCCACGACGCCCGGGACCTCACGCATGGCAATGGCAACGATCTTCTCGATGACCCCGTTTGAGAAGGTGAGGGAGTCCTCCGAGTCAACGTCCTCGTCGTCAGCCGTGACGTCGATCTCGGTCTCCGTGTCACCCGTCTCCACGAGCACCTTCTGCTCGCCCTCGGCAGAGACGATGGCCGTGGGCTCAGAGTCTTCCACCTCGGTGGTCTTGATCTCATCCGTGTTGCTCATGTCTCACTCCTCGGTGCCGGGGCGATCGCGCCCAAAGTCAACGTCAAAGCCGCTAGTTACGTGAAAAGAGGTGGCGCATCAGGTCCATGATCTTGGAGTCGCCGTCAAGAGCCTGTCCGGCGGCCACGCCAATGATGACGAGGACCACAATGACCAGGGCGCGCCACAGGCCGAGCACGAGGAACAGCACCGCGGCGAGAAACCCTATGACCCCGCCCCAGAAGGCGTGCTCATGCCCGGGGAAGGTGCGACGAACCCACGCGAACAGGCGCCCGGCACCGTCGCGCACTGCCTCGCCGACGGTGTAGGAGCCGTCGTCGGATGCCTTCTTGGCACCCTGGTCAGCACCTTCGCCCGCGGCGGGCGCGCTCTTGTCGCCAAACTCGATCTTGGGCTTGGGCGTCTTCTCCTCTGCCATCGTCTACGCCTCCTTCTCGGGCTCGCGCGCAGATCCCATGGAGACGGTGATCTCGCTCGTGGTGTCCTCGGTGGGCGCCTTCTCAGCGGCACCCTCCCTCTCGGCCGCCTCGTCCTCGGGGACGGAGACCGTGACGGCCTCGGGCTCCACGAACTCGAGGCTCACATTCTCAACGGTGTTGCCGCAGACGGCGGCGAGCCCGTCGATGAGCTCCTCGTGCAGCTCGGCGCCCTTGGACACCACGTCGACGGTCTTGTGCGGCAGAACGCGAACGTGCACGCGCACGTGGCCGCGCGGCTTGGCGTCAACGCGCACGCGAGCGGCGGTGCAGGTGCCGTCCGCCTCAACGATGTGCGAGGCCTGGGCGGCGATGGCGTCGCGCGTGACCGAGATGATGCCGCCGTCTACGGAGGCAACCTCGATCGTGCGAACCTTGTGGCCCGAGAAGAGCGCCCGGGCGAGAAGCACCAGAAGCCCAAACAGGCTCACGCACAGGCAGACGAGAACCGCGATGGCGTAGGGTTCGAGATAGAGCAGCGCCGAGGCCTCGTCCTTCCACGGCCCGTACCAGGTGAGGAAGAGGGCCCCGAGCACGAAGAGGTCGGCGAGCACGAAAAGTACCGTGCAGAGGCGCTTGAATCCGCGCATGTGTTTCTCCAATCAGGCGCCGTCCGGGTGATGATTCCCACTAGGATACCCTTTCGCCACGGACGCGTCTTCCGGCTTGACGAAGAGTCTGCCGAAAAGCAACCCAAGGACCGCGGAGGTGACCGAGCCAACGAGGATGGCGCACTTGGCGGCAATGGCGTCCGCAGGGTCAACGAAGGCCAGACCGGTAATGAGGATGGACATGGTAAAGCCCACGCCGCCCATGATGCCAACGGTTATGACCTGCGCCCAGTCCATGCCTCGCGGCAGACGTGCGAAGCCCAGGCGCACGAGCAGCACCGTGACGAGGATGATGCCCACCGGCTTGCCGAGAACGGCGCCGAGAAAGACGCCGTGCGCCACGGGGTTTGCCACAACGGTGGCGAGGTTGGCCCCCACGAGGTGCAGCTCCGCGTTGACGAAGGCAAAGAGAGGCAGCACGCCAAAGTTCACGAGGACGGAGACGTAGCGCTCCATGCGCTGCAGCGGCGGCGTTACGTGGTGCATGACCTTCTCGACGCGCCAGGCGCCCTCGGTGAACCCGTGCTGGCCGAGGACGTGGTGCTCCTCGTCGTAGGTCTCCTCGAGATCCCGGGCGCGACGGCCGAGCCATCCACCGAGGTCGGAGAGGCGCACGTCGGAGCGGCCGGGCAGGGCAAAGGCGAGGATGACTCCGGCGAGCGTGGCGTGGATGCCCGAGTTGAACATGCACGCCCACAGCACGAGACCCACTGCCACGTACGGCGCGCTCGAGTAGACGCGCGCACGGCTGAGCAGCGCGAGCACGCCCACGCACCCGAGCGAGGCGGCGCACCAGGCGGGGTCGGGTGTCTGCCCGTAGAAGAGAGCGATGACGATAATCGCGAGGATGTCATCCGCGATGGCGAGCGTCTGGAAGAAGACCTTGGCCTCCGAGGAGACGCGGTCCCCCAAGAGCGAGACCACGCCGAGGGCAAAGGCGATGTCTGTCGCGATGGGAACCGCCCAGCCGCGCGGCTCTCCGCCTCCCAAGACGTTGACGGCGAGGTAGATGAGGGCGGGCACGCACACCCCGCCCACGGCGGCGAGCATGGGCAGCATCGCCTGGCGCGGGCGGCGCAGCTGCCCCACCGTCATCTCGTACTTGAGCTCGATGCCCACGAGCAGGAAGAACACCGCCATGAGGAAGTCGTTCACAAACTGCTCGACGGTGAGCGAGACGTGCAGACGGCCCACGCCGACCTCCAGCGGAAGTCCGAGCACGTGCTCGACCCCCTCGTAGAGCGGGGAGTTTGCCACCAGAAGGGCGAGAAGGGCGGCGGCCACCATAACCGCCGCGGCAATGGTGCTGCTCGAGGTGAGGCGGCGCAGCGAGCCGCGCCGCTCGAGCCGGCGAATGACCGCGGGCTCGTCGAAGATGCTCCCCGGGCGCGTCACCTCGCCCGTCCCCCCTCGGCAAGGAGCAGCGTCTGCTCCACATAGACCCTCGTCGCAAGGGACGCCACGGCCGCCTCTATCAGGCGCCTGAGCTCGGGGTCGAGGGTCCTCTCAACGTCAACGGCAAGGCAGGGATCTGGGTCTCGCATCACCATGGGGTCGCTCTCCTCCGAGAAGCACGCGGCGAGGGAGCGCTCGAGCAGCGAGCACGTGGCGTCGTAGAGCCACTCGAGGTCGACCCCGGAGGCGTAGATGCGCTCCATGATCTGCTTTACCTGGGCAATCGAGAAGACCCTCTTGAAGGCGCAGACAAAGAGCAGCGAGCCCAGGTGGCGCCTCGTGTATCGCTTCTTGCGCGGGGCAGGGATCACGCCCTGCTTGACGTAGTTGTTGACCATCGAGCCCGTCACGACGGTGTCTCCGGGGACCTGCATGAACTCGAGCTCACGCGTCACGAGGGTGAGCACCTGGTCAAGATAGAGCTCGATGCGGGGCATCTCGTCGAGACGCGTGATGTGCAGGGAGCGCATCCTCTCGGCAAGCTGGCGTCGCGCCGCGGCGTCCGCATGGGGAAGCGCGATGATCTTGTCCTTCTCGCCCACGTGGTCCTCCTGTGCAGTTACCGATAAACAGCCAATCTAGTATTGAATACTACGTTATGGGGCTGTACGCTCCCATGATAGCGAAACGCACGTCCTGTCACGCCTTGGGGGAACCATGAACGACCAGCGCATTGCCGTCATCACGGACTCGGGTACGGACACGCCGGCGGCCTTTGTGGCCGAGCACGACGTGCGCGTGATCCCGCTGCGCATCAACTACTCTGACGGCTCGAGCTACGAGAGCGGCGTCGACATCACCACCGAGGACGTGGTGCGGCGCTTTGACGAGGAGATTCCCAGCACGTCGCTGCCCTCCCCCATGAAGATCCAGCAAACCTTTGAGCAGGCCAAGCGCGACGGCTACGTGGGCGCCGTCGTGGTGACCATCTCCTCGGGCCTCTCCGCCACCTACGAGACGATGAACCTGGTCGCGCGCCAGATGGAGGACTTCCCCGTCGTCACGGTGGACACCAAGAGCATCGGCGTGGCGGCCGGCATGGTCGTCATGGAGGCGGTGCGCCAGGTCGAGGCGGGCACGCCGCTGGAGGGCCTCGGCAGCGTGCTCACCGCGGCGAGCGAGCGCGTGCGCGTGTTCTTCTCTGTGCAGAAGCTGGACTTCCTGCGCAAGGGCGGCCGCATCAGCGAGGCCGTCTACCGCGTGGGCTCCCTGCTCAACATCAAGCCTGTGCTCACCTGCGACGAGCGCGAGGGCAAGTACGTGATCGAGAAGAAGCCGCGCGGCTGGCAGAAGGCACTGAACACGCAGGTCGAGCTCATCGCCGAGCAGGCGGCGCGCTGGAACCAGGTGCGCGTGGCCGTCTGCACCTTCGACCCGAGTCTGCGAGAAGAGCTCGCGGCGCGCGTGCGCGAGCGCGTGACCAACGCCGTTGAGTTCATCACCTGCGGAATCTCTGCCGACCTGCTCGTCCACACGGGCCCCACGCTCGTAGGCATGGGCGTCATGGGCGTGTGACCTCTCAAAAGGGGACGGGTACGGCCGCCCAGTTAAAACCTGCCAAAAGTGGACGACTTTTGGCAGGTTTTAACTGGGCGGCCGTACCCGTCCCCTTTTGAGAGGTCACAGCGAGGCGACCAGGTGCTCGACGATTCTGGCGCAGCGCTCGGCTGAGGCGCGCTCGAAGGTGGCGTAGTCCATGGCCTGGCCCTCGGAGCCGGGCTTGTCCGAGATGGCGCGCACCACGACGAAGGGTACGCCGTTGGCCTCGGCCGCCTGGGCGATTGCCGCCCCCTCCATCTCGCAGCAGAGCGCACCGAAGGTGTCCACGATGCGGCGGCGGTCCTCCTCCACGGAGATGAACTGGTCGCCGGAGGCCACGCGACCGGGGAGCGCGCGCACCTCGGGCGCAACGGCCGCTGCAGCGGCGAGGGCTGCGTCGCGGAGCGCAGCGTCTGCCACGAACTCAGGGTGCTCGCGACCGGGGATGATGCCGGGCGCGTAGCCGAGCGGCGCCACGGTGAAGTCGTGCTCCACGCAGTCCGTGGAGACCACGAGGTCACCGATGTCCAGGCGGTCGGCGTCGAGGGAGCCGGCAACGCCCGTGTTGACGAGGTGCGTGCAGCCAAAGTGGTCAGCCAGAACCTGCGCGCAGATTCCGGCGTTCACCTTGCCGATGCCACACTTGACGACAACGACGTCCTTCTCGCCAAGGCGGCCGGAGCAGAAGTCCGTGCCGGCAACGCGCTCCGTGCGCGCGTCCGCGAGCTCCGCCTTGAGGTGCTCGACCTCCACGTCCATGGCGCCGATGATGCCGATCTTCATGTGTGCCCCCTAGCTCTCCGGGTAGACGAGGTGCGACTCGTCGATGTCGTTCAGCGTGTTCTCCAGATAGCGGCGCGCCCACCAGCGGGCCTGCGCAAGGTCGGCGTCGTGCCAGTTGCCGCACTCCTCCGGGTGCGCACCCGGGATCTCCCCCTCGAAGTCGCGGATGAACTCAAAGCACGAGCGCACGAGCGGTGCCACCTCGGCGGAGGTGTGAGACCCAAAGAGGATGAGGTAGAAGCCCGTGCGGCAGCCCATCGGGCCAAAGTAGACCACCTGATCGCGCCACGCGAGGTCGTTGCGCAGGTAGGTGGCGCCCAGGTGCTCGATCGCGTGGACGGCGGCGGTATCCATCACCGGCTCGCGGTTGGGCGCGGTGAGACGCAGGTCAAAGGTGGTGACCACGGCGCCCGTGGCGGGGTCGGCGTCCACGCGGCTCACGTAGACCCCCGGCTCGAGCGTGAGGTGGTTGACGGTGAAGCTTGCGATCTTCTCCATGGGACTCCCTGGGACGAGGTTCTTCTCGCCCCCCAGTGTAGCGGGTCCGATCGTGTACAGGAGGCACGAGGGACAGCGCGCCCCTCTCGCCGAGGAGGTAGCGAGAGGGGGCGCGTGGGGAGATCCGTCTGCGGGGCTACTCCTCAGAGCCGCCCGTCACGCGAGCGCCGAGGCCCGCTGCGAGCGCGGCGCCGCCGAGCACGGCCGCGGCCGTCACGACTGCCATGTTGGAGGCGTCGCCGGTCTGGGGAAGGGTGCCACCGCTGCCCGAGCCTCCGGCGTTGCCGGTGCCGGGCTGGCTTCCGCCGCCAGCGTTGCCGGCGCCGTTGCCGGAGCCGCCGTCCTGGCCATCGTTGCCGCCCTGGCCGTCGTCGCCAGAGTTGCCGCCCTGGGCGGACTGGCTCTTCTCGACCGCCTCGATCGCAACGGCAAGGTCGGCGCGGGCCTGGGCCACCTGGGCCTCGGTCGCGCTGGGGTCGCTCATGACGCGCAGCGCCGCGGCGAGGGCCGCGTAGTACTTGTCGAGCGCAGCCTGCGAGGCACCGGCAAGCTCGAGGCCCTCGGCATGGTCGACGACCGCCTGGAGCCCGGACTTGTCCACGACGTCCTGGTCGGGGTCGTCATCCGAATCGCTCGGGACCGTCGCGGACGCCTCGAGCGAGAAGTCGTGGTCCTCCGTGACGTTGGTGTCGTGCACCAGCGTGTCGAGCGCGTTCTGGGCGAGCGCGGGAACGGGCTGGCCCATGAGGTCGAGGCCGGCGACCAGGCCGGCGAGCGTCGCGCCGAGGTCGAGGCCCGTCATGTCGACGACCGTGTCGAGCAGCGCCTTGACGTTCTCCATCATGCCCGCGACCATGTTGATGGCGATTGATCCGATGAGGACCACGTCACTCTTGAGCAGCGTCTTGGCGTCGAGCTCGATGCTCGCGGCAAAGTCCACGAACTCCTGGTCGGCCAGACCGGCGTTGACGCCACTCGCAACGACGCTGGCGAGAAGCCCGCTCTCACCCGGGATCGCCTCAATGGTCGTCTCGACCCAGCCCTCGGCCTTCTCGCAGCCCATGAGGTGCGCCTGGTAGCAGAAGTCGACGAGGTCGAGGAGGCTGTGCGGGGCCTCGTCGACGGCGGCCGTGATGAGCAGGCGCACGAGGAGGTTCACGATCGAGAGGAGCTTGGCCTGGCCCTCGGCGGAGAGCGCCTCGAGGTCAATCTCCCCGTAGGTCTTCTCGAGGAAGGCCTCAAAGGTCTCCTGCGTGATGTAGAGCAGGCAGACGTTGGGCTCAACCGCCATGGTCGCCGGGACCTGGGCGAGGTCGGCGGCAAACTGGCGCGAGGCCTCCTCCGGGAGCGTGTAGGTGACGTCGGAGACGGCGGCCACGTCCTCGGTCTCGGTCACGGTCCAGGCCTCGATGCGCGAGGTCTCCGGGTTGTAGTAGATGTGGACGTCTTTAACGATCGGCACGTCCGGGATCACGATGCCCACGTCAAAGCCCTGCGGCAGGATCTGGGTGGTGACGAGACTCCACAGCGTGGCGTTGAGGTTCTCCGTGGTCACGCCCGCAAAGGCGTCGCCGCCGAGCGAGGGCAGCAGGCTCGCTATGATGCCCTTGATGCCCAGGGGCGCGTACTGCGCGAGCAGCGGCTGCACGAACATCCCGCCGAGCATGGTCTGGATGGAGTCCACGGTGAGCGTGCGCTCCTTGCCGTAGGCGGTGATGCCGGCGGTGGTGGCAAGGCCGCATTCGTCGAGCGTCACGTCGCCCAGGTCGTGAGAGTCCACCGTCAGCGTGCACTCGAGCTTCCCGCCCTTCTGCGCAAACTCGAGGGAGCCCATGCGCATGCGGGACGGGTAGGTCACGAGCGAGCCGGTCTCGATATCGTAGATGGTGTTCTCGCCATAGGTGGCCGCCGCGACATCGTTGGCGTGCATGTGGCCGGTGAAGACGGCGGAGATGCCGGCGTCGGCGTAGGCCTTGGCCACGGTCTCGTAGTCGTCCACGAGGTACTCGCCAAAGATGACGGGCTCGTAGCCAAAGTGCGGGACGATGCCGTGGTGCTGGAAGGCGACGACCACGTCACCGGCGGCGCGCGCCTCGCGGGCCTGGTCGCAGACCCAGGCGAGAAGATCGGCGGGGACGTGGCCGCCCGTCTCCTGGGCGAGCGTCCCGTCATCGGCGGCAACGTTGTACTTGCAGGTGTCCACGGCGATCAGCGTGAGGCCGGGGCACGGGTGCGCCACGTAGGAGAGGCTGCCGTCCGCGGTGCCGTCAACGTCGTAGACGACCGTGTCCGTGTAGCCGCACTCGGCCCAGAGGGACTTGTAGGTCAGGGGATCGGTGCGCTCGGCGTCTGCGGCGGCGCCGGACGAGAAGTCCTTGCCGTGATGGTTGTTGAGGTCGTGGTTGCCGTTGATCACGTAGAACTGGGTGTCTGTGCCAGCGGAGGCGAGCTGCTGCCTGGCGGCGGCAAAGCGGTCGCGTACCCACTCGTGACAGGCGTATTCGCCGTCCTTGGTGAGGTCGCCGGGAACAAAGACCATATCCGGCTTGGCTGCCACGACGTCGGCGAGTGCCTTGTCCAGGATGTCGGAGCTCTCACGGAACATCTTGCGGTCGGAGTTCTCCGCCGTGGTGTAGTCGGGGCAGTCGCTCCAGAACTCGGGCGCAAAGAGGTGGACGTCGCTCATCACGGCAAAGGTGAACGAGTCCGGGTATGCCGGGCTCTCTGCGGCGAGCGCGGCCTCGGGAGTCGTCGCTGCGACGGCGGCAGCGCCCCCTCCGAGTGCTATGGACAGCTTCAGAAAGCCGCGGCGGGAAACGCCGCCGCGCGGACGAATGGAGAAACCAGACATCCCAAACTCCCATCTCTCAGCTTAAGCCTGCAATCGGCAAGCTAATTCACCAGAGAGGGACACTACGCCCCAAACAACAGGGCGGGGTAAGGGCGCCGTCTCAATTCGCAGCGCGATTTCGTAAGGCTCGGTAAGCCCGGGGTCAGGCGCCGCGGCTACAGCGCGCTCGCGAGCCAGCTCATGCCGGAGAGGGCGCGCGCCAGACGGTCCTGCGCCGTGGAGAAGACAACGTCGGGCAGGACGTGCAGGCGCACCTCGCCCTGCGTGCCGTAGGCGGTGAACGCCGTGAAGATCACGTCCGTCTCGAACTCGGGGTCGAGAAGGTCCGCGAGCTCGCGCTCCGCGACTTCGCGGCACTCCCGCGCGACGGCGTTCAGATCCGCGCCCGGCACCACCGCGATGGGCACGCCGCAGTAGCCCACGGTCCAGGGCGTGATGCGCGTGAGCGCGGTTTTGGAGAGCACCGAGTTGGGGATGACCTCCTCGGCGCCGCCGCGCATGAGGACGGTGGTGCTGCGCCAGTTGACGTCCACGACCTCGCCCGTCACGTCGCCCACGGAGATGTGGTCCCCGGGCTGGACCGACTTGCTCAGCATGAGGCTGATGCCGCCGATGATGTTGGAGATCGTGTCCTGCATGCCCAGCGAGACCGCGATGGACACCACGCCGAGGGCGGCCACAAAGCCCGCGGGGTCAACGCCAAAGACCGGCCGCATCACGCTGAGAAGGGCGAGCGCCCAGATGACGGCGCGCACGATGTTGATGAAGAGCGAGGCGCTCGGCAGGTTGGAGGCGTCCAGCACCTTGTGCATGAGGCGCACCACCACGCGCTGGATCACGAGGGCTATGGCCACCGCCACGACGAGCGCGATGACCTTGTCGAGCCACCCGCCCGCGTCTATGCCAAAGAAGTGCTCCATCACGTTCCTCTCGTCCGTCACAAGCTTGATTTATGCGAACGCATAAATCAACGTCTGACATGCCGGAACTTATGCGTACGCATAAATGATACGAAGGGACTGTCCCTTCGTATCACCCCTCGATCTTGACGATGGGGGCAAAACCCTTGAGGAGCTTCTTCGTCTTGCCGGTGCGCGTGAACTTGACCTCGATCGTGTCGCCGGAGGCAGCGAGAACCACGCCCGGGCCAAAGGTCTTGTGCGAGACGTGGTCACCGGCGGCAAAGCTCGCTGCCGCGCGGGCGGCGTCCGGCTTGGGGCCCACGGGGGCAGGCGCGGCGGCAGGGCGAGAAGAGCCTCCCGTCGAGCGCGTGCGCGAGCCAAAGACGTTGCCACCGTAGACCGACGAGCCGCGACCGCTGCCGAAAGTGCCGTGACGGTCTCCACGCTTCTCCCAGCCCACGCCGGCAAAGCCCGAGGAGCCCACGCCCACGCGCTCCACGTCCACCTCCGGAATCTCGCGCAAGAAGCGACTCGGCGCGTTGGCCTGCACGGAGCCATAGGTGCGCCGCGTGGTGGCATGCGTGAGGTAGAGCCGCTTGCGGGCGCGCGTTATGGCAACGTAGGCCAGGCGGCGCTCCTCCTCCACGCTCGCCTCGTCGCCGTCGTAGGAGGCATGCGGGAAGATGCCCTCCTCCATGCCGGCCACGAAGACCACCGGGAACTCCAGGCCCTTGGCCGAGTGGATGGTCATCATGGTAACGGCGTGCGTCTGTCCGGCGAGGGAGTCGAGGTCGGAGCGCAGGGCCAGCCACTCGATGAGTGCCGGCAGCTTCTCCGAGGCCACGGGAGGCCTGGGCGCCGTCCAGCTTGCCTCCGGCTCGGCGCTCGCTGCACTCGGGACAGAGTCCAACTCGAGCGCGCCCGCCGCGCGGAGCTGCGCCAGGGACTCGAGCGTCTCCACCGTGTCGTGCGTCTCGTCGAACTCGGCGGCGACGCCCATGAACTCCTTGATGTTCTCGATGCGGCCGTCGGCCTCCACGGAGTGCTCGGCCTCGAGGGCACGGATGAGCCGCGCGCGGTCCACGATGGCCTCCACAACGTCCGCAAGCTCGCCCGTGAAGTGGCGGCTCGCCTCGATCACGCCGGTGAACTCCGCCAGCGCCGAGCGCACCTTCGCGCCTAGGAGGCCCGTCTCTGCAATCGCCATCTGGCAGGCCGAGAAGAACGAGATGCCCTCGTCCGTCGCCAGCTCGCGAATCTTGTTGATGGAGGTGGTGCCCACGCCGCGCCTCGGCGTGTTGACCACGCGCAGGGCGGCCACGTCGTCGTCCGGGTTCACGACGAGCTTGAGGTAGGCCATGACGTCGCGGACCTCGGCGCGGTCGAAGAAGCGCGTGCCGCCCACGATCTTGTAGGGCACGCCCGCGCGCAGGAACATGTCCTCGAGGATGCGCGACTGTGCGTTGGTGCGGTAGAAGACGGCCATGTCGTCGTAGCTCGTGCCGCCGTCATGGAGCTTCTCGATCTCGGAGCCTATCCAGCGGCCCTCGTCACGCTCGTCGGAGGCCTGGAAGACCTGGATCTTCTCGCCGTCGCCGGCGTCCGTGAAGAGACGCTTGGGCTTGCGGCGGGAGTTGTTGGCAACCACCGCGTTGGCGGCCGCCAGGATGTGGCCCGTGGAGCGGTAGTTCTGCTCTAGGCGCACCACGTGGGCGTCCGGGTAGTCCTTCTCAAAGTCCAGGATGTTCTGGATGTCCGCTCCTCGCCAGGAGTAGATGGACTGGTCGTCATCGCCCACGACCATGAGGTTGCGGTGGCGTGCGGCTAGGAGGTTGGTGATGGCGTACTGGACGTGGTTGGTGTCCTGGTACTCGTCAACGCTGATCTGGCGGAAGCGGTCCTGGTAGCGCTCCAGGACCTCCGGGCGCTTGGAGAGCAGCTCGAAGGTCTTGACGAGAAGGTCGTCAAAGTCCATGGCGTTTGCCTTGGCGAGGCGACGGTCCAGCTCGCGGTAGACGCGCGCCGCTGCGCGGTCCGCCGGGTTGGAGGAGCTTGACATCTCGTCCGGGCCCACCATCGCGTTCTTGGCCGCGGAGATCTTGGCGCGGATCGAGTTCATCGGGAACTGCTTCTGGTCTATGTCCAGGTCCGCCATGATGGTCTTGACCAGGCGGCGCGAGTCGTCGTCATCGTAGATGGTGAAGTTGGGGCGATACCCGATGAGCTCCGGGTCCTCGCGCAGCATCCGCACGCACATGGCGTGGAACGTGCAGACCCACATGCCGCGGGTGCCGTAGGGCAGCAGGGCCTCCAGACGC
>CASFQX010000221.1 GCA_949296375.1 uncultured Olsenella sp.
GCAGCATGTCGAGGGTGGTGCGCGGGTAGTAGTAGAACATGTCGCCGGAGGCCGCCTCGCTCATCATCTTCATGAGGTTGACGTAGCCGGTCTCGTTCTTGGCGAGCAGGATCAGGTGGTAACGATGCTGCTTGGTGCCCTGCTCGATGCAGTCGTCCGTGATGAAGTAGGCCTCGCAGCCAAAGATCGGTTTGATGAGCAGGCTCGGGCGGTTGGCGCGCACGGCGTCAAGGTCGTGGGTCTCCTCCCAGATGCGCACGTCGGAGGCCCACTGCGCGTGAACGCGGTCGTGCGGGGCGGCGTCCTCGGGGTCCGGCTCCGGCTCCTCCAGCTCCCAGCCCTTCTGGAAGCACTCGACGTCATGACGCCACTGGCCCATGTCCTTCTGGGCCGAGTTGTACTTGCGGCACTCCGTGTCAAAGTCCGGGATGCCAAACATGTAGCCGTGGTCGGTGAGGGCCAGGGCCGGCATGCCCAGGTCAACGGCGCGCTTGACCATATCCGAGACGCGCGTCGCGGCGTCGAGGATCGAGAAGTCCGAGTGGTTGTGCAGGTGGACGAATGCCATGCGGGATCCTTTGCAGGGCGGGAAGGCCTGTGATTTTCTCGCCCTCTAGAATAGCGGTTCGACCGGACGGAAATGCGGTGCGTCGTGTGGCCGCGAGCTGCGGTTCATTGCGTTTGCGCAGGTGGCTAGTGAGAAAAATCCTCCGGCTGCACAAAACCTGACTTTTGCACGAGCGAGAGGGGCTTTTCGTCAGGTCCTTGTCTGGTCGCAAAGCCTCTACCTGGTGCTATATGGTTCGCACCCATGTTGAAGCTCGCCACGCTCGTGCAAAAGTCAGACTTCGCGCAGCAGGGGCAGCGGAGGAAGGCGAGAAGAACGGGCCCGCCGCCGCGATCACGCGGAGACGGGCCCGGAGCGCGCGTTCTTGTCGCTCGCTAGAGGTTGGAGACAATCATCCAGACAACGACGATGATCACCAACACCAGAAAGATGGCCCCGTAGAACTTTGCGGTGCTCTTCTGAAGTCCCACGACCTTCTCGGCACGGCTCTCGTTCTTCTCGTCCATGGCAATCCTTTCTCGTCGACGGCGCTAGAGGAGGCGCAGGCCGACCTCCTTGAGCTGCTTCGTGGAGACCTCGCTGGGGGCCTCGGACATGAGGTCGCTGCCAGAGGACGTCTTGGGGAACGCCATGACGTCGCGGATGGAGTCCTCCCCTGCGAGCAGCATGCACACACGATCGAGGCCGAGCGCGAAGCCGCCCATCGGGGGCGCGCCGTACTCGAGGGCGTCCATCAGGAAGCCAAACTGCTCGCGGGCGCGCTCCACCGAGAAGCCCATGAGCTCGAGCATGTCAAGCTGCATCTGGGAGTTGTGGATACGCATGCCGCCGCCACCCGCCTCGCAGCCGTCCATGACGAAGTCGTACGTGGCGGAGCCGATGGCCAGCGGGTCGGCCTTGATCTTCTCGACGTCGAGCTCGGTGGGCAGGGTGAAGGGCTGGTGCTCGGCCTCGTAGCGCTTTGCCTCGTCGTCCCAGTGGAAGAGCGGGAAGTTGACCACCCAGAGGAAGTCGTGGCCATCGCGCGGGACGTTCAGCGCGTTTGCCATGTGCAGGCGCATGCCGCCCAGGATCTCGTCAGCCGTCTTGCGGTCGGCCACGGCAAACATCACGAGGTCGCCCAGCTCGACGCCCATCTCGGCCTTGAGGGCCTCCATCTCCTCATCGGAGAAGAACTTGACGATGGGGCTGTTCACGGAGCCGTCCTCGCGGAACGCGATCCACGCGAGGCCCTTGGCGCCAAACTCGGCGGCGACGTTGGCCAGCTTGTCGATCTGCGCACGCGGCCAGGCGCCGGCGCCCTTGGCGTTGATGGCCTTGACGTACTGGCCGTCGGTGGCAGCCGCGCTCGCGAAGAGCTTGAACTTGGAGGCCGAGAAGATCGAGGTCACGTCGTGGAGCTCCATGCCGATGCGGGTGTCCGGCTTGTCGGAGCCGTAGGTGTCCATCGCGTCCCAGTAGTCCAGGCGGCGCAGCGGCGTGGGCATCTCGACGCCCATCTTGGCGAAGGCGTCCGCCAGCACGTCCTCGAGCGCGCCCATGACGTCATCCTGCTCGACGAAGCTCATCTCGATGTCCACCTGCGTGAACTCGGGCTGGCGGTCGGCGCGGAGGTCCTCGTCGCGGAAGCACTTGGCAACCTGGTAGTAGCGCTCAACGCCGCCGACCATGAGGAGCTGCTTCAGGAGCTGCGGGGACTGCGGCAGCGCGTAGAAGTGGCCGGGCTGGGTGCGGCTCGGCACGAGGAAGTCGCGCGCGCCCTCGGGCGTGGACTTGAAGAGCGCGGGGGTCTCCACCTCGAGGAAGTCGCGGTCGTGCAGCGCCTGGCGCAGCGCGAAGGTGAAATCGGAGCGCATCTTGAGGTTGGCAGTCATGCGCGGGCGGCGCAGGTCGAGGTAGCGGTAGCGCAGGCGGACGTCCTCGGAGGTGTCCACGTGGTCCTCGATCTGGAAGGGCGGCGTCTTGGAGGAGTTGAGGACCTCGATCTGGTCGATGAGGACCTCGACCTCGCCCGTGGCGATCTTGTTGTTCTCCATACCCTCGGGACGCTCGCGCACCACGCCGGTGACCTTGATCGGCCACTCGGAGCGGATGGTCTCTGCCGCGTGGAACGCCTCGCCGCCGGAGTGCTCCGGGTCAAAGGAGACCTGCGTCACGCCCTCGCGGTCGCGCAGGTCAACGAAGATGAGGCCGCCGTGGTCGCGGCGGTGCCAGACCCAGCCGGTCAGCGTGACCGTCTGGCCGATGTGCTCGCGGCGAAGCTCGCCGCAGGTGTGGGTGTGCATGGTGTGGGAGTCCATGTGATGCCTTTCTCGTCCTGCCGCCCCGTGCCGTACGGGCGGCGCCTTCCGGATGGCTGCGACGCGCGTAGACGGCGGGCGCGCAGCGGGGGTGATTTTACTACAGGCACGCCCGTTGGCAGCGAGAAGTCCCTCGAATACAACAACCCGAAACGTTTGCACGGCACCATAATACGTGATGGAATGAAAAGTCATACCCGGGGGTATTGCGCATTTTGCCATTTCACCGGCATTTACCTGCTTGGACCTAGAGATTTCAGTTGGTTATGTCCAACAGCTTAACAACGGGCACACCGTAGGATTGCCCTATGGACACCAGAGAGACATGCATCTTTGTTAGAAAGCAGGTCGGGGAGACCATCCTCCGACTCTGCTCCGAGCGCGGCTACAACCAGTCGCAGCTAGCAGCCATCGCATCCATCGACCGCTCTCACCTCAACCAGTTCATCCTCGGCAAGGAGAACGCCTCTCTCGACATGCTCGTCAAGATCGCTGACAGCCTTGACACTCCCCTTGCCTCCCTCTTCTATGACCTGGACAAGCTCCCGCCCCACAAGCTCGCCATCTGGTACGACAGGAGCAAGCGGTTCTCGCCCTCCCTGTAGCGCGGCGCATGTGGCGTGGCAGCGGCATGGCATGCAGGTAGGCGAACAGACGGCATGGCGACGCCCCTACCTCGAGGCATGGCAACCCTGTGACGCAACGGAAAAAGTGCGAGAATCAGTCTCGCTCAGATTCCCAAGCGAAGGATGCCCATGCCCGCGTACGCAACCGCCGTCTTTGACCTAGACGGAACCCTGCTCAACACCATCGAGGACCTCTGGATCTCCACCAACGCCGCGCTCTCCGCGCACGACATGCCGCTGCATACCCTCGACGACGTGCGACGCTTTGTGGGCAACGGCATCCGCAAGCTCATCGAGCGAGCCGTGCCCGCCGGCACCGGCGCGGCTGAGCAAGACGCCGTCTACGAGGACTTCTGTGCGCACTACGCCGCCCACTGCGAAGACCACACCGACCCCTACCCTGGCATTCCCGAGCTCCTGGCCCACCTGCGCGAGGAGGGCGTGCGTCTGGCCGTGGTCTCCAACAAGGGTGATTTTGCCGTACAGGAGCTCGTGGCGCACCAGTTCCCCGACGCCTTCGACGCCGTCCTCGGCGAGAGCGAGGCGGCAGGGATCCGCAAGAAGCCGGCGCCGGACATGGTGGAGGCGGCACTCGAGCGCATGGGCGCCTCGCGCGAGAGCATGGCATACATCGGCGACTCCGAGGTTGACGTGCAGACGGCAGCGAGCGTGGGCTGCCCGTGCATCAGCTGCACCTGGGGATTTCGCAGCGTGGACGATCTTCTCGCCGCCGGCGCCACCACCTTTGTGGACACGCCTGCCGAGCTGGAGCGCGTTCTTCTCGGCACCTCCCGCGGCACCTCCCGCGACGCCGTCCGCTGACCGCTCAGACAACGCTCGCCTAACATTTCGCAAACGTGCGCATAACCGTCCGCCGGGCGGGTTATAGTCTTGCTAACGTCCGATTGGCCTCCGACGAAAGGGGATCGCCATGGGAAAGAAGGCAGCCGAGGCTCTCGACATCAACTACGAGGGTCTGGTCGAGTACCTGCACTGCAATCACTCGGTCTACATGAAGATCGGCTCCAGCGTCTATTACCTCACCGATTGCAACTATGAGTCCTGGCGCGCGCAGGACACGAGCCGCCGCAACGAGAAGAACCACTTCGTCGACTGCTCCGAGCTCGTCCCCACCGTCGACGAGTTCCTCGCGCTCCCCTTCGTCAACGGCCAGACCATCAAGGACGTCTTCGATCACGCCACGTTCTACGCCTCCCTCTCCGGCGAGAAGGACGACTAGCCGAAGGCTCTGACATTTCCGCACGCTGCGGGGCCGGCTCCCACCTGGGCGCCGGCCCCGTTCTTGTCGGCGGCATGGAAGCGCAGCCGAAAGCGTGGCTATCTCGTGGACGACCTACCCGCGGGCGAGCATGCTCCGCGACGTGAGGTAGGTCACGAGGAAGTAGCCGCCGTAGAGCGCCACGACAAAGGCGACCGTCCCCACGAGCGCCGTCCCGATCTGAAAGCCCGTGAGCAGCGCCACGATGTCGTTCACCACGGAGAGCGCCACCGCCGCGTGCGCCACGGCAACCACCAGCGGGAACAGGAAGTACACGCCGATCTGGGCGAGAAGGGCGTGGTCTATCATGCGCTTCTCGGCACCGAGCTCGGAGAGCACGCGGTAGCGGCCCACGTTGTCCGCCGCCTCGGAGAGCTGCTGCAGGGCGAGCACCGTCGCGCAGCACACGAGCAGGACCACGCCGATGTAGATGGCCAGGTAGGTGACCACGACGGTGGTGCCGGAGGACTGGTCGAGCAGGTTCTGGGCGGTTGTGGCGGTCCAGACCGGCCAGGCATCGAGCGTGGATCCCTGGCCCATGATGTCGCCGTAGGCCTCTTCGATCGCGGCGACGGCGGCGGGCTCGACCTCCGTGCGGTCGCCGGCGTACATGAGGTTCACCGCGGTGACGCTGGGGCCGGCGCCTGCGGGCACCATGTCGTCCGGGACCACGAGGGCGCCGGAGACCGTGCCGCCGGCGGCCGTGTCCGAGAAGAGCAGGTGCACGAGCGGCTCCTCGGCAAAGCGCAGCGTCTGACCGCCTACCTCGACCTCCGGGTTCTGCGCGGTCACGGAGTCCCAGAGCTCGTCGAGGGACGAGAGGTCGTTCCAGAGCAGACACTCACCCGCCGCGAGCTCCACGGTCTTCTCGCCCGCCATCTGCGCCAGCGTGTTGTACTCGGAGACGGGAACGACAGTGAGGCGCTGCGCAGTGTTGCCCTGCATCATGGTCTGAACGGTGGCGTTGCCCGTGAAGTCGGTGTTGGCGAAGAGCTCCTCCACGGTGGTGTCCACGAGTGGGTTGCCGGCAGCGTCGTAGGTGTACTGGTTGACCTGCACGGCGTCGCGGAAGAGATCGTCGTAGTTGGGGATGTCCGCGCGCAGCCGCGCGATGGCGTCGTAGCCGTCCGCCGCGGCCGGGCCCTCCTCGTGCGGCGCCGCCTCCATCACGGCCATGCCCATGGGATAGCTTATGAGCGACATGTCGTAGACCGTGCCCACGCGCAGACTCTCGTTCATGCCCGTGGCCACCGAGAAGCCCGTGCACACGCCGCAGATCGCGAGGAAGAGCATCGCGCAGACCAACGAGATGGAGAGCCAGGCGGTGTTGATGCGGCTGTTGAGCTGGCGCATCACGAACATGTTGAGGCCGGAGAGGTAAGCGCGCGGGCTCGCCTGTAGGGCGCGCAGGGCAAAGCCGGAGATCGAGAAGAAGAAGAGCAGCGTGCCCACCGTGACGAGCCCCGTGGCGATCGTGAAGTACGGGCCCTCCTCCATCATGCCGTGCTCGAGCAGGACCTTGTACGCCACACCGACGAGCACAAGCGACGCGAGGAATAGCACAACGGAGAGCGGAAGGCTGCGCAGACGGACCTTCTCGCTCGTCTTGTCCGCATTGATGAGGTCGATGAGCCTGTAGCGGCTGACCGTGGTCACGTTGAAGAAGAGCGTCACCAGGAAGATGCCCGCGAAACAGGCCACCGTCGAGAGGCACGCCGACGGCGAGAACGCAAAGACGAAGCCCTTGATCGTGGCCTCGAAGAGCCCGGCGGTGACGTACATCATGACCTGCGAGAGCGCGAGGCCCAGAAGCAGGCCCACCCCGAGCGCGACCACACCCACGACGAGCGTCTCTATGACCACGATCCACGACACATGGCGGATGTCCATGCCCAGCGTGAGGTAGATGCCAAACTCGCGCTTGCGTCGCCGGATGAGGAAGCGGTTGGCGTAGACCACGAGAAATCCGAGGATGACGACAACGAACGCGGAGAGGCCGGAGAGGATGTCCGCGAGCGCCTGCACCATGCGACGCTGGTCCTCCGCCATCTGGATGACGGCGGCCTGGTCGGTGATCGAGCCGAAGGCGTAGAACACGCAGACGCCAAATGCCAGTGTGAGGAAGAAGACCGCGAAGTCCCGGAAGGACTTGCGGACGTTGCCGAGCGCGATCCTAGCGTACATCTGCGCCCTCCCCTCCCAGGAAGGACACGACGTCCATGATCTCGTTGAAGAAGGTCTTGCGCGTCTTGGCGCCGCGGACGAGCTCGTTCCAGACGCGGCCGTCCTTGAGGAAGAGGGCACGGCGGGCGTAGCTCGCGGCGAAGGAGTCGTGCGTGACCATGATGATCGTGGCACCGGCGTCGTTGAGGCTCTCGAGGCTCTCTAGGA
The DNA here is from genome assembly GCA_949296375.1 of uncultured Olsenella sp. Lineage (GTDB taxonomy): Bacteria > Actinomycetota > Coriobacteriia > Coriobacteriales > Atopobiaceae > Thermophilibacter. The sequence goes on from CASFQX010000221.1 coordinate 7,165, forward strand.
GCAGGCGCGAGTTGCGCGAGTCGAGGGCGCCGGTGGGCTCGTCTGCCAGGACCAGCGACGGGTCCGTCACGATGGCGCGGGCCGCTGCCACACGCTGCTTCTGACCGCCGGACATCTCGTGCGGGAACTTGTCGAGCACGTCGGCGACGCCGAGGCGCTGCGCCACGGCGGCAACGCGGGCGGCGACCTCCTTGGCGGGCGTGCGGTTGATCGTGAGCGCGAGGGCGATGTTCTCGCGCGCAGTGAGGGTGTCGAGCAGGTTGGAATCCTGGAAGACGAAGCCCAGCCGCTCTCGGCGGAACTTGGAGAGCTGGTGCGCTCGAAGGGCAGTGATGTCCTGACCGTCCACGTAGATGTGGCCGGAGGTGGGACGGTCGATCGTGGAGATGCAGTTCAGGAGCGTGGTCTTACCCGAGCCGGACGGGCCCATGATGGCAACGTACTCGCCGGCCGCAACGTCGAGCGAGACGCCGTCGAGGGCACGCGTGACGTTGTCGCGGGTACCGTAGAGCTTCTCCACGTCCCGGCAGGACAGGACTGGTTGTACGGGCTGGGCATGCTGGGCGTGCAAAGGTGCCATGATGATCCTCTCATCTGGGTTCTGGTACACGACAATACTCGCCCGGCGAGAAGGACGATGCCATCGAATGCGCTTATCGCTCCCTTACGCTTTCATAAGCTTTGACCTTCAATAGGGGACAGGTACGGAGCCGCAGGTGAAACCTGCCAAAAGTTGTCTCGTATTATTGGCAGGTTTCACCTGCGGCTCCGTACCTGTCCCCTATTGAAGGGCCATGTCGGGGAAGGCGAGGTAGACGGTCGTGCCGACGCCCTCCTCGGACTCGAGCCACGTACGTACACCCATCTTGTCGCAGAGCTCGCGCACAAGATAGAGCCCCATGCCGGTGGAGCGCGCAAAGCGTCGGCCGTTCTCGCCGGTGAAGCCCTTATCAAAGACGCGACCCACGTCGGAGGCCGGGATGCCCACTCCGTCGTCGGCCATCGCAAGCACCGTCTCCCAGGCGTCGAGGCCGGTCTCGCGGCGCTCGGCCCAGATGCGGATGCAGCCCTCACTGTCCTTCTCGCCCCGATACTTGGCAGAGTTCACAAGCACCTGGCCGATCACGAACGCCAGCCACTTGGGGTCAGCACGCACCGTTAGGTCGAGCTCGCCCAGCTCAGGAACCACATGCGCGCCAATCAGCGTGCGGGCCTTGTGGCGCAGCGCGTCACGCACCACCTCTGCCAGCACGATCTGGCGAATCTGGAAGTCACGGTCGAGCGAGGTGCCGCGAGAGTAGTAGAGCGCCTGCTCCACGTAACCCTCGATCTGGTCAAGCTCAGCGTCCATGGACTCCGTGGCCGGCGAGGGGTTGTTGCGAGCCACGAGGTGCGCGGCTGCGATCGGCGTCTTGATCTCGTGAACCCAAGTTTCCACGTACTCGCGGTACTCGCGCGAGCGGCGGCGCGCCGCTGCAATGCGGTCGCGCATGGCGCGGGACTCACGGTCGAGCGCGTCATAGAAGAGCTGGCCCTCGGGAAAACCTGGACGATCAACGAGCTCGGTGGCGAGGTAGGTCTCGTCCAGTGAGCTCAGAGCGTCCTCAAGCCGCCGGTAGAACGCGCGCCTATGCAGCCAGTCCAGCACGAGTGCCACCGCCGCCGCGAGCACGAGCGCCCCGCAGACAAATGCCACCGCTGCCGCATCCAGTCCGTACACGACCATGACCAGGGCGGCAAACGCAAGTGCCGCCACGCCCACGGCGAGCGGGGCCAACCGGTCGGCGATGTACGCGCCAAAGCCCACGTTCTTCTCGCCCCCTACTCCACCAGGTAGCCCATTCCGCGCCTGGTGCGCACGAAGTCCTCCACACCAATCTTGGCGAGGGTGGCGCGCAGGTGGCTCACATTCACCGTGAGCGTGTTGTCATCCACGAACTCGTCGGATGCCCAGAGCTCCTCCTGGATGCGCTGGCGGCTCACCACCGCACCGGCATTGCGCATGAGCAGCGCGAGGATGCGCAGCTCGTTCTTGGTGAGCTCGGCAGTGCGACCCTGGTAGCTCACGCAACAGCGCGCCGTATCCAGCGTAACGCCGCCGTGGCTGATCTCCGCTGAGGTCGCCCCCTCGCCGTAGCTTCGCTTGAGGACCGTCGCCACGTGGGCGAGAAGGACCTGGTCGTTGTAGGGCTTGGGCACGAAGTCGTCCGCGCCGAAGGATAGAGTGAGCAGCTCGTCCATGTCGTTGTCGCGGGAGGTCACCACGACGATGGGCACTGCGCTCTTGCGGCGCACCTCGCGGCAGACGTAGGTGCCGTCGACGCCGGGCAGGTTAAGGTCCAGCAGCACCAGGTCCGGAGCCGCGGCCAGGATCTGCGCGGCCACGTCCTCAAAGCTCGTGAGAGCCTCGGCCTCGTAGCCGTTGCGCCCGAGCAGCACGCAGAGCTCGTCGCGCAGGCGCGCATCGTCCTCCACCACGAGCAGCCGTCTCATGTGACCTCCCGAGTCCGTGGTCTTCTCGCCACGAGGGTAGCACAGGCATAGCCTTCCATAGCATGTGGGTGTGACTACAAAAGGGACCTGAAGAGGGCTCGAGGCAGTATTTCAGCCCTCCGGTGTCACTTTGGGCCTCGTTTGTGTGGATTCTTTTCTCGCTTTTGAAAAAGAGCATAGATTCTGAAACCTCTATCTGGGGAAACGCTGTCGGACGGAACAGGAATCTTCGGCTGCGACAGACTCATCCACACAAACGAGGCTCAAAGTGACACCGGACGCCCGTTTTTCTGCCTCGGCACGTCACGGGAACGTTACCGCGCCGCACGCAGCCGCCTCGAACGGGCGTCGGCGGGCTATTATGTGGGAACTGTGCTCCAAGACCCGAAAGGCCAGAACATGACCATCGTCGACATGCTGCGCACGAACGCCGAGAAGTACCCGAACGAGGTAGCCCTCGTGGAGGTCAACCCCGAGCGGCGCGAGAACCGCCACATCACCTGGCGCGACTACGACCTGGTGGAGACCACCGACGACGAGCCGTTCCGCCGCGAGATGACCTGGTCCGTCTTTGACGAGAAGGCCAACCGCTTTGCCAACCTGCTGCTGTCGCGCGGCGTGCGCAAGGACGACAAGGTGGCCATCCTGCTCTACAACTGCATCGAGTGGCTGCCGCTCTACTTTGGCGTGCTCAAGTCGGGCGCCACGGTGGTACCGCTGAACTTCCGCTACTCCGCCGACGAGATCGAGTACTGCCTGGACAAGGCAGACGTGGACATCCTCGTTTTTGGCCCGGAGTTCATCGGGCGCGTGGAGGAGATCGTGGACCGCATCCAGGCGGGGCGCCTGCTCTTCTTTGTGGGCGACGACTGCCCAACCTGGGCGGAGAGCTATCGCGAGCTGGCGAGCCTCTGCTCCTCGGCGGACCCGCGCGTGCCGCTGTCCGCCGACGAGGACGCCGCGATCTACTTCTCCTCCGGCACCACGGGCTTCCCCAAGGCGATCCTGCACCACCACCAGAGCCTCACGCAGGCCGCCGAGATGGAGCAGCGCCACCACGGCCAGACGCACGACGACGTGTTCCTCTGCATCCCGCCGCTCTACCACACGGGCGCATGCATGCACTGGCTGGGGAGCCTGCTCGTGGGCGGGCGCGGGGTGCTTCTGCGCGGCGTCTCGCCCAAGACCGTGCTGGAGACCGTCTCGAGCGAGGGCTGCACGATCGTGTGGCTGCTCGTGCCGTGGGCGCAGGACATCCTCGTCGCCATCGAGGAGGGCATCGTCCGCCCGGACAACTACCACCTCGACCAGTGGCGCCTCATGCACATCGGCGCCCAGCCCGTGCCCCTCTCGCTGATCCGTCGTTGGCGCGAGGTCTTCCCGCACCACGACTACGACACCAACTACGGCCTTTCGGAGTCCATGGGTCCGGGCTGCGTGCACCTGGGCGTCGAGAACATCGACCACGTGGGCGCCATCGGCGTGCCCGGCTACCGCTGGAAGTGCAAGATCGTGGACGAGGACGGCACCGAGGTCGCGCCCGGTGAGGTCGGCGAGCTCTGCGTGCAGGGCCCGGGCCTCATGGAGTGTTACTACAAGGACCCCGAGGCCACGGCCGAGACCCTCGTGGACGGCTGGCTCCACACCGGAGACATGGCGCGCCAGGACGAGGACGGCTTCTACTGGATCGTCGACCGCAAGAAGGACGTCATCATCATGGGCGGAGAGAACCTCTACCCCGTGGAGATCGAGGACTTCCTCATGGGTCACCCCGCGATCAAGGACGTTGCCGTAATCGGCCTTCCCGACGAACGCCTGGGAGAGATCCCCGCGGCAATCATCGAGCTCAAACCGGGTGCCACGCTCACCGAGAGCGACATCGAGACGTTCTGCGGACGCCTGCCGCGCTACAAGCGCCCGCGTCGCGTGATCTTTGCGCCCGTGCCGAGAAATCCCACGGGTAAGATTGAGAAGCCGGCGCTGCGCGCCAAGTACGGGGCGGAGTCGCTTGTCGCCCGCGAGACGCGCCGCTAGCCATATAAAAGGGGACAGGTACGGATCTGCAGGTAAAACCTGCCAAAAGTATCGGGGATAGCATTTTTGACAGGTTTTACCTGCAGATTCGTACCTGTCCCCAATTGAATGGAGAGGAGAGACATGGAGAAGAACCTCATGTCCGGGAACGAGGCCATCGCCCAGGGCGCCTGGGAGGCTGGTGTGGCCGTCGGCGTGGGCTACCCCGGCACGCCGTCCACCGAGACGCTCGAGGCCCTCGTGCGCAAGGACGACGTCTACTGCGAGTGGTCCCCCAACGAGAAGGTCGCCTTCGAGGTGGGCCTCGGCGCCGCCATCGCAGGCGTGCGCTCGCTCGTCACGATGAAGCACGTGGGCGTCAACGTGGCCGCCGACCCCTTCATGGCCGCCGCCTCCACCGGCGTGAACGCCGGCCTCGTGCTCCTGGCTGCCGACGACCCATCCTGCTACTCGTCCCAGAACGAGCAGGACTCGCGCTTCTACGCCGCCTTCGGCCGCATCCCCTGCCTCGACGTCGCCGACTCGCAAGACTGCTACGAGATGGCCAGCGCCGCCTTTGAGCTCTCCGAGCGCTTTGACACGCCGGTCATGCTGCACGAGACCATGCGCATCGCGCACACCCGCACGCTCGTCTCGCCCACCGGCGCCCGAGAGGCCGTGGCCCCGCGCGACTACACGGACGACATCCCCAAGTACGTCATGATGCCGGCCAACGCGGTCAAGCGCCGCGTGGTGGTGGACGAGCGCCAGGCAGAGCTCGAGGCCTACGCCGAGACCTGCCCTTTCAACAAGGTCGAGCGCCGCAGCGAGAAGATCGGCGTCATCTGCGCCGGCGCCGTCTACCAGCACGTCCGCGAGGCGCTACCCGAGGCCTCCACGTTCAAGCTCGGCCTCGCCTGGCCGCTGCCCGCCCGCGCGCTCGCCGACTTTGCCGCGTCCGTCGACGCGTGCTACGTCATCGAGGAGGCCAGCGACTACTTCTCCTCGCGCGTCCGCGCCCTCGGCATCGAGCTCGCCGAGCCGCCCGCCGCTCCCCTGCCCGTCGCCGGCGAGCTCAAGCCGCAGCTCATCCGCGCCTCCTTCGGCGTGAAGCTGCCCGAGCACCTCGACGCCGCCACGGACCTCCCGCCGCGCCCGCCGGCGTTCTGCCCCGGCTGCCCGCACCGCCTCGTCTTCTGCGAGCTGCGCCGCCTCAAGGCCATCGTCACCGGCGACATCGGCTGCTACACGCTCGGCGCCGTCGCGCCCTACGGCGCGTGCCACACGGTCATCGACATGGGCGCCTCGCTCTCCATGGCGCACGGCATGGAGCTCGCCGGCGCCACCGAGCGCACCGGTCGCCCCGTCGTGGGCGTCATCGGCGACTCCACCTTCGCGCACTCCGGCATCACGAGCATGCTCGGCACCATCTACAACGGCGGCACCGGCACCCTCTGCATCCTGGACAACCGCACCACGGCCATGACCGGCACGCAGGGCAACCCCGTGAACGGCGTCACCCTCACGGACAGCTCGCACAAGATCGGGCCGCTGGACAACCCGAGCGGCAAGGCGCTTGACCTTCTCGCCCTGTGCCGCGCCATGGGCGTGGAGGACGTCGTCGAGGTTGACGCCCAGGACCTCAAGGCCGTGCGCGCCGCGCTCAAGGCCGCCGTGGCCAACACCGAGCAGCTCTCCGTCATCGTCTTCAAGGCGCCGTGCCGCCTCATCGACCGCAGCCGCGGCAAGGAGCCCACGATCCGCGACTGCCGCGCGTGCGGCCAGTGCATCAAGATCGGCTGCCCCGCCCTCGGGCGCGCCAAGGACGGCACCGCAGTCATCGACCCCACGCAGTGCGTCGGGTGCGACCAGTGCGTCCAGTCCTGCCCGTTCGGCTGCATCACGAAGGAGTAAGCAATGGCTGATACCGAGAAGAACGGTGCCGTCGTGGACGGCACCAAGACCATCCTCCTCGTGGGCGTGGGCGGCCAGGGCACGATCCTCGCGGGCAAGCTGCTGGCGACGGTCGCCGCCGGCGCCGGCCTCGACGTCAAGGTCTCCGAGATCCACGGCATGAGCCAGCGCGGCGGCTCGGTGAGCACCGTCATCCGCCTGGGCGAGCACGTCTCCACCATGGTCTGCGACGACGGCTGCGCCGACGTGGTTGTGGCCTTCGAGGCCGTGGAGGCCCTGCGCGCGCAGCACTACCTCGCCGAGGGGGGCCGCATGTTCGTGAACGACGAGGAGATCACGCCCGTCTCCGTGAACATCGGCAACTTCACGATGCCCGAGCGCGTGGACGAGCGCCTGCGCGAGATGGGCGCCCACCTGCTGGACGCCGGTGTGATCGCACGCGGGCTGGGCACGCCCCGCTCC